>NZ_JBAUJB010000209.1:0-2008 GCF_049683355.1 Mycobacterium sp.
ATCAGCAACCGCAGCAACTGCTTTCGTTCCCGGATCGTTGTGGTGTCGGCGTCGAACACCGCCCGCAGATCAGCACCCGCGTGGGATAGCCAGGCCACCTCCTCCTCGGTGAGCACCGCCGGCCGGCGGGAAAGCTGCGCGGCCAGGTCGGCCTCGGCTTGACGCGCCGTGACCAGCCGCGCTTCCCAGTCGCGTTCCAGGCTGCGGGCGACCAACCGGTTTTCGGGCTCCACCGCGTCGAACTGGCGGCGGGCTCGCTCGGCCTCGTAACGGGCCCGCTCGGCGGCCAGCTCGAACGCCCGCACCCGCCGGGCGTGCTGATCCTCGGCCTCGGCGAGTGCAGCGGCGGTGGCCGCCAACGCGGCCGGCGCCAACACCATGAACATCTCCTCGACCACAGCGGCATCCAGGCGGCGTCCGCTCAGACTCTGACAGCTGCGCGCCGAGCCATACAACCGCAGTCCCTGCGCGCACAGATACCGTGGGACCCGGCCATCCGGGCCGGAGTAGCCGACCAGCATCCGCCGCCCGCACTTGCCGCACACCACCAGCCCCTGCAGCAAGGCGCGGCCCTCACGCACCGCCCCGCCGCCCTGCCCTTTGGGCGGGCGTGCGTTGGCGCGCAACCGATCCCGGTTCGCCAGATAGGTCTGCCAGGACACATAGCCGGGATGATGATCCGGGATGGTCACCTCCCACTGCTCACGCGGCAATTCCTGATCGCGGACGACGATGCGGCCCGCCTCGTCCAGACGCCGGCTCACCTTCGTTCGCCCGAACACGTACGCACCACCATAGGCGGGGTTGGTCAAGAAATCGTGGACCGCCGGGTAGGTCGCCTCGGCCCAGCGGACGATCCGCGCGCCAGCGGACCGGCGCGGCAGCCGCAGGCCATCCGCGCGCAGCGACAGCACCACCTGACGCGCCGAACCCAGCTCGTCGAACCGGTCGAACACAGCCGTGATCGCGGCGCGGACCGCCTCATCCCGGCTGAGCACCACCCGGTCGTCCTCGTCGTAGTCCAGCCCGACCGGCAGCAGTTGGCGCAGCTCGCCCCGCGCGGCCTTGTGCCGCAGCCCGGCATCCAGCCGCGATCGCAGCACGTGCAGCTCAGCCTCGCTCATCGTGCCCTTCAACCCAAGCACGAGCCGGTCGTTGTAGTCACCGGGGTGATACATCCCGTCGGTGTCGGCGATCAGGGTGTCGGTCATCGCGCACAGGTCCAGCAGGTGATACCAGTCTGCGTTGCGCCGGGCCAACCGAGACACCTCGATGCCCAGCACCAGACCAACCTGCCCCAACCCGACCGCGGCGACCAATCCCTGAAACCCGCCGCGCGCGTCGGCATCCGCGCCTGAACAGCCCAGGTCGTCATCGACCACCCGTACCCGGTCAGCTGGCCACCCCAGATGTTGGGCTCGCTGCGCCAATTCGTATTGCCGGTTGAGGCTTTCGGTGTTCTCCCGCACCTGCGTCATCGTCGATTGCCGCACATACACCCAGGCTTCCCGCTCCAGGTGCGTTGCCCGGATCTTGGTCAGCTCAGCCATCACTGCCGTCCTCGGCCAGCACACCCCTGGCGATCATCCGGGCCAGCAGCGACAACACTTGCGCCCGTGTGGGTTCGGGCACCTGCTCCCAGCTCCCGGCCACACACTCCTGCTCCCACGGCAGCCGCAATTGCACCGCGGCCGCTATCCTGATTTCTCGCACGGCTCACCTCCTGGTCTCGTTCGCGCGGATCCAGCGAGGTGAGCCTTGCCCATCCAGGCCGTAACTGGTCGGACCCGGTCACGACGACACGCCCGACGCCGACGCCGCACCGACCTCATGGGCCAGTCGTGACCGCAGCAGCCGAACCCCCTCGACCGACAACGTGGTCGCCAACTGCGTCACAGCGGCGTCACCGCTACCAAACACATCCGTTGAGTCGGCCGCCACCATGCCCGGCGTGCCGTCCGGCAGCACCACCACCAGCCTCAGCACGCCCTGTCGTCGACGAAATGCC
>NZ_JBAUJB010000210.1:0-1999 GCF_049683355.1 Mycobacterium sp.
CCGTCGAAGCAATCGAGAAGTGGTGTGTGATCGGAAGCGAAACCCGAGTGGCAGACATGCTCGCGGAGTTCCGTGACGCCGGCGCCGCGTCATTCGTGATGCTGCCGACCTCTGCGAACGTCCTGGCTCAGTACGAGCGCCTCGCCGCGGTGCGCGAGAAGTTCGCCATGGAGGTCTGAGTAGGTCTGACGAGTCGACGCCTCAGGCCGAACTCGCAGGTCGCTACGGAGCGAATTCTCGCCCAAGCAGGTGGCGGGCGACAACGAGCTTGGCGACCTGCGCGGTTCCATCGGCGATTTCGAATGCCAACACGTCGCGCAGTCGCTGCCCTTGCACACTGTCCCTGCCCCATCCAGCGTGGCCAAAGGTAAGCAGCGCCTGGTGTACGACCTCGCCCGCGGTCTTGGGCGCGAACCACTTCGCCATGTTCGCAGCCACCGTGTGATCCAAGCCCTGGTCCTTTCGCCACAGCGCCTCGTAACAGATGTGACGGGCCCCGGCCAACCTGGTGGCCTGCTCGACCAGCGGGAACGCCACCCCCTGGTGGCGACCTATTGGACCACCGAAAGCCTGCCGGGTTCGCGAGTACTCCAGTGCATCGTCGAGTGCTGCCTGGGCGATGCCGACGCACATCAGGCCGATCACCGCCCGCGAGTAGTCGAAACCCTGCATCACCGACACGAATCCGGCGCCCTCCTGCCCGATCAGCTCGTCGCGACCCACCTTCACCCCGTCGAAATGCAACGACGCACGCCCGATGGCCCGGCCGCCGTGATCGTCGAGCGGGGTCCGCGCGACCCGCTCGTCGTTGAGGTCGACGTAGAAGGCGCTGACCCCGCGGGCCCCGGGCCCTCCGGTGCGCGCGAAGACCACTCCGGTGTCTGCCGACATCCCCGCTGAGATCGAAGTCTTCTCGCCAACCAGCCGCCAGCCTGTCCCGTCGGGTTGTGCGCGCAGCGACAGGTTGGCCGCGTCGGACCCGTGCTCTGGCTCGGTGAGCACCAGCGCCGACAGTGCGGTGCCATCTGCGAGCGGGGGTAGCCATCGCGCCAGTTGCTCCTCGCTGGCGTTGCCGACCAGGATGTCGGCGTTGAGACTGGCGATCAGCAGGATGTAGCAGGCGTTGATGTCAGCCCGCGAGATCTCTTCGGCTGCTATGCCGGTGGTGACGGCGTCGGCCCCCTGGCCGCCGAATCTCTCCGGAATGCGCAGGCCGGTCAAGCCCATCGCCGCCATCTGGCGAGGTAGCTCCGGGCGCATCCGCGCGGCCCGGTCGTCGGCCTGGTAGTGCGGAGCGAGCACCCGCTCAGCGAAGGTGGCGACCTCACGCCGGAAGGCCTCTTGGTCTTCGTCGAAGGCGTAGTGCACGTGCGGCTCCCTGGATGCGCTGATCGGGCGACGGAACGATGTCATCAAGTTAGCCTTGCGGGACGTCGTTTCAAAGACCAAGCCTCTCAGGGGCGAACCTTTGTGGACACCGCTCGTCAGCGTGCGAGGACTTGAAAGCCTTCCCATGCTTGCCGCTGGTCGGCATGGGGATCGTTCTCGACCCGCGAAGCGCGATCGAAGACCAGCACCGGACGGGTGTCGCTGGTGTAGTGCGGCCAGCCGTCTCCTGGAATTCCGGTGCGCGCGAAAGCAAGCCAGCGCCCTTGCATGTCGTCGCTCACCCGCATGGCCGAGCGGCGATCGGCTCCCGCGCTGAGAAGCCGACCGAGGGGCGTGCGGTAGGCGTCGAACACCGCAAGAAGCTCCGTCGCATGGGTGGCACCGAGCCCGGTCCATTGCAGAGTTCGCGGGGCGAAGTCATAGCGGTACAGATATGTGGGGGCGTGCCGACTGTGGGAGTCCGCGATCTGCCACAGTGTCGACCCGAATGTGAAGTCGGCCCCCAGCCGGATACAGGCATCTGGGGCTGGATACTCGGGGTAGGCAGCGGTAATACGCTCGCGATAGGTGGGTTCCGCCCCCGCCAGTAACGCTTCGATCTTCGCTTCGT
>NZ_JBAUJB010000211.1:0-7363 GCF_049683355.1 Mycobacterium sp.
CAGGGGTCATCCCGAGCATTCCGTTGAACCTGGTGCTGGTCAAAGGGATTCACGTGCTCGGCTTCCAGTTCCAGGACGTACCGCGAGACCAGTTCGAGCGCAATGAACACGAACTGCGCGATCTGCGTCACGTGGGGGACGGCCGCGCGATAGGCAAAGTCCTGATCGATATGAGCTGACCCCGGGCTGCCCGGTCAGCTCGCCGGAACCAGGTCCGCGGCGACCGACAGCATCATGCCGTAGCAGAACGTCTCGCTGCGGCCGACCGGTTCGACGACCGCGCCGATGGCCACCGCCAGTGCCTGGGCCTTGAAGGCCCGCGCCGCAGCACTGAGCCGGTGCTCGACGGAATCGACGCTGCTGTCCAGTTCGGCGGGCAGGGGTGCCCCCCACAGGGTCACCTCGGTCGCACCTTGTTCGAGCGCTCCGAGAACCCCCCTGCGCACCCGATCGTCACGGTCGAAGAGATCTGCGGCCACCGCCACTGTCTGCGGGTGCGGGCGCTGTTCCCATGACTCCAGCACTGCTTCCAGATCCAAGGTCTGTGCGCCGAAGGATCTCGAGGGGCGCACGTCTTCGTCGCTTCCGACCAGCACGGTGACATCCCAGCCCGCCATCACCCGGTCGTAGATCCAACCGCCGGCGAACTGCACCGCATCGAGCACGCTGGGCGCGACGACGTCGAGTCGGTACCTCATGTCGCCTCCTGCGGTGTCAGATCCCGCGCCAGCGACTCCGCGTACTCCTTGAACACCTCGGTCAGGGGGACTGAAGGGTCGAGTAGCCATAGGATCTCCATTCCGTTGATGAAGGCCAGAATCTCCACGGCCTTGGCGGCCGCGTCGAGGTCGGTGCGGTAGTTCCCGTCGCGCTGGCCGCGCTCGATCATCGACACCAGGATGTCCACCGCGTCTCGATAGCGCTTGTGCAGCCTGTCGTGCAACGGCGCGTCCGGGGCGATGTTCTCCGCCAGCAGTACCGCGAAGGTCCCGACGAGCTCGGGGGCCCGCTCGAAGCGCTCCGGGACACGGACGAGCTGGGCGATCAGGTCACCCGAGCGGTCCGCGTGCGCGTCGTCGTCGGCGTCTCGTGCGTCCAACACGGCGTTGAGGAGCTGCTCTTTGGACTCGAAGTGGTGCAGCAGGCCTGCGGGTGTCACTCCCGCCTCTTTGGCGATCAGGGCCAGCGACGTGGTGCGCCAACCGTTGCGCGCCAACAATCGCTCTGCCACGGCGAGAATGCGCTGCCTGCGGTCCTCACCTTTGGCGAACAGGGTCGCGTAGGGGCGGGACACGGATCCGGGGGCTGCCACTGGACTCCTTGCTGAACCAACCTAGTGAACGCACAGTAGGTAGGTTTGCGGCATGTGACAAGGGTCTCACGCGAATTGTTTCGAACGAGTTTCCGATCTACCCGGTCACAACCCCAGCGACTTGGCGATCATCACCTTCATGACCTCGCTGGTTCCCGCGTAGATGCGGGCCACCCGTGCATCGGTGTACAGCCGGGCGATGGGGTACTCCATCATGTAGCCGTATCCGCCGAAGAGCTGAAGGCAGCGGTCGACCACCCGCTGCTGCATCTCGGTGCAGAACAGCTTCACCCTGGCCGCGTCGGCGCCGGACAGTTCGCCCTCGACGTGCAGCGCGATCGCCCGGTCCAGCATCGCCTGGCCGGCCTCGACATCCGTCGAACAGGCAGCCAGCTCGAATTTGGTGTTCTGGAACGACGCGACCGGCGTGCCGAAGGCCTTGCGGTCCTTGGTGTAGTCGATGGCCTCGGCGATCGCCGAGCGGGCCTGCGCCACCGATCCGACGGCCACGGTCAGCCGCTCCTGGGAGAGGTTGTGGCCGAGGTAGCCGAACGCCTCGTCGACCTCACCGAGCACATTCGTCGCCGGGACGCGCACATCGACGAAGGACAGCTCCGCGGTGTCCTGCACCTTGCAGCCCATCTTCTCCAGTTCCCGCCCGCGGGTGAAACCGGCCATCCCGTCCTCGACGACCAACAGGGTCAACCCCTTGCGACGGTTGTCCGGATCAGTCGAGGTGCGGGCGACGACGATCACCAGGTCCGCCTGTATGCCGCCGGTGATGAACGTCTTGGCGCCGTTGACGATCCAGTCCGCGTCGTCCCCCGACCCGTCCCGGACCGCGGTGGTGCGCATTCCCGCGAGGTCCGATCCGGTGCCTGGTTATGTCATTGCGATCGCGGTCAGCAGCGTCCCCGCCGCGAGGCCGGGAAACCAGCGCCGCCGTTGCTCGGCATTCGCGTAATGCAGAAAGTAGGGAAGGATCACCTCGAGCTGGGTGCGCACCGTCGACAGCGTCACCAGCGCGCGGGCCGCTTCTTCCTGCAGCACCACGTTGTAGCGGTAGTCGGGCATGCCCGCGCCGCCGCACTCCTCGGGGATGGCCATCCCGAGCATGCCGAGCGAGCCCATCTGTTCGAAGACCTCGCGGGGCATCCGGCCGCCCTTTTCCCACTCCGGGTAGTGGGGGACGATCTCCTTGTCGACGAAATCACGGGCGAGCTCGCGAAAAGCCTCATGGTCCTCGGTGAACAGGTCTCGACGCATTGTGCTCTCCTCAGGCGACGAGCTCGACCAGCGTGGCGTTGGCGGTGCCGCCGCCCTCACACATGGTCTGCAAGCCGTATCGAATTCCGTTGTCCCGCATGTGATGAATCATCCGCGTCATCAACACCGCGCCCGACGCGCCCAGCGGGTGACCCAGGGCGATCGCGCCCCCGAGTGGGTTGAGTTTGCGCTCGTCGGCTCCGGTGTCGGCCAGCCACGCCAGCGGGACCGGGGCGAACGCCTCGTTCACCTCGAACACGCCGACGTCGGAAAGGTCCACACCGGCTTTGTGCAGAACCTTCTCGGTCGCCGGAATCGGCCCGGTGAGCATCAGCTTCGGATCCGCGCCGGTGACCGCACCGGCCCGGTAGCGCGCCAGCGGCGTCACACCGAGTGCCACCGCATTCTCGGCGGTCATGACCAGCAGCGCCGCTGCGCCGTCGGAGATCTGCGACGAGTTCCCGGCGTGGATCACACCATCGTCGGCGAATGCCGGCTTGAGGCCTGCAAGTTTCTCCGGGGTGGTGCCGCGCCGGATCCCCTCGTCGTCGGTGACCACTCCGCCCGATGTGAACACCGGCACGATCTGGTCCTTGAAGGCCCCGGCGTCCTGCGCGGCGGCCGCCCGCTCGTGGGAGTGCGCGGAGTACTCGTCGAGCCGAGTGCGCGAGAAGTTCCACTGCTGGGCGATCATCTCGGCCGAGATGCCCTGGTTGAACGCGAAATTGTGATAGCGGGCAAGGACTTTGGGCCCGTAGGGCATCCCGGTGGCGCGTGCCGCTCCCAGCGGGACCTGGCTCATCACCTCCACTCCCCCGGCCACGACGACGTCCTGCTGGCCCGACATCACCGCCTGCGCG
The DNA here is from genome assembly GCF_049683355.1 of Mycobacterium sp. Lineage (GTDB taxonomy): Bacteria > Actinomycetota > Actinomycetes > Mycobacteriales > Mycobacteriaceae > Mycobacterium. The sequence goes on from NZ_JBAUJB010000211.1 coordinate 3,439, forward strand.
GCGAAGTCGAGCGCCTGCTGACTGGACCCGCAGGCCCGGTTGACCGTGGTGCCGGGGATGTGTTCGGGCCAGCCTGCCGCCAGCACGGCGTATCGGCCGATGTTGCTGGACTGGTCGCCCACCTGGGATACGCAACCCCAGACGACGTCGTCGATGATGTCGGGGTCCACACCGGTGCGTTCGACGAGCTCGTTGAGCACCAGTGCCGACAGATCGGCGGCGTGCTGGTCGGACAGGCCGCCGTTGCGCTTGCCGACCGGTGTACGTACCGCCCCGACGATGACCGTTTCCCGCATCAGCTCTGCTCCTTCTCGTGCAACGCCCACGTTCCGGTGAACTCCGGCTCCCGCTTCTCGGCGAAGGCGAGGTACGCCTGCGTCGAGCCTGCCGTCGCGAAGTTACCGGGCTGCGCCCGGGCTTCGTTGGCCAGCGCCTCGCGGAGCGTGGCGTTGGCGCCGTCGTTGAGCAGCGCCTTGCTCTGCGCCAGCGCGAACGGTGGCCCCGTGGCCAGCCGGGCGGCCAACTCGTCGACGAACCCGTCGATCGCGTCGGAGGCCTTCACCCAGGTGACGAGCCCGAGTGCGTGCGCTTCCTGCGCCGATCATGTCGGCCAGCAGCACCAGCCGCTTGGCCTGCTGCAGTCCGACGATCCTGGGCAACAACCAGGACCCGCCGAGATCCACCGACAGTCCGCGCTTGGCGAAGATCTGGCAGAACCGCGACTCGGGGGTGGCCACGACCAGGTCGCATCCGAGCGCCGGGTTCCAGCCGGCGCCGACGGCGATGCCGGTGACCTTCGCGACCGTCGGCACCGTGAGTTCGTGCAGTGCCAGTGCGACATCGGTGAGCCGGTCCAGCTTGTAGCGCGGGTGGATCTCCTCACCGGTGCCGATGTCGGCTCCCGAGCTGAACGCACCACCGGCGCCGGTGAGCACCAGCGCGCGTACGTCGCGGTCACGCTTGACCTCGCGGAGCGCGTCGGCGAGTTCCACCCACAGCCGGGCGTCGAGCGCATTCTTGCGTTCGGGCCGGTTGAGCGTGAGCGTGCGCACGCCGCCGCGATCCGCGGAAAGCAGCACCTGGTCGTCAGCCTTCTCCGGACGCGAGGAGGAATCGGACATCAGTAGGCCGGTCCGATCGCGCCCTCGGCCCGTAACCGGACCAATTCCTCGGTGGACACTCCCAATTCGCCCAACACCGCGTCGGTGTGCTGCCCCAGACCGGGGACCGCTCCCATCGGCTGCTCGAAGCCGCTGATCACCGGCGGCGGCCGCAGCGCCTGGATGTCACCGCGGGGGGTGGCCACGCTCCGCCACCTGTCGCGCGCCGCCAATTGCGGGTGCGCCACCACTTCGCTGGGGACGTTGTAGCGGGAGTTGCCGATGCCGGCGGCGTCGGCGATCTGCTGGATCTCCGCCAGATCGTGCCGGGCACACCACGACCCGATGGCCCCGTCGAGGATCTCCCGGTGGGCACAACGACTGGAGTTGGTGGCGAACCGCGGGTCGTCCGCGAGGTCCTGGCGATCGATGATCTCCCGGGCGACCCGCTGCCACTCGCGGTCGTTCGTGGTGCCGAGGACCACGGTCTGACCGTCGCGCGTGGGGAACGCGCCGTACGGCGCGACGGCGGGTGAGCCGACCCCGAGCGGTTGCTGGTCGATGCCGGAATGCTGGGTGTAGGTGAGGGCATAACCCATCACGTCGGTCATCACGTCGAACAGGCTCAGCTCCACCGACGGGGCCCTGAAAGTCGCAGCCCCCGCCGCCCGGTTGCTCCGCCCGAACAGCAACGCCAGTATCGAGATGGCGGCGTACAGCCCGGTGCTGAAGTCGGCCATCGCCGGCCCGGGTTTCGCGGGCATACCCGGATAGCCGGTGATCGCGCACGATCCCGACTCCGCCTGCACCAGGAGGTCGTAGGCCCGCTTGTGCGAGATCGGCCCACCGGGTCCGTATCCGTCGATCTCGACCGGGATGACGTCGGGGTGCCGCTGGGCGAGGTCGGCGGGTGCGACGCCCAGCCGTGCCGTCGCGCCGGGCGCCAGGTTGGACACGAACGCGTCGGCACGGTCGAGCAACCGGTGCAGCAGTTCGACACCGGCCGGAGACTTGGTGTTCAGCGTCACCGACTCCTTGCCTCGGTTGCACCACACGAAGTGCGCGGCGAGGCCGCCGGGGCCGTTCACGACGTCGTCGTAGTCACGGGCGAAGTCGCCCCCGTTGGGGTTTTCCACCTTGATGACGCGCGCGCCGAAGTCGGCCAGCACCCGGGTACACATTGGTGCGGCGACGGCTTGTTCCATGGCGACGACGGTGACGCCAGCCAGCGGGGCGGGGTGCGGTTGCGGTTCTATCACCTGTTCAGGTCACCATGCCGCCGCCGAATGTCCTCTGCGGGGTCATCTAGTAGCTCCTGGGCAGACCGAGGACGTGTTCACCGAGGAAGTTGAGGATCATCTCCTGGCTGACCGGGGCGATCTTCATCAGCCGCGACTCCCGGAAGTACCGGGACACGTGGTACTCCTCGGAATACCCCATACCGCCGTGCAGCTGCAATGCCCGGTCGGCTGCCCCGAAGCCCGCGTCGGCGCACAGGTACTTCGCGGTATTCGCTTCTCGGCCACAGGGTTTGCCGTTGTCATACAGCCACGTCGCCTTGCGTAGGACCAGTTCGGCGGCATCGAGGCGGGCCAGGGAGTCGGCCAGCGGAAATTGCAGGCCCTGGTTCATGCCGATGGGGCGGTTGAACACCACACGCTCGTTGCCGTACTTCACCGCCTTCTCCAGCGCGACGCGGCCGATGCCGAGCGCCTCGGCGGCGATCAGCATCCGCTCGGGGTTCAGTCCGTCGAGGATGTACTTGAACCCCTGGCCCTCTTCGCCGACGCGGTGCTCGATCGGCACCATCAGGTCGTCGATGAACAGTTCGTTGGAACTGACGGCGTTGCGTCCCATCTTCTTGATCGCACGGATGTCGACGTGGTCACGGTCGAGGTCGGTGAGGAACAGCGTCATCCCGTCGGTTTTCTTGGTGACCTGCTCGTACGGCTCGGTGCGGGTGAGCAGCAGGATCTTCTCGGACTCGAGCGCCTTGGAGATCCAGACCTTGCGGCCGTTGACGCGGTACCTGTCGCCTTCGCGTTTGGCGGAGGTGGTGATGCGTGAGGTGTCCAATCCGCCACCGGGTTCGGTGACGCCGAAGCACACGTGCAGGTCACCGTCGACGATCCGGGGCAACGTCGCCGCCTTGAGCTCATCGGAGCCGTGTTTGACCACCGGCTGCATGCCGAAGATCGAGAGGTGGATGGCGCTGGCGCCGTTCATCGCGGCCCCTGAGCGTGAGATCTCCTCGAGCAGTAGCGTCGCCTCGGTGATCCCGAGGCCGTGACCGCCGTACTCCTCGGGGATGGTCATACCGAGCCAACCGCCCTTGGCGACGGCATCGTAGAACTCCCGGGGGAATTCGTGCGCCAGGTCTTTTTCCATCCAGTACTGGTCGTCGAACCTGCCCGCCAACTCGGCGACGGACTTGCGGATCAACTCCTGGTCCTCGGTGAGTTCAAAACTCATGCCACCCGGCATATCAACCTCTCTCCGTATCGTTTCACCGCCGGAACTGCATTCCAGTAGGTCCCCTCTTGAGCGTCCTCTGCTGGAATGCAATTCCGGCGACGTGCTGCACAGCCTGCTCAGTCTCAGTCTGTGTTGCCGGACATCTCCTTGGCATTGGCCGCGAAGTCGGCGAAGCTGGGCCCTGATCCACCCCGGCGTGTCCGGAGGCCCCGTTATCTGACTGCCTCCTCGGTTTGAGGGTGCAATTTTCGATCGTAGTAGAGTTCCTCGGCCCGGTCGGGGGTGAGGTCGTCGCAGTACCCGTTGGGGCGCTCTCGGTTGTAGAAGGCGACCCATTCCGCGGTGGCTAA
>NZ_JBAUJB010000212.1:0-23694 GCF_049683355.1 Mycobacterium sp.
CCGGAGGTGCTGGCGCGGCTCGGTGTCACCGGCGTTGCGCCGTGCGAGTCGACGATCCGGCGCTGCCTGCAACGGCTCGCCCCGGACGAACTTGACCAGCTGATCGGGGCGTGGATGTGGTTGCACACCAGCACGATCGCCGGTCGCCGGGTGATCGCCTTCGACGGCAAGACGCTGCGCGGCGCCCGCGGCGCGACCGGCAGCCTGGTGCACCTGCTGGCCGGGCTGTGCCAACAGACCGGCACCGTGCTCGCGCAACTGGCGGTCGATGTCAAGACCAACGAAATCCCCATGCTGAGAAAGCTTCTCGACACGTTCGACATCACCGGGGCGGTCATCACGGCCGACGCCCTGCACTGTCAGCGCGACACCGCCGAACACATCATCGGCCGCAGCGGCCACTACATCTTCACCGTCAAAGACAATCAGCCGACGCTGCGCAGGCAGCTCAAAAACCTGCCGTGGAAACAGATCCCGATCCTCGACACCAGCATCGAGCACGATCACGGCCGCACCGCCAAACGCGTACTCAAAGCTACCGAGATCACCCAGGGAATCGGGTTCCCCGGCGCCGTGCAGGTCCTGCAACTGACCCGCACGGTCACCCACCGCAAGACCAGCAAGCGTCACACCGAAGTCGTCTACGCCGTCACCTCCCTGTCGATCGCCGACGCCAAGCCCGCCCAGATCGCCGCCTGGCTGCGCGGACACTGGGCGATCGAGAACAAGCTGCACTGGGTCCGCGACGTCACCTACGCCGAGGACCACTCGCAGATCCGCACCGGCGGCGGACCCCAAGTCATGGCAACCCTCAGGAATACAGCCATCAGCGTCCTGCGGCTCAACGGACATACCAACATCGCCGCCGCGCTTCGACACCACGCGCGCAATCATCTCCGACCCGTCAAACTACTGCTGAACTGGTGAAATACGACTTTGCCGACACCGTGTGGTGGTGCACGCCGACGGGCGAGCGGAGTCAGCGATGGAAAGTGAGACTCGGTTGGTGTTCATCGACGGCGGTCTGCCCAAACCCGAGCTGCAGTACGAGATCGTGGACCGTCACGGGAAACTGTGGCGGGTTGATTTCGCTTGGCCGTGGGCGAGCGTTGCCGCCGAATACGACAGCATGGAATGGCACGCCAACCCGCAGGCGTGGAAGCGCGACCGGATCAAGCAGGCCCGGTTGAAAGATTGCGGCTGGACTGTCGTGCCGATGGTTTCCGATGACGTCCGGCGCCATCCCCTCGACCTCGTGGCACGGGTGCTCGGGCATCTTGATAGCGCCGACATCGCCTGTTGAGGTTTCCCTCTCTGCGCGAGCAGACGCAAAGGTCCTCATGCGCTCGGCGTGTCGGGGACCTTTGCGTCTGCTCGCGCAAGAAGCTGTCGTCGGCCCCGCCTAGACTCAACGCCGTGCTCATTGGTTCGCATGTCCATGGTGATGATCCCCTGGCCGCCGCACAGGCTGACGGCGCCGACGTGGTGCAGTTTTTCCTCGGGAACCCGCAGAGTTGGAAGAAGCCGCCACCACGTGACGACGCCGAGATCCTCAAGGCCTCTCCGATGCCGATCTACGTGCACGCTCCGTACCTGATCAACGTCGCCTCGGCGAACAACCGGGTCCGGATTCCGTCCCGCAAGATCCTGCAGGACACCTGCGACGCGGCGTCGGAGATCAACGCCACTGCCGTCATCGTGCACGGCGGCCACGCCGACGACAACGACATGGAGGCCGGCTTCGAGCGCTGGGTCAAAGCGCTGGCCAGCCTCAAGACCGACGTGCCCGTCTACCTCGAGAACACCGCCGGTGGCGACCACGCGATGGCCCGGCACTTCGACACGATCGCCCGGTTGTGGGACCACATCGGAGACAAGGGCATCGGGTTCTGTCTGGACACCTGCCACGCCTGGGCAGCCGGCGAGGCCCTGGTCGACGCGGTCGAGCGGATCAAGGCGATCACCGGCCGGATCGACCTGGTGCACTGCAACGACTCGCGTGACGCCGCGGGTTCGGGAGCAGACCGGCACGCCAACTTCGGCGCCGGCCAGATCGATCCGCAGCTGCTGGCGGCGGTGGTCAAAGCGGCCGACGCCCCGGTCATCTGTGAAACGTCGGATGAGGGACGCAAAGACGACATCGCGTTCCTGCGGGAGCACATCGACTGACACCGGTCTGTTGATCACACTTCGATAGCCGATCCGAACTTGAACGGCGGGTGGCTTCGCGGTTAATTAGTCTTACGCCGGGAATGCATGTGGTTCCCGCGTCGAAAGGCCGATGTGTCCACAATTGACCAGTCGTCGATTGACGAGTCGTCGATTGCGCTGACGCACGCCGAGGACACCGAGACCCAGCTGCACACCCGGCGCAGAAGATGGCTGCGCGTGGTGCGGTGGATGGCGATCGCGGTGTGGGCGACCGTGGTGGTCTGGCGGACGGTCACCGAGGGCTTCGCGTTCAACCGCGAACTCCTGCTGGTGTACATCTGCACCGGTCTTGCCGTCGCCAGCATCGGCCAGGGCCGGCGAGTGCTCTACGTGGTGCGTGACTGGCTGCCGTTCGCGCTTCTGTTGATCGCCTATGACCTGAGCAGGGGCGCGGCCGACCTCGTCGGCCGGCCCACGTTGTGGCACTGGCCGGCCGACATGGATCGCTTGATGTTCTTCGGCACCATGCCGACGGTGTGGCTGCAGGAGCAGCTGAAACAGCCCGAACCCCCCTGGTGGGAGGTGGTGATCAGCAGCGTCTACATGTCGTTTTTCATCCTGCCGTACGTGATCGCCGGCATTCTGTGGCTGCGCGACCGCGAGGAGTGGAAGGCGTTCGTCCGGTTGTTCGTCGGCATGAACCTGATCGCACTGGCCATCTATGTGCTGCTGCCGGCCGCCCCGCCGTGGGCCGCGGCCAGGTGCACCGCGGACGACGTCGACGGGGGGCCGTCCGGCCCGCGGTGCATGTTCCGGTCCGCGCGGGGTGTCGAGGACGGCAGTGTTCTCGGTGCGATGCAGTCTTCGCAGGACGGCGCCAACGAGTGGATCGAACGCATCGTCGGCCGCGGCTGGGGCAACCTGAACCTGCACTCGGCCAGCGCGCTGCTCGACCAGGGGCAGGCCAGCGTCAACCTGGTGGCGGCGATCCCGTCGCTGCACGCCGGGATGTCGGCTGCGCTCGCGGCGTTCCTGTGGCACCGGGTACATCGTGCATGGCGTCCACTGTTGGTGGCCTATCCGCTGGTCATGGCGTTCACGCTGGTCTACACGGCCGAGCACTACGTGATCGACCTGCTCCTCGGATGGTTGCTGGCAGCGGCCGTGATCGCCGGACTGGCATGGTTCGATCGGCGGCGACGACGGCTGACCGAGAACCAAGGCGTGGACCCGGTGTCGACGTCCTGAAGTCGGGCATTACAGGTTCTTGTGCAGTCGTCGAAATAATGTAACAGTGTCTGCATGTCGGACACGCATGTCGTCACCAACCAAAGCCCTCCGCTGGAGGACTACAACCCGGCCACGTCGCCGGTGCTCATCGAGGCGCTGATCCGCGAGGGCGGGGAGTGGGGCCTCGACGAGGTCACCGAGCTCGGCGCGCTGGCGGGTTCGCGGCAGGCGCAGCGCTGGGGTGAGCTGGCCGACCGCAACCGGCCTGTGCTGCACACCCACGACCGCTACGGCCACCGCGTCGACGAGGTGGAATACGACCCGGCCTACCACGAGCTGATGACCGTGGCGATCCGGCACGGCCTCCATGCCGCGCCGTGGGCCGATGACCGGCCCGGTGCGCATGTCGTCCGGGCGGCCAAGACCTCGGTGTGGACGCCGGAGCCCGGGCACCTCTGTCCGATCTCCATGACCTACGCCGTCGTCCCCGCACTGCGCCACAATCCCGACTTGGCGGCGGTGTACGAGCCGCTGCTCGTGAGTCGTGCCTACGACCCCGAACTCGCCGTGCCCACGACCAAGCCGGGCCTCACCGCCGGGATGTCGATGACCGAGAAACAGGGCGGCTCCGACGTCCGCGCCGGCACCACCGAGGCCACCCGCAACGGCGACGGCACCTACTCGTTGCGCGGGCACAAGTGGTTCACCTCGGCACCGATGTGTGACATCTTCCTGGTCCTCGCGCAGGCCGAGAACGGCCTGAGCTGCTTTCTCCTGCCACGCGTCCTGCCCGACGGCACCCGCAACCGGATGTTCCTGCAGCGGCTCAAGGACAAGCTCGGCAACCACGCCAACGCCTCCAGCGAGGTCGAGTACGACGGCGCCACGGCCTGGCTGGTCGGCGAAGAGGGCCGCGGCGTCCCGACGATCATCGAGATGGTCAACCTGACCCGGCTGGACTGCACCCTGGGCAGCGCCACCAGCATGCGCACCGGACTGATGCGGGCAGTGCACCACGCTCGACACCGGCAGGCGTTCGGCGCCTATCTCATCGACCAGCCGCTGATGCGCAACGTGCTCGCCGACCTCGCCGTGGAAGCCGAGGCCGCGACCGCACTGGCGATGAGGATGGCCGGTGCCGCCGACCGGGCGGTGCGCGGGGACGACCGCGAAACGCTGCTGCGCCGCATCGGCCTGGCCGCCGCCAAGTACTGGGTGTGCAAGCGGGCGACGCCGCACGCCGCCGAAGCGATGGAATGCCTGGGCGGCAACGGCTACGTGGAGGACTCGGGGATGCCGCGGCTCTACCGTGAAGCCCCGCTGATGGGCATCTGGGAGGGATCGGGCAACGTCAGCGCACTCGACACGTTGCGCGCAATCGCGACCCGGCCCGAATGCATCGACGTGCTGTTCGACGAGCTCGACGCCACCGCCGGCCACGATCGGCGATTGGACGCCCACGTCGGCGTGCTGCGTGACGCGCTGGGCGCAGACCTCGCCACGGTTCAGTACCGCGCCCGCAAGATCGCCGAGGACATCTCGCTGGCGCTGCAGGGTTCGCTGTTGGTGCGCCACGGGCATCCCGCCGTGACCGAGGCGTTCCTGGCCAGCCGGCTCGGTGGACAGTGGGGGGGCGCGTTCGGCACGCTTCCGGCAGGCTTGGATCTGGCACCGATCATCGAGCGTGCGGAGATCAAGTCGTGACGCATTCGATCAGGCCGGTCGACTTCGACAACCTGAAGACGATGACCTACGAGGTCACCGACCGGGTCGCTCGGATCACGTTCAACCGCCCGGAGAAGGGCAACGCGATCCTCGCCGACACCCCGCTGGAACTCTCGGCGCTCGTCGAGCGTGCCGACCTGGACCCGAACGTGCACGTGATCCTGGTGTCCGGCCGCGGCCAAGGCTTCTGCGCGGGCTTCGACCTGTCCGCGTACGCCGAAGGATCCTCGTCCGCCGGTGGCGGCAGCCCGTACCGCGACACCGTGCTCTCCGGGAAGACCCAGGCGATCAACCACCTGCCGGACCAGCCGTGGGACCCGATGATCGATTACCAGATGATGAGCCGCTTCGTTCGCGGGTTCGCCAGCCTGATGCACGCCGACAAGCCGACCGTGGTCAAGATCCACGGCTACTGCGTGGCCGGCGGCACCGACATCGCACTGCACGCCGATCAGGTCATCACCGCCTCCGACGCCAAGATCGGCTATCCGCCCACCCGGGTGTGGGGCGTTCCCGCCGCCGGACTGTGGGCGCACCGCCTCGGCGATCAACGCGCGAAACGTCTTCTCCTGACCGGTGATTGCATCACCGGGGCGCAGGCCGCCGAGTGGGGCCTGGCGGTGGAGGCTCCTGACCCCGCCGACCTCGACGAGCGCACCGAGCGACTGGTGGCGCGGATCGCAGCCATGCCGATCAACCAGCTGATGATGGTCAAGCTGGCGATGAACAGCGCCCTCTACAACCAGGGCGTCGCCAACAGCGCGATGGTCTCGACGGTGTTCGACGGCGTCGCGCGCCACACCCCGGAGGGCCACGCCTTCGTCGCCGACGCCCGTGAGCACGGCTTCCGGGACGCGGTGCGCCGTCGTGACGAACCGTTCGGCGACCACGGCCGCACGACGTCCGGGGTCTAGCTGTGGCGCAGCCGGTCTCGCGGATGACGGCCCGCTCGGTGGTGCTCAGTGTGCTGCTCGGCGCGCACCCGGCCTGGGCGACCGCCGCGCAACTGCTGCTGCTGACCGGTGATTTCGGGATCCGGGAGTCGACGGTGCGGGTGGCTTTGACGCGGATGGTCGGCGCCGGCGATCTGGTGCGTTCCGAAGACGGCTACCGGCTCTCCGACCGGCTGCTCGCCCGCCAGCGTCGCCAGGACGACGCCATCAACCCGCGCAGGCGGGCGTGGGACGGCACCTGGACGGTGCTGGTCATCACCACCGTCGGTACCGAGGCCCGCGCCCGCGCGGCGATGCGGAACAGCCTGCAGGACAAGCGGTTTGCTGAGCTGCGCGAAGGTGTCTGGATCAGGCCCGACAACGTCCAGGTCGATCTCGGGGCGGAAGTCGGCGAGCGGGTGCGGGTACTGCGTGCCCGGGACGAGGCGCCCGGCGAGCTGGCCGCCCAGCTGTGGGACCTGTCCGGGTGGGCCGACGCCGGCCGGCAGATGCTGACCGCGATGGCGGCCGCGCCGGACGTTCCCGGCCGGTTCACCGTCGCCGCCGCGATGGTCCGTCACCTGCTGACCGACCCGATGCTGCCCGACGAACTGCTTCCCGACGACTGGCCGGGTGCCGCGTTGCGGAAAACCTACGAGGACTTCGCCGCCGAACTGGTGGCGCGGCGAGACGGTGTGGAACTAACGGAGGTTCGATGAGCAAGACAGGTGGAGTACGGGTGGAGCGCTCCGGCCCGGTGACGACGGTGATCATGAACCGCCCCGCGGCCCGAAACGCCGTCAACGGCGCCGCCGCGGCGGAACTGTTCGCCGCGTTCGAGGAGTTCGACCGTGACGACTCGGCGTCTGTGGCGGTGCTCTGGGGGGACAACGGAACCTTCTGCGCCGGAGCTGATCTCAAAGCCATCGGCACGCCTGAAGCCAACCCGCTGCACCGCACCGGTCCGGGCCCGATGGGGCCGAGCCGGATGACGCTGTCCAAACCCGTCATCGCCGCGGTCAGCGGTCACGCCGTCGCCGGCGGACTCGAGTTGGCCCTGTGGTGCGATCTGCGGGTCGTCGAGCAGGACGCGATCATGGGGGTGTTCTGCCGCCGCTGGGGGGTGCCGCTGATCGACGGGGGCACGGTCCGATTGCCCCGGCTGATCGGTCACAGCCGCGCGATGGATCTCATCCTGACCGGCCGCAGCGTGGCCGCCGACGAGGCCCTGGCGATCGGTCTGGCCAATCGGGTGGTGCCGTCGGGTGAATCGCGGCAACGCGCCGAGGAGCTGGCGGCCGAGCTCGTCGCGCTGCCCCAGCAGTGTCTGCGTGCCGACCGCCGTTCGGCGCTGACGCAGTGGGGCCAGTCCGAAGCCGATGCCATGGACTTCGAATTCGGCAGCATGTCCCGGGTGGCGGCCGAATCGCTCGAGGGCGCAGCGCAGTTCGCCGCCGGGGCGGGCCGTCACGGCGCCCCGCGTTGATCAGCCCTTGGTGATGCTGTTGTTGCTGCCGGTGTCGGTGACGTTCGGCTCACCCTCGCGGTAGGTGACGGTGTTGTTCAGCCCGACGACCGACAGTTCGGTGTCGACCCGGTCGAAGGTGATCTTGTTGTCGGCGCCGCCGATGTTGACGCTGGCGCACGTGCCGGTGACGGTCAGCGTGTTGTTGGAGCCGCCGACGTTGAGCGACTTGCCGTCGGAGCAGTCGATGTCGGCAGTGGTGCCGAACGAGCCGTAGTTGATGGTGTTGCCGATCTCCACCTGGGCACCCGAGGATCCGGCCGTGGCCGTCGGATCGGCGTTGTCCGAACTGTCGGAGCCGCACGCGGTCAACCCGAAGGTCGCCGACAGTGCCGCGACGCCCACCCAGCCGGCCAGCCGCTGCGGCGCCGTCACGTCGGCACCTGGCCGATGCGGTTCGTCATCCCCAGTTCGCGGCCCCGGTCCCAGACGACGGGCGCGCCGTTCTTGTAGAACACCGTCTGGTCCCAGCCGTAAACGGTGATGTCGTTGATGACGTTGTCGGCGATGACCACGTTCGACGATCCCTGCACCGACACCGCCCAGCAGGTGCCCAGAGCGTTGATCTGGTTGCGGGTGCCCACCACGATCAGCGTCGCGTTGTTGCAGTCCAGGGTCTGGACGACCCCTTGACCGGTGATGTGGGTGTCGCCGTTCTCGGCGTGTGCCACCGGGGTCACCGCCGCCAGCCCTGCCGCGACGCCGACCGCGCACGCGGCGGCCACCCGTCCCACAGCCCTCGAAGTCACCATGTTCCCCTTCACGTCGCCCGGCCCGCGCCAAGCCTACGACGTCTGCCGGTCGCGTCGTCGGCCTTCGCCTGTTCGCCACGGATCGCTTTGGCCAGGCGTGCTCGGTAGCGTGAGCGGCGATGCTGCGGAGTTGGGGACGTGCTGGCAGATTCATCATCGTGGCGGTCACAACGACGGCGACGGTGGCAGGATGCACCCATTCGGTCGGCGGGACGGCGCAGCGGGCCGAGTCCGAAGTCCCGGACCCCGAACGCAGCTACGGCTACGTCGACGACCGCTGCGGACTGCTCGACGACAGTTCGGTGCAGGACACCCTGCAGGCCGACGAGATCACCAGGCCCTACAGCGGCGCGGTGTGCCAGTACATCCTGTCGCGGCGTTCCGGGTCGGGGTCGCAGACCGTCGACGTCACGTTCTCCTGGTTCGAAACAGGCAGCCTGGACCGGGAACGTGAGCTGGCGGAGGCGCGCGGGGCGGTCGTCTCCGACATCGTCCTGGAACGCCACGACGCGTTCTCGGCGCGCCGGGACATCACCGGTGCCGCCTGCTCGGCCACCGCCGCGGCGGGCACCGGGGTGTTGAGCTGGTGGGTGCAGTACCGCGGCGCGAGCACCGGTGAGCCGTGCGCCGAGGCCGAGAAGCTGCTGGCGGCGACGCTGCGTTCGGATATGTGAGATGGCGACCTTGCGATCTGTGGCCCGGGCGGGCGTGGCACTGTCGGCGGCGCTGCTCGTCGGGTGTGGGAACGCCGGCCCCTCCGATCCTGCGCCCGCCCCGGGAGCGTCCGGCGCAGGCTTCCGCAGTGTGGATTGCAACGGGGTCACCGATGCCGACGTCGACGCCGCGGCAGGCTCGGAGATGTTCGCGCCCGCGGTGGTCAGCGACGCGGGATGTTTCTGGCAGGAACAGTTGGGGTTCGGCAGTGTCGGCGCCGGGATGGGCATCTCCACGTGGTGGTACCGCGGCAGTGATATGGACACCGAGCGCGAGCTCGAAGAGCTGGCCGGGCGCACGCTGACCGAACTGTCGATCGACGGGAACAAGGGTTTCAAGGCCTTCGACGACACCGCCTGCAGCATCTACGTCGCCAAGGGCGCCGATGTGATCACGTGGTCGATCCAGACGTTGAACTCGGCCACGCTGCCCGATCTGTGCACGATCATCGAGCGGTTGGCGCGCCTGAGCCAGGACCGGGTGAACTAGAGTTTCGCTGACCCGGCCCATCCTGCGACAGGGTCACGTGACGACCTGAGGGGAACCGCGAGATGGCAGCTCGGCCGCTGCGTTCAGCGAGGCTGAGCCGTGACTCCATCGTCAACGCCGCGCTGACGTTCCTCGACCGCGAGGGCTGGGACGCGCTGACGATCAACGCGCTGGCCAACCAACTGGGCACCAAGGGCCCGTCGCTCTACAACCATGTGCACAGCCTCGACGATCTGCGCCGGACCGTGCGGATGCGGGTGGTCGGCGACATCATCGACATGCTCAGCACCGTCGGGCAGGGCCGCAGCCCCGACGACGCGGTGATGGTGATGGCCAGCGCTTACCGCAGCTACGCCCACCACCATCCGGGCCGGTACTCGGCGTTCACCCGGATGCCGCTGGGCGGCGACGACCCGGAGTTCACCGAGGTCACCCGGGCCGCGGCGGCGCCGGTGATCTCGGTGCTGGCCGCCTACGGGCTGGACACCGAGGCGGCCTTTTTCGCCGCGCTGGAGTTCTGGTCGGCGATGCACGGGTTCGTGCTCCTGGAGATGACCGGGGTGATGGTCGGCATCGACACCGACGCGGTGTTCACGGACATGGTGATGAGGCTGGCGGCCGGCATGCGAAGTCGGTGACCAATCGCCTGTAGCATCGAGGGCGGCCCTGACCTGCGTGAACGGCGCTCCCGAGCGCTCCTCGGCGGGTTTGGATCGGTGCGGTCTGCCCTGGTATTGTGGACGATCGTGCCTGGCAAATAGGGCGCTGGTGGTTTTTGCGATTCACGAGCATGCCTGCACGCCGGGCAACTTCGCATGTCCGCCATGCTTGGGAAAAGCAGGCACCGCCTCGATTTTTGCCTCGGCGGCCGCGTGCGACACGCCCGGCCCCGGGGTAACGGGGAGGGGCAAAACTGCAGGACACAGAACTTCAGAAGTACGAAGAACGACACGTCACAACGACGAGCTACACAGGAAGCCGGTACATGCCAACCATCAACCAGCTGGTCCGCAAGGGTCGCCGCGACAAGATCGCCAAGGTGAAGACGGCGGCCCTCAAGGGCAGCCCGCAGCGCCGTGGCGTGTGCACTCGCGTGTACACGACGACTCCGAAGAAGCCGAACTCGGCGCTCCGCAAGGTCGCCCGCGTGAAGCTCACCAGCCAGGTCGAGGTCACCGCCTACATCCCGGGTGAGGGTCACAACCTGCAGGAGCACTCGATGGTGCTGGTGCGCGGCGGCCGTGTGAAGGACCTCCCCGGTGTGCGCTACAAGATCATCCGCGGCTCGCTCGACACCCAGGGCGTGAAGAACCGCAAGCAAGCCCGCAGCCGCTACGGCGCGAAGAAGGAGAAGAGCTGATGCCGCGCAAAGGGCCCGCGCCGAAGCGTCCGCTGGTGAACGATCCGGTCTACGGGTCGCAGCTGGTCACCCAGCTGGTGAACAAGGTGCTGCTGGACGGGAAGAAATCCCTGGCCGAACGCATTGTTTACGGTGCGCTCGAACAGGCTCGTGACAAGACCGGCACCGATCCGGTCGTCACCCTCAAGCGCGCGTTGGACAACGTCAAGCCCGCCCTCGAGGTGCGTAGCCGCCGCGTCGGCGGCGCGACCTACCAGGTGCCCGTCGAGGTCCGCCCGGAGCGGTCGACCACGCTGGCGCTGCGCTGGCTGGTCAGCTTCTCCAAGAACCGTCGCGAGAAGACGATGGTCGAGCGGCTCGCCAACGAGATCCTGGACGCCAGCAATGGCCTGGGTGCCGCCGTCAAGCGACGCGAGGACACCCACAAGATGGCCGAGGCGAACCGGGCCTTCGCGCACTACCGCTGGTGATCACGGCCCCTCGGGGCAGCACACAGAACACCTATCTAGCAAGCGAAAGAGTGGGAATTTAGCCGTGGCACAGGACGTGCTGACCGACCTCACGAAGGTCCGCAACATCGGCATCATGGCGCACATCGATGCCGGTAAGACGACGACGACCGAGCGCATCCTCTACTACACCGGTATCAGCTACAAGATCGGTGAGGTACACGACGGCGCCGCCACGATGGACTGGATGGAGCAGGAACAGGAGCGGGGGATCACCATCACCTCCGCCGCCACGACCTGCTTCTGGAACGACAACCAGATCAACATCATCGACACGCCGGGTCACGTCGACTTCACCGTCGAGGTGGAGCGTTCGCTGCGCGTGCTCGACGGCGCCGTGGCCGTGTTCGACGGCAAGGAAGGCGTGGAGCCGCAGTCCGAGCAGGTCTGGCGCCAAGCCGACAAGTACGACGTCCCGCGCATCTGTTTCGTCAACAAGATGGACAAGATCGGCGCCGACTTCTACTTCTCGGTGCGCACCATGGAGGAGCGCCTCGGCGCCAACGTCATCCCGATCCAGCTGCCGATCGGCGCCGAGGGCGATTTCGCCGGCGTCGTCGACCTGGTCGAGATGAAGGCCAAGGTGTGGAGCGCCGAGGCCAAGCTGGGCGAGAAGTACGACGTCGTCGACATTCCGGCTGATCTGCAGGACAAGGCCGATGAGTACCGCACCAAGCTGCTCGAAGCGGTCGCCGAGACCGACGAGTCGTTGCTGGAGAAGTACTTCGGCGGCGAGCAGCTGTCCACCGAGGAGATCAAGGGTGCGCTGCGCAAGCTCACCATCAACTCCGAGGCGTACCTGGTGCTGTGCGGCAGCGCGTTCAAGAACAAGGGTGTGCAGCCCATGCTCGACGCGGTGATCGACTACCTGCCCTCGCCGCTGGACGTGCCGCCCGCGGTCGGCCATGCGCCGAACAAGGAGGACGTCGAGGTCGTGCGTAACCCGTCGACCGACGAGCCGTTCTCGGCGCTGGCGTTCAAGGTCGCCACCCACCCGTTCTTCGGCAAGCTCACCTATGTCCGGGTGTACTCGGGCAAGGTCGACTCCGGCTCGCAGGTGGTCAACGCCACCAAGGGCAAGAAGGAGCGGCTGGGCAAGCTGTTCCAGATGCACTCCAACAAAGAGAACCCGGTGGAGACCGCAGCGGCGGGCCACATCTACGCGGTGATCGGCCTGAAGGACACCACGACCGGCGACACGCTGTCCGACGCGAACGATCAGGTCGTGCTCGAGTCGATGACGTTCCCGGACCCGGTGATCGAGGTCGCGATCGAGCCGAAGACCAAGAGCGACCAGGAGAAGCTGAGCCTGTCGATCCAGAAGCTCGCCGAGGAGGATCCGACCTTCAAGGTGCACCTGGACCAGGACACCGGCCAGACCGTCATCGGGGGTATGGGCGAGCTGCACCTGGACATCCTGGTGGACCGGATGCGCCGCGAGTTCAAGGTCGAGGCCAACGTCGGCAAGCCGCAGGTCGCCTACCGCGAGACCATCAAGCGCAAGGTCGACAAGGTCGAGTTCACCCACAAGAAGCAGACGGGTGGCTCCGGCCAGTTCGCGAAGGTGCTGATCTCCCTCGAGCCCTTCACCGGCGAGGACGGTGCGACCTACGAGTTCGAGAACAAGGTCACCGGTGGCCGCGTCCCACGCGAGTACATCCCGTCGGTGGACGCCGGTGCTCAGGACGCCATGCAGTACGGCGTGCTGGCCGGCTACCCGCTGGTGAACATCAAGGTCACGCTGCTCGACGGTGCCTTCCACGAGGTCGACTCGTCGGAGATGGCGTTCAAGGTGGCCGGCTCGCAGGTACTGAAAAAGGCTGCGCAGCAAGCGCAGCCCGTCATCCTCGAGCCGATCATGGCTGTCGAGGTCACCACACCCGAGGATTACATGGGTGAGGTGATCGGCGACCTGAACTCCCGCCGTGGTCAGATCCAGGCCATGGAGGAGCGCAGCGGTGCCCGCGTCGTCAAGGCGCATGTGCCGCTGTCGGAGATGTTCGGCTACGTCGGAGACCTCCGGTCGAAGACCCAGGGCCGGGCGAACTACTCCATGGTGTTCGACTCGTACGCAGAAGTTCCGGCGAACGTGTCGAAGGAGATCATCGCGAAGGCGACGGGTCAGTGAGCATCGAGGGCCGCCAGGCCCGAGGCGCGGAGCTGATCCGGAGTCGAGCAATCGACGCCGCGAAGGCGACGGGTCAGTAAAACCGGACCCCGTCGCCCGACGGGACCACACAACTGAAAAAATCAACACTGCTTTAGAAGAAGCACCAACACAGTCCAGGAGGACACCACAGTGGCGAAGGCGAAGTTCGAGCGGACGAAGCCGCACGTCAACATCGGGACCATCGGTCACGTTGACCACGGCAAGACCACGCTGACTGCAGCAATCACCAAGGTTCTGCACGACAAGTTCCCCGAGTTGAACGAGTCGCGCGCATTCGACCAGATCGACAATGCGCCCGAAGAGCGTCAGCGCGGCATCACGATCAACATCTCCCACGTGGAGTACCAGACCGACAAGCGTCACTACGCGCACGTCGACGCCCCCGGTCACGCTGACTACATCAAGAACATGATCACCGGTGCCGCCCAGATGGACGGTGCGATCCTGGTGGTCGCCGCCACTGACGGTCCGATGCCCCAGACCCGCGAGCACGTGCTGCTGGCGCGTCAGGTCGGCGTGCCCTACATCCTGGTCGCGCTGAACAAGGCCGACGCCGTCGACGACGAGGAGCTCATCGAGCTCGTCGAGCTGGAGGTCCGCGAACTGCTGGCCGCCCAGGACTTCGACGAGGAGGCCCCGGTCGTGCGCGTTTCGGCGCTCAAGGCCCTCGAAGGCGACCCGGAGTGGGTCAAGTCGGTCGAGGAGCTCATGGAGGCCGTCGACGCGTCGATCCCGGACCCGGTCCGCGACACCGAGAAGCCGTTCCTGATGCCCGTCGAGGACGTGTTCACGATCACCGGCCGCGGCACCGTGGTCACCGGTCGTGTCGAGCGCGGCGTGGTCAACGTGAACGAGGAAGTCGAGATCGTCGGCATCAAGACCACCAGCACCAAGACCACGGTCACCGGTGTGGAGATGTTCCGCAAGCTGCTCGACCAGGGGCAGGCCGGCGACAACGTCGGGCTGCTGCTGCGTGGCATCAAGCGCGAGGACGTGGAGCGCGGCCAGGTCGTCATCAAGCCGGGCACCACCACCCCGCACACCGAGTTCGAGGGCCAGGTCTACATCCTGTCCAAGGACGAGGGCGGCCGTCACACGCCGTTCTTCAACAACTACCGTCCGCAGTTCTACTTCCGGACCACCGACGTGACCGGTGTGGTGACGCTGCCGGAGGGCACCGAGATGGTGATGCCCGGTGACAACACCGACATCTCCGTCAAGCTGATCCAGCCCGTCGCCATGGACGAGGGTCTGCGCTTCGCGATTCGCGAGGGCGGCCGTACCGTCGGCGCCGGCCGGGTCACCAAGATCATCAAGTGATCTAGGTTCCAGCCAACGTCAGTGGCGCTCACCCGCAAGGGTGGGCGTCACTTTCGTTTGTGGCTGAGCACGGTGTAACGGCCGCGACCGGTAAACCCGATGTACCGGGCAACGGCCGCAGAGGGGTCGGCCGCAAATTGATTGAGGGTGTCTTGGTTCGCCGTTTCGCATCGTTGGTCAGCGCCGCCGTCATCGGTGGCGCTGCCTTCGCTTCCCTGACCATGGCCACCGCGCAGGCGCAGCCCGCCTGCCCCGACGTCCACCTGATCGGCGCCGCCGGTTCCGGTGAGCGTGACGGCGCGCTGCTGGCCGCCGACGCCGGGATGGGCCGGGTGGTCCACAAGTCCTTCAACGATCTGCAGACGCTGCTGGCGCGTGACGGTCGCACGATCACCGCCGAGGCCGTCGAGTACCCGGCCACCGCGGTGCCGCTGGACGGCGGCATCCTCGACTGGGCCGGCTTCATGGGCAGCGTCGACACCGGCGCCGCCGCACTCGGAGAGCAGTACGCCGCGTTCGTCGCGCAGTGCCCGACCAGCAAGGTGGTGCTCGCCGGCTACTCGCAGGGCGCGATGGTGGTGCACCGCAACCTGCACGCGCTCGACGCCAGCCCGAACCTGGCCGCCGCGTTGCTGATCGCCGATGGTGACCGGCTGCCCCAGGACCCCACACTGAACATGGGCACGGTCACCGCCGTACCCGGCGCCGGTAAGGGCGTCGCTCAGGACTGGCCGATCCTGGCCCATGCACCGGCTCCGCTGCCCGTCTCGGTCGGCAGCCGCACGATCAGCGTCTGCGACGTCGGCGACGCCGTCTGCGACTACGACCCCGACGCCGAGGACGTCTCCTCCGCATCGGTGAACGTGCACACCAGCTACGCCCGCTCGTCTACCGGGACCCCGTGGACCTGGCCGCTGTATCAGCTGCTCGGGCCGGCACCTGTCGACAACCAGATCGCCAACCCGAGGGTGCTCGCGGCCGGTTGATCCGCCCTTTTCGGGCGATAATCTGGGCATGTCCACGTTCTGGCGCTATGTCCGAGTGCAGCTGCTGGTCCTGCTGTGCGGCATCGTCGGCCCGATCTTCCTGGTCATCTATTTCGTCGCGGGCGCGGACCCGGTGCTCGAGTGGATATTCTGGACGGGCCTGCTGATCACCGCCGCCGACGTGTTGATCGCTCTGGCGATCACCGGCTTCGGCTCCAGATCCGCCGCGAAGACCCAAGAGCTGGAGGCTTCCGGGGCGCTGGCGTTGGCCCAGGTCACCGGCATCCACGAAACCAACACGCGGATCAACGACCGGCCCCTGGTCAAGCTTGATCTGCAGATCTCCGGGCCCGGTATCACCCCCTTCGCCACGCAGGATCAGGTGATCGCGTCGGTGTCGCGGTTGCCGATGATCACCAGCCGTAAGCTGGTCGCGCTGGTCGATCCGGCCACCAGCGAATACCAGATCGACTGGCAGCGAAGTGCATTGGTGGCCGGGTTGATGCCGGCGACGTTCAGCGTCTCGCAGCAGGACGGGCTAGAGGGCCGCACCTACGATCTGACCGGTCAGACCGAGCCGCTGATGGAGATCCTGCAGGTGCTCAAGGCCAACGGCATCAGCATGGACAACATGATCGACCTCCGGTCCAATCCGGCCGCGCGCGAACAGGTGCAGGCCATCGTGCGGCACGCGGCGGCACAGCAGGCGGCGCCGCCACCGCCGGTGCCCGCCGGCACGTCCTACGCTCCGCCCGAGGAGCCCACGCCGTCACAACGCCTTCAACAGCTCGAGACGCTGCGGGCCACCGGGTCGATCACCGAGGCCGAGTACACCGCCAAGCGCCGGGAGATCATCTCGGAGCTTTAGTAGAACGCGTTCTAGTTCTGCTGTTAGCCTGATGCTGCCTCGTGGGGCAACGAAGGGAGCGGTCGTGTCAGCTGGTGCAGCCCTGGAAGGGCGCGTCGCGTTCATCACCGGAGCGGCGCGTGGTCAGGGACGTGCGCATGCCGTCCGGCTGGCCAACGAAGGCGCCGACATCATCGCGATCGACGTGTGCGGGCCGGTGTCGCCGACCGTCACCTACCCGATGCCCACCTCCGAGGATCTGGCCGAGACGGTGCGCTTGGTCGAGGCCACCGGCCGCAAAGTGCTCGCCCGTGAGGTCGACATCCGGGACCTGGCCGCACTGCAGCAGGTGGTCGCCGACGGCATCGAACAGTTCGGCCGACTCGACATCGTCGTCGCGAACGCAGGCATCCTCAGTTGGGGCCGGATGTTCGAGATGTCCGAGGAGCAATGGGACAGCGTCATCGATGTCAACCTCAACGGAACCTGGCGCACCATCCGGGCGGCGGTCCCGGCGATGATCGAGGCGGGCAACGGCGGGTCCATCATCATCGTCAGTTCGTCGGCGGGCACCAAGGCCACACCGGGCAACGGTCACTACTCGGCCTCCAAGCACGGTCTGGTGGCGATCACCAACGCGTTGGCGATCGAGGTGGGGGAGTTCGGGATCCGGGTCAACTCGATCCACCCGTACTCGATCAACACGCCGATGGTCGAGCCGGACGCCATGATGGAGATCTTCGGGAAGTACCCGGCCTTCCTGCACAGCTTCTCGCCGATGCCGTACCAGCCCGTCAACCACAAGGGCAAGAAGGGCCTGCAGGAATTCATGACGCCCGAAGAGGTTTCGGACGTGGTGGCCTGGCTGGCGGGTGACGGCTCGGCGACGATCTCGGGTTCCCAGATTGCCGTCGACCGCGGGACCGCCAAGTATTAGGCCGTTTCGGCGAGCACCTCGACCAGCAGATCGACAGCCCAGTCGATCTCGTCGGCGGTGATCACCAGTGGCGGCGCGAACCGCAGCGTCGAACCGTGGGTGTCCTTCACCAGCACGCCGCGGTCGGCGAGCATCATGGAGATCTGCTTGCCGCTGCCGTGCACCGGATCGATGTCGACGCCGGCCCACAACCCCTTACCGCGGACCTCGACCACGCCCCGACCGATCAACTCCCGCAGTCTGGAGTGCAGGTGGGCCCCGAGTTCGGTTGACCTGGTTTGGAATTCGCCCCGGCGAAGCATCCCGACCACGGTGCTGCCGATCGCCGCCGCCAACGGGTTGCCGCCGAACGTCGAGCCGTGCTCGCCGGGATGCAGCACCCCGAGGACGTCCCGATCGGCGACCAAAGCGGACAGCGGGACCACGCCCCCGCCGAGCGCCTTGCCCAGCAGGTAGATGTCGGGCACCACGTCCCAGTGGTCGCAGGCGAAGGTCCGCCCGGTGCGCGCCAGCCCGGACTGGATCTCGTCGGCGATCATCAGGACGTTGCGATCGGTACACAGCGCGCGTACCCGCGGCAGGTAGTCGTCCGGCGGCACGATGATGCCCGCTTCGCCTTGGATGGGTTCGAGCAGTACGGCGACGGTGTTCTCGTCGACCGCATCGGCCATCGCGGCGGCGTCGCCGAACGGCACCGACCGGAAGCCGGGGGTGTAGGGACCGAAGCCTCGCCGAGCGGTGTCATCATCGGAGAAGCTGATGATCGTGGTGGTGCGGCCGTGGAAATTGTTGCGTGCCACCACAATGTTGGAGCAGTTCGGATCCTTGACACCTTTGACGTCCACGCCCCACTTGCGGGCGACCTTGATGCTGCTCTCCACCGCCTCGGCGCCGCTGTTCATCGGCAACACCATGTCCTTGCCGCACAGTCCGGCCAGTGCCGCGCAGAACGGCGCGAGCCGGTCGGAGTGGAATGCGCGGCTCACCAGCGTCACGGTGTCGAGCTGCGCGTGCGCCGTCGCCGTCACCTCCGGGTTGCAGTGGCCGAAGTTCACCGCCGAGTACGCGGCGAGGCAGTCGAGATAGCGGCGTCCCTCGATGTCGGTGATCCAGGCGCCTTCGGCGCTGGCTGCGACCACGGGCAGCGGCGAGTAGTTGTGCGCGACGTGGCGGTGGTCCAGGTCGATCGCGGCCACGGCCATCGTCATGGGTGTACCTCCAGTGTGCAGCATTTGACCGATCCGCCGCCCTTGAGCAGCTCGGACAGATCCACCCCGACGGGCCGGAACCCCGCCTGTCGCAGCTGCTCGGCGAAGCCCGTTGCCGCAGACGGCAGTACGACGTTGAGTCCGTCGGAGACGACGTTGAGACCCAGGACATAGGCGTCACCGCTGGCCACCTCGATGGCATCGGGAAACAGCTCGGACAGCCTCGCGCGGGAATGCTCCGTGAATGCCGGCGGGTAGTAGGCGATGGTGTTGTCGTCGAGGACAGCCAGTGCGGTGTCGAGGTGGTAGAAGCGAGGATCGACGAGTTGCAGTCCGATGACCGGCATCCCGACGTGGTCGGCGATCTCGTCGTGAGCTCGTCGGTCGGTGCGAAAACCGTGACCGGCCAGGATGATCGGGCCGACCACCAGCAGGTCGCCCTGCCCCTCGTTGACGTGCCGGGTCTCGGCGGCCGAGTAACCGTGGCGGGCCATCCACCGCGCGTACGCCACGGCTTCCCCGGAGCGTTCTGTATGGGCGAAGCGAGCCACCACGGCCTTGCCGTTGACGATCAGCCCGCCGTTGGCCGCGTAGACCATGTCCGGCAGGCCCGCCACGGGATCGACGAGCTCGACACTGTGGCCGAGCTCGGTGTAGGTCCGGCGCAGCGCCTGCCACTGATCCATGGCGCGGGTGGTGTCCACCGGCGTCGACGTGTCCATCCACGGGTTGATCGAGTACTCGACGGCGAAGAACTCCGGCGCAGTCATCACGTACCGACGCGGTCGGGCCGATCGGACAGGGGTGGTCTCGGTGACGGCCGCCGTGACGACTCCGGCGACATCGGTTTGCGTCATGAATCAACGATATGGACGGCCTCTGGCGCAATCAATCAACGGCTATTGCGTGTCTAGGTGTTGTTCGTTGCGTCAGAACGCTGATTATGTATGTTTGTTGCGCAGGAGGAGCCGTGGACCGTCTCGACGAGATAGACGAGCGCATTCTGACCGAACTGGCCGAGCATGCGCGGGCGACGTTCGCCGAGATCGGGCAGCGGGTGAATCTGTCGGCACCTGCGGTCAAGCGGCGGGTGGACCGGATGCTCGACAGCGGCGTGATCCGGGGGTTCACCACCGTGATCGACCGCAACGCGCTCGGCTGGACCACCGAGGCGTACGTCCAGGTGTACTGCCACGGCACGATCGCGCCTGATGAGCTGCGTGCGGCATGGCAGGACATCCCCGAGGTGGTGAGTGCGGCCACGGTCACCGGCACGTCTGACGCGGTGCTGCACGTGTTGGCCCGCGACATGCGCCACCTCGAGGAGGCCCTCGAACGGATCCGCGCTTCCGCCGACATCGAGCGCAGCGAGAGCATCGTGGTGCTGTCCAACCTGATCGACCGGGCACCGGGTTGAGAGCCGTTCCGGGACGCCGAACCTGTGGGGTGGCGCACACCGCCACGGGCCGATCGTGTAAAACACCCAAGTGACCACATCAGGAGGCGTCGTGATCGTCGGCGGCGGGCTGGCCGCTGCCCGCACGGCCGAGCAACTGCGTCGTTCCGAGTACGCCGGAGCCATCACGATCGTCAGCGATGAGGAGCATCTGCCGTACGACCGGCCGCCGCTGTCGAAAGAAGTGCTGCGCTCGGAGACCGATGACGTCACCCTCAAGCCTGCCGAGTTCTATGCCGAGAAGGACATCACGGTGCTGCTCGGCAACGGGGCCAGGTCGCTGGACACGGCGGCCCGGACCTTGACCCTGGCCGACGGCAGCGAGCTGGGCTACGACGAGCTGATCATCGCGACGGGACTGCTGCCCAAGCGTATTTCGTCGTTCCCGGATCTCGAGGGCATCTTCGTCCTGCGTTCGATGGACGAGAGCCTCGCGTTGCGCAAGGCCGCGGGCGCGGCCCGCCGCGCGGTGGTGATCGGCGCAGGTTTCATCGGTTGTGAGGTGGCGGCCAGCATGCGCGGTCTCGGGGTGGACGTGGTGCTGGTCGAGCCGCAGCCGGCGCCGCTGGCGTCGGTGCTGGGCGAGCAGATCGGCGGGTTGGTCACCCGGCTGCACCGCGACGAGGGCGTCGATGTGCGGTGCGGCGTGGGTGTCACCGAGGTCTCCGGTGAGGGCCGAGTGCAGAAGGTCACCCTGGCTGACGGCACCGAACTCGATGCCGATCTCGTGGTCGTCGGCATCGGTTCCCGGCCGGCCACCGAGTGGCTCGACGGCAGCGGTATCGCGGTCGACAACGGCGTGGTCTGTGACGACGCCGGTCGGGCCAGCGCCCCACACGTCTGGGCCATCGGGGACGTGGCTTGCTGGCGTGACACCGTAGGAGGCCAAGTGCGCGTGGAACATTGGAGCAACGTCGCCGACCAGGCCCGGGCGCTGGTGCCTGCGTTGCTCGGTCAGGACGCGCCTGCCACCGTGTCGGTCCCGTACTTCTGGAGCGATCAGTACGACGTCAAGATCCAATGTCTGGGCGAACCCGAGGCCACAGACACGGTGCACATCGTCGAGGACGACGGCCGCAAGTTCCTGGCGTACTACGAACGCGACGGAGTTGTCGTCGGGGTCGTCGGGGGCGGGATGCCGGGCAAGGTAATGAAGGCCCGGTCGAAGATCGCCGCAGGTGCACCGATCGCCGACGTCCTGGGGTAGCGCCTACCCTCCGGAATAGGTGAGGCCCCGTGTCGCAAGTTCGCTCATGTCAACGTGCGCGCGAAGGGTGGTTCTCAGTTCTTCTGCTCGACGTGGCAGCCGTCGTTCTTGTTGCCCGGCCGTGACCGGGTGAAGGTGATGTGACGGTCTCGGCACCATCGCACTCCATCGCAGTTGCCACCGTCGTGGAAGACCGAGTCGATCTCGACGAGCCGGGCGCAGCGTCGTCCCATTCGGCCCAGGTGGGTATTGGGATCTGACTCTTGAGCAGTGGCCCCGGCTTGGTGCCCACGCGTCCCCTGGTCTTGCATCTGGCCCGCTCATCGGCCAGGCGGCGATCGAAGGTGGCCGCCGACATCGACACCAGTAGTGCCGCGGTCTGGTCACTGATAGCCAGTTCCCGGAAGTGGCGCAGCACCGCCACCAGCTCTGAGAGCATCGGTGCGAGCCGCTTGCCAGCGGGCATGCCCAGCACCATCCAGCAGATTGTCAGCGCAGCGATGACCTCGGGTCCGTACCTCACCGGCCGGGGACCGCGAATGGTGACCTCCGTCGGAGCCAGCGCGGCTTTGAGCGCCTTACGGGCATGGCTGCGATGCCAGCCGGTGTTGTCAACGTCAACCTCATCCACTGGGCGTAATCGCCCATTTTCAATGAGGCAACGACTCACCCATTCGCGCGCATTTCTGATGAGTCAACGCGGCCGCGTGTCGGTGGCTGGCGGTAAAATCGCACACATGTTCGATTCGATGTTCGACCACGTGGATGATGACGCGTTGGTGGGTGTGATCGAGCAGTTGGCGCGCGACGAGGCCAAGGTTGCCGCGCGGCGGTTGGCCGTGATCGCGGAGTTGGTGCATCGCACTGTCGATGAGCAGGATGAGCGGGCCCGGTGGGCGTTGGATCCGTGGAACCACACCGCCGCGCGGGTGGCCGCGGCGTTGGGTGTGGGGCAGCGTCGGGCTTCGGGTCAGATGCGGATCGCGGTGGCGTTGCGGGATCGGCTTCCGGCGGTGGCGGCGCTGTTCTCCCAGGGCGTGCTCAGTGCGCGGCTGATCTCGGAGATCACCTGGCGGACCCAGCTTGTCGACGACGACGCGTTGATCGCGGTGATCGACGCTGAGCTGGCGGACAAGGCGGTGCGGTGGGGGACGCTGTCGGAATCCCAGTTGGATCGGGCGATCGATGCGGTGATCGAACGCTTCGACCCCGACGGGGTGCGCCGGGCCAAAGACGCTGTCCGGACCCGCGATTTCCACATCGGGGCGTGTGAGGACACCAACGAGATCACCGTGGTGTGGGGGCGGTTGACGCCGACCGATGCCGCGGCGTTGCGGCGGCGGATCACCGCGATGGTGGCCGGGCTGTGCGCGGATGATCCGCGCAGCGCCGGTGAGCGCTGGGCGGATGCGGTGGGCGCACTCGGGCACGGCAACACGGTGCTGGCGTGTCGGTGCGGCGGCGCGCAGTGCCCGTCCGCGCAGACGGCACCGGCCTCGACGGTGGCGATCCGGGTGATCGCCGACCAGGCCGCCGTCGACGCCGCCCGAGCCCTGATCGCCGCCGAGGACGCCGAACACGCCAAGGCCAAGGCCGCCAAACCGACGCCCACGCAGGATGGCGAGCCCGAGCCCCCGCAGGACGCCGAACCCGCCGAACCCGAACCCGAACCCGAACCCGCGCACGATGCCGAGCCCCCGCACGAGCCCCCACGGCTGACAGATTCCGGGGTGGCGTTGTTACCGGGGCGCGGGGTGATCCCGACGCCGGTGCTCGCCGAGGCGATCCGGGGTGGGGCGAAGATCAAACCGCTGTGGCTGCCCGGCCCGGACCCCGAACCGCAGTACCGGCCCTCGGCGCGGCTGGCGGAGTTCATCCGGGTCCGCGACATGTTCTGCCGCTTCCCGGGTTGTGATGTGCCCGCCGATCGCTGCGACATCGACCACGTGAACCCGTGGCCATCGGGTCCCACCCATCCGTCGAACCTGAACTGCAAATGCCGGACCCATCACCTGATGAAAACCTTCTGGGGCGGACCCGACGGCTGGCGGGATATGCAGTACCCGGACGGAACGGTGACATGGACAGCCCCCGACGGACGCACGTACACCACCCGCCCGGGCAGCACCCTGTTCTTCCCCACCGCCAACCTGATCACTGCCGACCTCCCACCACC
>NZ_JBAUJB010000213.1:0-8870 GCF_049683355.1 Mycobacterium sp.
CTTAGCCTGAAACCGTGGATCATTGATTTCGTGGCGTTGGGGAGCTGATTCTGCACGATTGGGGCGGCTGGGAAATGGTGTGGGTATGAGTGATCCGCTGGCCTGCACCAGCTTTCCTGTTGTCTGCGGTTGGGCCTGGGATGGCGGGTGGACAGGGAGGTGGTGTTCATCCTGGGCGTGGGATCGCCGGGCTGTAGCCGATAGTGTTGTGCCACAGGGTGGTCCATCCGGCCTGCCACGGCCAGTGCGCCGGCAGGTGCAACATCGGCTTGCGGGCCGGGGCGGCGAAACGGGCAGGCACATTGACCAGGTCGCGGCGCAGGGTGGCGCCGCGGGCCACGGTGTGCTCGCCGCCGGCGATCGTGCCTGCGGCGCGCAGCAGGTTGTGGGTGATCACCGCGCAGGCCAGCCAGGCGCAGTTGGCAGAGAACAGCCCGGAGGGGATATGGAGCTAGTTGTCGGTTGTCCACCACGTGCATGACGCATGTTGGAAATCCAGGATTCTGCGTGGTGGATGCGATTACCTTCTGCTGTCCATCACGAAAGCGGGATAGCGGGAGGTTGCGGTGCGGGTGCAGCGTGTTGTCATGCCGGAGACCGAGTTGGAGTCGTGGACGGTGCTCGGTGACGATCAGTTGCCGATCCAGCCGGTGGAGCGGTTCCTGGCGTATCTGGCGTCGATCGAGAAGTCGCCGAACACCATCAAGGCCTATGCCCACGATCTGAAGGACTGGTTCATGTATCTGGCTGGTCACGGCCGTGACTGGCGGTCGGTGACGCTGGAGGATGTGGCGGGGTTCGTGGCATGGCTGCGGCTGCCGCCGCAGGCTCGTGACGGGACGGTCGCGGTGTCGCCGACCGTCGCGCATCACTGTTCGGCCGCCAGTGTGAACCGCAAGCTCGCGGCGTTGACGTCGTTCTGCGGGTTCCACGTCCGCCACGGCGTCGAGTTGACGGGGCTGCTGGTCACCATGGCCCCGGCGGGCAGGCGCGGCTGGTCGGCAACGGCGTACAAGCCGTTCCTACACCATGTGACCAAGAAGGAAGCCCAACAGCGGCGTGCGGTCACACTCACACAGCCTCGGCTGAGGCCGAAACTCCTTACCGCCAAACAGGTTCAGACGATCCTCGACGCGTGTGAGCATTTGCGGGATCGGCTGCTGTTTGCCCTGCTGCTCGACACCGGCGTCCGCATCGGTGAGGCGTTGGGGCTGCGTCACGAGGATCTCGACATCGCGGGCAGGACCCTCACCGTGCGGCCCCGGCCCAACGACAACCGCGCCCGCGCCAAGACCGGTGTGTGCCGAATCGTCCCGACCAGCCCGGAGCTGATGCGCCTGTATGCCGACTACCTCAACGGCGAGTACGGCGCCCTGGATTCGGACTACGTATTCGTCAACCTTTGGTCGGAGCCCAAGGGCCACCCGTGGGCCTACCCCGCCGTCTACGACCTGGTGCGTCGCCTGCGGGTGCGCACCGGCATCGATTTCGGACCCCACCAGTACCGGCACACGTATGCGACCTGGCTGCTGCGCCGGGGCGCCGGAATGGAAAGCGTGAAACAGCTTCTCGGCCATGCGTCGATCACCACCACGATCGACACCTACGGGCACCTCACCGTCGAGGACGCGCGGGCCACACTGGAGGCCGCGGGCTGGTTCACCGGCCGGGAGGTGCGGTGGTGAGCGCGCCGTCCCCGTACCCTGCGTCCGAACGCACCGCTCTGCGGGGAAAGCTGCTGGCCCGGGTGCGCCCGGAGTTCCGGGTCGAGGTCTATCTCGCCGATCCCGATGATCCGGTGTTGGGCCGTCGGCCGTGTGCGGTTCCCGAGTGTGATCGCTCCGGGGCTGAGAACGGGCTGTGCTGTGGTCACGGTCAGCGTTGGCGCGCCCAGAGCCGCCCGACGATGGCCGTGTTCCTCGCCAACCCGGGGCCCACCCTGAATGGGCGCCGGAATCTGACGACCTGCTCGGTGACCGGATGCCGTTACGGCAGCAGCGGTTTCGGATTGTGCACCCGCCACCGGTCGGCCTGGACCCGCGATGGCCAGCCAGATCCAGGCGGGTGGGCCGCCCGAGCGGGCCTGCTCGGGCCACCTGATCCGGCGGAATGCCTGCTGCCGTTTTGCACGGTGTGGACCGAGAACGCAAGGCAGCTGTACTGCAAGTCCCACGCGACGCGGTGGGCTCAGTTGGGGCGCCCGGACAGCGCGGAGTACGCCGCGCACTGCCTGCAGCGCGGCAAGGCCCGTATCGACTTTCGGGGGCTGGCGCCCCAACTCAAGCTCGAGTTGCAATATGCGGTTCAATGCCGCCACGACCAGGCCACGATCATCACCGCGCCGGCAGTCGTGGCCTGGACAATCCGGTTGACCACCGGCGCCGGTGCGACGTCGCTGCTCGACCGCACCTCGCAGCAGTGGCGAGAGCTGGCGGGGCCGAAAGAGGGGAGCTACCAACGGTTCTTGGGCTTCGCCCGCGACGTAGTTGAGACCCTGCATGAGGGCACGGGCTGGGATGTGGAATATCCGCGTGACATCTGGCGCCTGCACCGCCTGCCCGGCCTGACGGCGAGCCCGGGTAAGCGACCACAGGCACGCATAAACCTGCGCTTCGACCGGATAGCCCAACGGTGGCTGAGAACACTGACCAAACGCTGGGCCCGGCTGCGGCTGAGTTCGGGATTGACTCCCGCCACCGTGCAAAAAGATGTCCAGGGCCTGACGCGATTCAGCACCTTCCTGACCGAATCCGCCCCGCAGGTCCACGCCCTCGCCGGTATCGACCGCGCTCTGCTCGAACGCTACCTGGCCTGGCTTGTCACCCAGCCCATCGGCCGCGGCGCGAAGGAGGACGCCATCACCGCACCAGGGGTCTTCTTCCAAGCGATCCGCCAACACGGCTGGGACCAGACGCTGCCGACAACGGCGGTGTTCTTCCCCGGCGACATGCCGCCTCGCCCGCCCAGGGTCACCCGCCACGTGGCCGAGCACATCATGGCCCAGGTCGAAGCACCGGCCAACCTCAACCGTTGGCCAAACCCCGAGGGCCGACTGATCACCATCATCTTGATCCGATGCGGGCTGCGCGCCACCGACGCCTGCACCTTGGCCTTCGACTGCCTGCTCCACGACGGGCAGGGCGCCCCCTATCTGCGCTATTTCAACAACAAGATGCGTCGCCAGGCCGCCGTTCCGATCGATGAGGAACTCGAAAGCGAGATCCGCGCCCAGCAGCAGCGGGTGATCGCCCGCTGGCCCGACCGTCACCCGCACCTGTTTCCCGCCCTGATCGGCAACGCGGGCGGTCAGAACCCAATCACCTACTACAGCTACCGCGGCATGCTCAACACCTGGCTGGACACCTGCCAGATCCGTGACGAACACGGCCGCCCCGCACACCTGACCCCGCACCAATGGCGGCACACCTTCGCCTGCCGGCTGATCAACCGTGATGTCCCCCAAGAAGTCGTCCGAGTCCTGCTTGACCATGAATCACACGAAATGACAGCGCATTACGCCCGGATCACCGACCAAACCGTTCGCCGACGCTGGGAAGCCGCCACCAAGGTCAATATCAAGGGTGAGCGCGTCACGCTTGACCCTGAAGGGCCTCTGGCACAAGCACAATGGGCCAAGACCCGCTATGGCATCGCCACCCAGACGCTGCCCAACGGCTACTGTGGGCTGCCGCTGCAACGGTCCTGTCCGCATGCCAACGCCTGCTTGACCTGCCCGGTTTTCCTCACCGGCCCCGAGTTCCTGCCCGAGCTGCGCGAACAGCACGGCCGCACCCTCGCCCTCATCGATGTCTCGACGAGACAGGGACAGACTCGCATGGTCCAGATGAACCAACAGGTACTCACCAACCTCGAACGCATGATCGGCGAGGTCGAAAACAGTGAGCAGGAAGGTGCCGACGATGCCGCGGGCTGACAACTCTCACTTCGTCATCGCTGCCGCCCGCCGCCGGGCAGCGGCAACCCACAAACGCGCGGTGTCGACGCTGCGACGTATGGACAAAGCCGGTCTACCAATCACTTTCGAGGCGGTAGCCCGCCAAGCCGGGGTCTCCCGATCCTGGCTCTACAACCAGCCGGACCTGCGCACCGAAGTCGAACGCCTCCGAGCCCGGCGACAACCCCCGACACCCCACGCCCCGGTCCCATATCGGCAACGCGCCTCCGACCCCTCCCTGCTCCAGCGGCTGCAGGCCGCTACCGAGCGCATCAAGCAGCTGCAGGCCGAAAACAAGCAACTCCGTGAGGCGCTGGCCCACGCGCTCGGTCAGCAGCGCACCAACGCCATCCACGGCGACCGCCGCGACACGCCGACAACAAAATCCGCCGCCATCATCGGCCCCTGCTGACCATGCGTCGAAAACACCGTCCTCAACACATAACCGCTGGTCAGCGCCACCACCACGTCATCAGCTCCAGATAACGGAGGGGATATGGGCGAGTGGTCCGTCGATCAGGTCGGCGAAAGTGGTCTCGACGATGGCGTGTTTGCGGTGGGTGAGATCGGCCTGGTCGGTGGGTAGCTCGGAGTTGGTGAAGAACGGATGGTAGCGCCACACCGGGAACAGCCCGTCGGGGTAGCGGGCGTCTTTGACCCGGCGCACCACCAGCCGGGCGGTGACCTTTTTACCGCGGCCCAGCCGCAGCATGTAGGGGGTTTCGGCGACCTCGGCATCAGAGATCAACGCCCCGGTGTCGGGATCGATGACTGCGCCGGGGTAGTGCACCGGGGTGAACGCGGTCTCGTCGATGTCCTCGATCGCCGCGGTGACCCGGCGGTTTCGGGCCAGGCTCAGCGAGAACTCGATCTGCTCGGCCAGGCAGGCGGCGATGACTTTCTTGGTGCCAAACGCCGAGTCGCCGCGCAGCATGATCGTGGCGCTGGCTCCGGCCGCGCGGGCGGTGGTGATCGCCTGCCTGACTTGGCGGGCGGCGCCGCGCCCGGAGCCGGTCTTGCCGCTGCGCAGCCACGCCTCGGCGATCACCGGCGCCGCGCCCGGCACCGACAGCGTGGTGACCAATGGGGACAGTCCCTTGCGCAGCAGCGCCCGCCCGGCGATCTTGGCGTGCCCGAACGAGGCACCCTGTTTGCGGTGCCCGTAGACCGGGCGCAGCAGCGAGTCGATGTCCAAGAACGCCCGCTGCTCGGCGATGCCGGGCAGCAGCTCGGTGCGCGCCGCCAGTGCCGCCAGATGCTCGCGGGCCACCGCGGCGAGCTGGTTGGCATGTCCGAAGGTGAACTCACGCAGAAAGATCCCCAACGTCGAGGGCGCGTACACCTCACCGAACACCCGGGGCGTGCCGCCGGCACGCAACACGTCCACATCGTCGATGCTGTCCGCGCCGCACATCATGCCCGCGATGATGGTGGTCAGCTTCCCGGCCGGATTGACCGCGCCCGAAGCCACCCGGGTGCTGGGCAATGTGACGTGCTCGCCGATCAACCGCGAAAGACCGGTTTGCTCAGCGAGTTCCATCACCGGAACCAAACCGGCCGCCGACACCAGATTCAGCTCGTCGAACACCGCGGACCCGACGCTG
This sequence comes from Mycobacterium sp., assembly GCF_049683355.1. Taxonomy (GTDB): domain Bacteria; phylum Actinomycetota; class Actinomycetes; order Mycobacteriales; family Mycobacteriaceae; genus Mycobacterium. The sequence goes on from NZ_JBAUJB010000213.1 coordinate 5,560, forward strand.
AACGTATGCGATGATTGCACTGAGAATGCCTTCCGAAACCGGGACCATTACGACTTCAACAATCGTTATTATCCCAGTTCAGAAGGCATTTTCGCTGTTCACACGCCGATCAGATCGCAGATTGGTCCACGGATTCAGGCTTAGCTTAGACTTCTTTTATAGAGTTCGGGTGAAGTCGATACGAAAGCCAGAGAGATCGAGACCAAGATGAGGTCCGCGCAACCGTGACTGTGGAGTTGGCGCATCCCTCGACCGAACCTCTTGCGTCGCGGTCGCCGACAACGCCGTCGCATCCCCGGTGGTGGTTCCTGTGGACGACGCCCGGCCGCATCCTGAGCATCGGATTGGTGTTGGCGGCGCTGGTGATCGGCAGCGCGTTCGCGACGTCGACGACGATCAACAACCGGCAGCAGGCGTTGACCACCGTGCTCAATCACACGGAGCCGCTGTCGTTCGCCGCCGGGCAGCTCTACACCACGTTGTCGGTCGCCGACGCCGCAGCGGCGACGGCGTTCATCGCCGGTGTCGAACCCCGCGCGGTGCGGCAGCGCTACGAGCAGGCGATCACCGACGCCGCGGTAGCGGTGACGCGGGCGTCGAGCGGGCTGACCGATGAGCCGATGGTGCAGTTGCTCGGCCGCATCAACGCCCGGTTGGCCGTGTACACCGGGCTGGTCGAGACGGCACGCACCAACAATCGGGCGGGCAACCCGGTCGGTTCGTCGTACCTGTCCGAGGCGTCGTCGATGATGCAGCAGCAGATCCTGCCCGATGCCCAGCGGCTCTACGAGGAGACCTCGGCGCGGGTGGACGCCGAGACCACCGCGTCGACCCGGATCCCGGGCCCGGTGATCCTGGTGGTGTTGGCGACCCTGCTGTTCGGGTTGTTCGCCAACCGCTGGCTGGCCAAGCGCACCCGAAGACGGGTCAACATCGGGTTCGTCGCCGGCGGGATGGCGGTCCTGATCATGTTGATCTGGGTGGGTACCGCACTGGTGATATCGACGTCGGACAGCCGAAGCGCGAAGGACACCGCGGCCGAGTCCCTCAAGACCGTCACCAACCTGGCGATCACCGCCCAGCAGGCCCGCGCCGACGAGACTCTGTCGCTGATCCGTCGCGGCGACGAGAACATCCGCAAGCAGTCGTACTACCAGCGGATCGAGGCGATGCAGGACCAGCTGGCCAAGTACATGGCGCGGGACGACTCGATCGACAAGACCGACCTGGCCGACGCGGATGAGCTGCTCGACCGGTGGCGCGCCGCCGACGACCGGATCACCGCCTACATCGCGGTCGGCAATTACCAGGCGGCGACGCAGGTCGCGCTGGGGGTCGGCGAGGACGACGCCACCCCCGCATTCGACAAGCTGGACGAAGCGTTGACCAAGGGCATCGAGCAGAGCCGCAACCAGCTGCGCAGCGACATCGTCAACGCCCGCCGGGTGCTCTCGGGCGCCACCGTCGGCGCCGCCGCGCTCAGCGTCGCGGCGGCCATCGCCGTGGCGCTGGGAATCTGGCCGAGACTGAGCGAGTATCGGTAGCGGGGGCACATGAACAGGACACTGGGGACGCTACTGGCGACGGCGCTGCTGCTGAGCGGGTGCGCCGAGGCCGCGCCGATGGATCCCAGCCCCGGCGTCACGCTGGCGCCACCGACCCCGGCGGGGATGGAGGAGTTGCCGCCGGAACCGGCACGGGTGCCGTCCGCCGACGCAGACGACTGCAACCTGACGGCAAGCCTGCGCCCGTTCGACACCGAAGCCGAGGCCGAGGAAGCCGTCGCCGACATCCGGGAGCGCGGCAGGCTGGTGGTCGGGCTCGACATCGGCAGCAACCTGTTCAGCTTCCGTGACCCGATCACCGGCGAGATCACCGGCTTCGACGTCGACATCGCCGGGGAGATCGCGCGTGACATCTTCGGCACCCCGTCGCAGGTGGAGTACCGGATCCTGTCGTCGGCGGACCGTGTCGATGCGCTGCAGAACAACGAGGTCGACGTGGTGGTCAAGACGATGACCATCACCTGTGAGCGCAAGGAGCAGGTCAACTTCTCCACGGTGTATCTGACTGCCGACCAGCGGATCCTGGCGCCGCGCGACTCGCCGATCAGGACCCCGGCCGATCTGTCGGGAAAGCGGGTCTGCGTCGCCAAGGGCACCACCTCGCTGCAGCGGATCCAGGAGATCTCGCCGCCGCCGATCGTCGTCGGCGCGGTCACCTGGGCCGACTGTCTGGTCGCGTTGCAGCAGCGCCAGGTCGACGCGGTCAGCACCGACGACTCGATCCTGGCGGGGCTGGTGGCCCAGGACCCCTATCTGCACATCGTCGGCCCCTCGCTGAGCGAGGAGCCGTACGGCATCGGCATCAACAAGGAGAACACCGGCCTGGTCCGGTTCGTCAACGGCACCCTCGAACGGATCCGCCGTGACGGCACCTGGAACACGTTGTACCGCAAGTGGTTGACGGTGCTGGGTCCGGCGCCGCAGGCTCCACCGGCGAGGTACTCGGACTGATGAGCGAAGCGCCACCCGAGGACCACGACGACGACCCGGGTACCCAGCCGGCGAGTCTGGACGAGCTCGACATGGAGTCGGCGCCGACGATGCGCCCGATGTCCACCCAGGCGGTGTTCCGGCCCAACTTCGACGATGACGACGAGGACAGCGATTCGCTGCAGACCGGCGACACCGAACCACAGGACCAGCCGACCACGCTGACTCGGACGGTCTCGCCGACACGGCGACTCGGTGGCGGCCTGGTGGAGATCCCCCGGGTGCCCGCCGTGGATCCGCTGGCGGCGCTGATGACCGACCCCGTCGTGGCGGAGTCCAAGCGCTTCTGCTGGAACTGCGGACGGCCCGTCGGCCGGTCGACGGCCGATGGACGGGCCCTGTCCGAGGGCTGGTGCCCGCACTGCGGCAGCGCGTACTCCTTTCTGCCGCAACTGGGTGTCGGCGACATCGTGGCCGACCAGTACGAGATCAAGGGCTGCATCGCGCACGGCGGCCTGGGATGGGTGTATCTGGCGTTCGACAAGAACGTCAACGACCGCCCGGTGGTACTCAAAGGCCTGGTGCACTCCGGTGACGCCGAGGCCCAGGCCATCGCGATGGCCGAGCGGCAGTTCCTCGCCGAGGTGACCCACCCCGGCATCGTCAAGATCTACAACTTCGTCGAGCATGACGACAAGCACGGCAACCCGGTCGGCTACATCGTCATGGAGTACGTCGGCGGATCGTCGCTCAAGCAGGCCACCCGGCTCAAGCAGACCGAGGGCACCCGGCTTCCGGTGGCCGAGGCCATCGGCT
>NZ_JBAUJB010000214.1:0-17232 GCF_049683355.1 Mycobacterium sp.
GGGCCCACTGCCGTTCGCCGAGAAGTGACGCCATCATCTGCGCGAGCCGCTCCCGGGCCGGCACGTCCGCGAGATCGCCGAAGTGGCTGCGGTCCCGGTCCCGCAATTGGGCCCACGCCTCGACCACGGCGGCTCGATAGCTCGCCATGTCCTTGAAGTGCCAGTAGAAGCTTCCCTTGGTGACACCGAGGCGGCCGCATAGCCGGTCGATCTTGAGGGCCTCGAGTCCGTCGTCCACCAGCAGGGCGTAACCGGCCTGGATCCAGTCCTCGGCGGAGAGCCTGCCTGCGCCGGAGGGGCCACTCGCCATTCGCTGGAGCCTACTGACGACGTCTGGTGTGACGACGGTCACCATGACGGATGCATTACATTCGCGGAACTGGACGAGGCCTGGCATTTGCTCACTGCCGTCGGGGACAGCCGGTGATTTCGCCGGCGCCCGGACCTCAATTGGCCGCGGCGTCAGTTTTGTTTTCCTGCAGGAAGTGGGCTGTTCGGCGTGGCCGGGCTTTCTCACATGTGGTCACATGCTTTACTGGAACCGCTACAACTGAAGATTTTCGGCTCACTGTGCCGCCATTCGGCAGTGCGCAGTGGTGGGACGGCGCGGCAAGCCATCGCCTCGGTGGTAACGGTTGCGTCGGCCCGCCCGAAAAATCTAAGGACAAACCGCACCAAGCGGTAACCGGAGATGGATGGATTGACGGTATGAGACTTCTTGACATGATTCGCGGGCCCTGGGCGCGCCGGATTGGCGTTGCGACCATGACGGCGGCGCTGCTGCCCGCGTTGGTCGGCCTCACCGGAGGGTCGGCGACTGCCGGAGCATTCTCCCGGCCGGGTCTACCGGTCGAATACCTGATGGTGCCGTCGCCCTCGATGGGACGCGACATCAAGATCCAGTTCCAGAGCGGCGGTGAGAACTCGCCCGCGGTCTACCTGCTCGACGGTCTGCGCGCGCAGGAGGACTTCAACGGCTGGGACATCAACACCCAGGCGTTCGAGTGGTACCTCGACTCCGGGCTGTCGATCGTGATGCCCGTCGGCGGCCAGTCCAGCTTCTACACCGACTGGTACCAGCCGGCCACCAACAAGGGCCCGACCGTCACCTACAAGTGGGAGACGTTCCTGACCCAGGAGCTGCCGGGCTTCCTGGCCTCGCAGCGGGCGGTCAAGCCGACCGGCAGCGCTGCAGTCGGCCTGTCCATGGCGGGCTCGGCATCGCTGATCCTGTCGGTGTACCACCCCCAGCAGTTCACCTACGCCAGCTCGATGTCGGGCTTCCTGAACCCGTCGGAGGGATGGTGGCCCTTCCTGATCAATATCTCGATGAGTGATGCCGGCGGCTTCGATGCCAACGAGATGTGGGGCAGGACGGAAGATCCGAACAGCGCCTGGGAGCGCAACGACCCCATGGTGCAGATTCCCCAGATCGTCGCCAACGGCACCCGGATCTGGATCTACTGCGGTAACGGCCAGCCCAACGAGCTCGGCGGCGGCGACCTGCCGGCGACCTTCCTCGAGGGCCTGACCATCCGCACCAACGAGACCTTCCGCGACAACTACATCGCCGCGGGCGGTAGCAACGGTGTGTTCAACTTCCCGGCCACCGGCACGCACAACTGGGCGTACTGGGGCCGCGAGCTGCAGGCCATGAAGCCCGACCTGCAGGCGCACCTGCTCTGATCCGGTACTGACGAACAAAGCCCCCGGCGGCCGGTGGTCGGGGGCTTTGTCGTTCTCTGCCACCGCCCTGGCTAGGGTGGCCGTCATGACGGAAATCAATGCGATGGTCGCGCACGAGGACGCCGAAGGCGCAATCGTGCTGCGCCACGAGGTGGTCGACGAATCGTTCCTGCCCGAGGGCGACGTCGAGATCCGGGTCGAGTACTCGAGCGTGAACTACAAGGACGCGTTGGCTGTCACCCCGAAAGGTGGAGTGGCGCGCGGCTATCCGTTGATCCCGGGCATCGACGTCGCGGGGACGGTCACCGCGAGCACCTCGCCCGAGTTCGCCGTCGGTGACACCGTGATCGCCCACGGGCAGGACATCGGCACCGGCAGGCACGGCGGTTATGCGCAGACGGCGCGGTATCCCGCCGACTTCCTGGTCAAGTTGACCTCGTTGAGCGCGGCCGACGCGGCGGCAATCGGAACCGCCGGCTTCACCGCCGCGATGAGCGTGAACGCGGTGCGCGCGCACGGTGTCAGCCCGTCCGACGGGCCCGTGCTGGTCACGGGCGCCACCGGCGGGGTGGGCAGCGTCAGCGTCGACCTGCTCGCCGGCCTGGGCTACGAGGTGGTGGCGTCGACCGGCAAGGCCGAGGCGCACGATCTGTTGCGTGAGTTGGGGGCCGCAGAGGTCATCGACCGGATCCCCGGCCCCGAGGACAAGGTGCGCCCATTGGGCAAGTCGCGTTGGGCCGCCGTCGTCGACTGTGTCGGCGGCAAGACCCTGGCCTACGCGCTGAGCACGCTGAATTACGCCGGTGTGGCAGCTATTTCGGGGCTCGCCGGGTCGGCGGATCTGCCGGCCACCGTGCTGCCGTTCATCCTGCGCGGGGTGACGTTGGCAGGTATCGACTCGGTGCTGCTGCCCATCGGAGCACGCCGCGAGGTCTGGGGTCAGATCGAGGCGGGACTGCAGCCGCGTCACCTGACCCGCATCACCCGCGACGTCCCGGTGCGCGATGTCTCCGACGTCCTCGGCAGCATCGTCGGCGGCGGCGTCACCGGGCGCACCCGCGTCGTCGTCCACGACGGGTTCTGAGCGGCGTTCAGTCGGCCCCGACGCTCACCGGCGCGACCGAGCACGGTACGCTGTTGACGACCTGGGTGTTGCTCGGAACATCAATCAGCACAGCAGGGTTGAGCATGTTCGTGTTGGCGCCGGATGGGCGTTGGCGACGTCGAGCCGGGTCCCGTCGACACCGTGACCCCAGCCGCGGGGTAGTGACACCACGCCGGCCATCATCTCGTCGGTGACTTCGGCGACCACCCGGATCGAACCCTCGGTGGTGCAGACGTCGATCAGGTGTCCGTCCGTCACCCCGAGCCGAGCGGCGTGGTGGGCTTGATCAGCAGCGTGCAGTCGCGGAATGTCGGCAGCCAGCAGCGGGTGCATCAGTTCGATGCGTCCCGACGGCGTGGTGAGCACTTCGTTCAGGCGACCGCCTTCGAGCTCGCCCAACCGCAGTCCGTCGGGTTGGCGGCGTACCTCTTCGAGGGTGAGGCCGCCGGGGCGACGTCCGAGGTCCTCGCCCCACGGCCCGACCCGGACGCCGAGATCGATCATCCCCCCGGGCCCCCAGCCTCGCAGTGCGGCGAAGACCTCCTCGGGATCGCGGCCGAACAGGGGAGTGTCGGCAGCCTGGCAGGCGGTGTAGATGATGCCCTGGGTGTACAGGTCGTCCATCGCTGGAACGTCGACGTCGGGCAGCGGCGTGCCGAGCAGTGCTCCCGCCAGTCGCAGCATGATCTCCCACTCCTGGGGTCGCCCGGCCGGCGGAGCCAGCACCGGGTCGGACCATTTCACGCACGACGCGATGGCGTACATCCAGTACAGGTCGTCGCAGTGCGCGCGCTCCAGCGGGGACAGCCCCGGAAGCACCACATGGGCGTGCCGGGTCGTCTCGTTGAGCCAGTTGTCCACCGAGATCATCGCGTCCAGCCCGCCCAGCGCCGCGTCGAGCCGGCGTGCCCGGGTGCGGAGACGGCCGGATTGCCGGCCACGGTGATCAGGGCGCGGATCTGGCCGTCACCCGGTGTGTCGATCTCTTCTGCCAGGCAGCTGACCGGGAACTGACCCAGGACTTCGGGCGCGCCGCGCCGTCTGCGTCCGCCGCGGGTCGACGACCACCACGGTGCCGCCGCGCTCCCGGATCGCCGCGAGCCGACCCATGATGTCCGGCGCCGAGAGCATCGAACCCTGCGAGGCAGAAGGGTTGGCGCCCAACATCATCAGGTGGTCGGTGCGGTCCAGGTCGGGGATGGGTGCATTCCACATGCCGCCGAACAGCAGCGCGCTCACGACGTTGAGCGGCCACTGATCGACGGTGCCCGGGTGTAGTACGCGGGCATCCCTGCCGCGCCGGCCATCCCCACCAGCGCGCCGACGTAGGTCTCCAGCCCGAGGTTGTGCGCGACCGGGTTGCCGATGTACACCGAAACCCCCGCGGCGCCATGGCGGTCCAGAACCGGCCGCAACACCGCCTCCGCCTCGGCGAGCGCGTCGTCCCAGGAGACCTCGACATGCTCACCGTCGCGCGTCCGTACCAGCGGTTGCCGCAGCCGGTCGGGGTCGTGGTGGATCTGCTGCAGCGACGCGCCCTTGGCGCAGAGGTGCCCGCGGGACCACACATCGTCGGGGTTGCCCCGAACGGCACCGACCGTCCCCGCCTCAACGGTGACCCGCAGGCCACACATCGCCTCACACGACGGGCAGGTGATGCGATGCTCCACGAGCGCACCGTAACAAGCGGTGCCCGCGGTTACTTCAGTTCAGCCGATGACAGGCCGAGCAGGCGGCGCGCGACCACCAGCTGCTGGATCTGCTGGGTGCCCTCGAAGATGTCGAGGATCTTCGAGTCGCGGGCCCACTTCTCCAGGAGAGCATGCTCGGAGTAGCCCGTGGTGCCGGCCAGTTCCACTGTCTTGAGCGTGATGTCGCTGGCCACGCGGGCGGCCTTGGCCTTGCCCATCGACGCTTCCTTCGAGTTCGGGATCCTGTTGTCCGCCTGCCACGCCGACCGCAGGGTCAGCAGATAGCCGGACTCCCAGTCGGCCTCCATGCGCAGGAACTCCGCCGCCGCAGCGCTCTGGGCGTGTGCGGGTTTGTCGTAGGAGATCTCGATGCCCGCGGCGGTGAGGATCTTGCGGAGCTCCTCGAGTGCGGCGCGCGCGATGCCCACGGCCATGCCGGCCACGACGGGCCGGGTGTTGTCGAAGGTCTCCATGACCCCGGCAAAACCCTTCTCCACGTTGACGTCGGGGTTGCCCAGCAGGTTGTCCTTGGGGATGCGGACGTTGTCGAAGCGGATCGCGGCGGTGTCGGAGGCCTTGATGCCGAGCTTGTGCTCGAGGCGCTCGACGGTGACGCCGGGGTGCTCGCGGGGCACGATGAACGACTTGATCGCCGCCCGGCCCTTGGACTTGTCGAGAGTCGCCCAGACCACGATGTGCGTCGCGCGAGAACCGGCGGTGACGTAGATCTTCTCCCCGTTGATCACGTACTCGTCGCCGTCGAGCTTGGCGGTGGTCGACACCGCAGCCGAGTCGGAACCGAAATCCGGTTCGGTGATCGCCATCGCGGCCCACACCTTGCCGAGTCGCTCGAGCTGCTCGTCGGTCGCGACACCGGAGATCGCCGCATTGCCCAGCCCCTGGAAGGGGATCGACAGCACCAGCGCGACGTCGCCCCAGCTGACCTCAACAATGTTGAGGACAGCGGACATGTTGCCGCCGTTGACGTTGCCCTTCGGGCCGTCATCGCCGTCACGGAAAGCCTCGGCACCGGCGAACGAGATCGTCTTGGCCTCCGAGATGCCCTCGAACAAGGTCGCGACGGTGTCCAGTTCGACGGGGTAGGCGTGTTCCTTGGCGTCGTACTTGCGCGAGATCGGTCGCAGGATCTGGGCTGCGCCCTGATGTCCCTTCTCCACCACCGCCTGCAGCTTCTTCGGCAGTTCCAGATTTATCGCCATGTCAGTCTCTTCTCGTCAGGGCCGGTGGGAATCAAAGGACCACAACACCTTCGGCGACGCCGATGGCACGCAGATCGCGGTACCAGCGCTCGACCGGGTGTTCCTTGGTGAAGCCGTGGCCGCCGAGCAGCTGCACGCCGTCGAGGCCGATCTGCATGCCCTTGTCGGTGCCGAGCTTCTTGGCCAGGGCCGCCTCGCGGGCGAATGACAGGCCCTGCTCCGCGCGCGCTGCTCCCCGCCAGGTGATCAGCCGCAACCCATCGAGCTCGATGGCGATGTTGGCGCACATGAACGCCACCGACTGCCTGCGGGCGATCGGTTCGCCGAAGGCTTCGCGCTCCTTGACGTAGGGGACCACGTAGTCGAGCACCGCGTGCGAGGTGCCGACGGCCAGCGCCGCCCAGCCCAGCCGGGACAGCGCGATCGCCTCGGAGTAATCCCGGTCGTTCGCGCCGTCCTCGCCCAGTCGCGCGCTCACCGGCACCGTGACCTTGTCCAGCTCCACCCGGCCGAGCGCGGCGGCGCGGATCCCCATGCTCGGGTCCGCCTTGACCGTCAGTCCCTGCGACGACGCCTCGACGATGAACAGCGCCGGCTTGCCGTTGAGCTGGGCCGCGATGATGAACAACTCGGCATCCGCGGCGGCCGGGACCAGCGACTTGACCCCGTCGAGCCGGTATCCGCTCGGGGTGCGCACCGCCGTCGTCTTCAGCGCGGTGGGGTCGAACAGCGGATGCGGCTCAGCGATCGCCAAACAGGCCTGCGGCACGTTCTCCCCGGCGAACTCCTCGAGGTAGGTGGCCTGCTGGTCGGCGCTGCCCCAGTGGGTGAGCGCGGCGGCGACGCCGCCGGGGGCCAGGATCGGCAGCGCCAATCCCATGTCGCCGTAGGCCAGTGCCTCGGCGACGAGCGCGTTGGTGACGGTGCTGCGGTGCTCGGCGATGCCGTCGAAGTCCTCCGGAACGTTGATCGCGGTGATGCCCAGTTCGGCAGCCTTCGCGAACAGATCCGCCGGGTAGGTCGCGGCGTCGTCGGCATCGTGGGCGGCAGGCCGCAGGATCTCTTCGGCGAACTCGTTGACCGTCTCGACGATCATCTTCTGGTCGTCGTCGGGGGTCAGGTCGAAGTAGTCCGACCCGCCTGTCTTCAGCCGGGTGGCCGGCTTGCCCAGGCCCTGGATCCGCTTGAACTGCCGGGTCGTGGCGCCGGCAGCGGAGAAGCCATGCTTGACGCCGTATTTGATGCCGCGGTTGAGCGGGTCACGCAGGTTGTACCTGTCCAGGAACTCCTGGCCCATGAGCGGTGTGAGCAGGGCCATCCCCACGTCGATCACCGTGCGCTTGTGCTTCTGGAGGCCTACGGCGCTCTCGTGGCCGCTCCGTTTGGGAGGCAGGGTGTTCGTCATTGGCAGCTGCCCTCGTGTGGTGTTTCGGGATGCGCGATCGCGCAACTGACTCCACAGTAAGGTACTGGAACTGACTCGCCAGTAAGGGTCACCGACTTGTAATGGACCTCACACCGCCAGGCGGGCCAGGACCTCGTCGTGCAGCAACCCGTTGGTCGCCACCGCGCTGCCACCGTGCGGACCCGGGTCGGCGGTCAGATTCGTGAACCGGCCACCGGCCTCGCGCACCAGGATGTCCAGCGGTGCGAGATCCCAGACCTTCACCTCCGGCTCCACGGCGATGTCGACGGCGCCTTCTGCGACCAGGCAGTACGACCAGAAGTCGCCGTAACCGCGAGTGCGCCACACGGCGTCGGTGAGGTCGATCAGCTTCGGCCGGTCCTCGTCCCAGCCGGTGGACAGATCGGAGAACGACAGGCTCGCCGCATCGAGCGCACTGACCTCCGAGACCGAGATCTTCCTGGCGGTGCCACCGAACGAGGTGAACGCACCCTGCCCCTCGCCGGCCCACCACCGCCGGCCCAGCGCGGGTGCACTGGCCACGCCGACCACCGGCACGCCGTCGACGAGCAACGCGATCAACGTCGCCCACACCGGCACCCCCCGGACGAAGTTCTTGGTGCCGTCGATCGGGTCGATCACCCACTGCCGACCGATGAATTCCCTGGTGCCGCCGAACTCCTCACCGAACACCGAGTCCTGGGGCCGACGGTGCGCGAGCCGCTTGCGCAGCAGCGTCTCGGCGTCGAGATCGGCGTCGGTCGCCGGTGTCATGTCGGGCTTGGTCTGCACGCGCAGGTCCACCGCCCCGAAGCGCTGCATCGTCAGCGAGTCGGCCTCGTCGGCCAACTCGAGCGCCAGCGCCATGTCGTCCAGCAGGGTGTTCATACCTGCCGTCCTACCATGTGGGGGTGGCCGAACTCGCGATCCTCCTCCTGCTCGTCGGCGCGCTGGCGCTGCTCCTCGCGCCGTGGATCCGGCGAAAACGCGGCGTCGGCAACGACTGGGTGCCGGGCACCATGGTCGTCACCGGGGTCAGCCCGCGGCCCGGCGTGGAGGGTGAGCAGTACGTCACCATCACCGGGGTGATCAACGGCGCGACCGTCAACGAGTACACCGTCTACACCCGGATGGCCGTCGACGTGAACAACTGGCCCACCATGGGTCAGCTGTTCGAGGTGGTGTACTCGCCCGGCAATCCCGAGAAGTGGGCGTTCGCGCCGCAGCCCGCGCCCCCGCCGCCGATGCAGGGTCCCTGACCCGTCAGCCGTGTCCGATGCGGAGCAGGTCCGCCAGGCTCGTCAGCTTCACCCGGGGCCGCCCGGACCCTTCGCCCGCCGAGCGTTCGTGTTCGTCGATCAGCTTCCAGTGGTCGTCGGTCACCACCTTCGGCTGCCGCTCCACCAGCCACCTCGCCAGCTGATCGGCGTGGTCGGCGCCGAAGTCGGCCAGTTCGGCGGTGCTCAAGTCTTCGAGCAGGGTGTTGACGGTGGCCTGGGAGTCCTTCTTGTTGGTGCCGATCACGCCGCTGGGGCCGCGCTTGATCCAGCCGGCGACGTATTCGTTGCGGCTGCCCGCGACCCGCCCGTCGACGTGCGGGATGGTCCCGGCGCGCTCGTCGAACGGCAACCCCGGTGTGGGCATACCCCGGTAACCGACCGCCCGCACCACCAGCTGTGCCGCCACCTCGTTACGTTCGCCGGTGTCCTTGGCGCTCACCCGGCCATGGGCGTCGCTGACCAGTTCGTTGCAGCCGAGCACGACCGACTCGACCCGCTCCTGGCCTCTGATCTCGATCGGCGAGGTGCAGAAGCGGAACACGATGCGACGTGTCGCGCCTGCGGGTGTGTTCTCCGCATACCCGCGCAAGACCTTGATGTTGTTGCGCACCGTCCTGTCCGCTGCCTCGAGATCGTCGTCGGTGATGTCCGCCAGGTCGGCGGGGTCGACGATGATGTCGACGTCGCCGAGCGCTTCGAGTTCGCCGAGCTCTCGCAGTTCCATCGTGGTGAACGGGGCCTGCAGCGGACCGCGCCTACCCACCACCAGCACCTCTTCCACGCCGCGACCGTGCAGCGACTCCAGCGCGTGGTCGGCGATGTCGGTGGCGGCCAGCACGTCGGGGTCGCTGACGAGGATGCGCGCGACGTCCAGCGCGACGTTGCCGTTGCCGATCACCACGGCACGTCCGGTCGTCAGGTCGGGCGCGATCTCGCCGAAGTGAGGGTGCGCGTTGTACCAACCGACGAAGTCGACGGCGGCCACGCTGCCCGGAAGATCTTCGCCCGGGATTCCCAGCGACCGATCCGACTGCGCACCGGTGGCGTAGACGACGGCGTCATAACGCTCGGCCAGCTCGCCCGGCTGCACATGCTCACCGACGGCGACGTTGCCGAAGAAGCGGAATCGCGGATCCATCGCCGTCTTCTCGAACTGGGCGCTGACCGACTTGATCTTCGGATGGTCGGGGGCCACGCCCGAGCGCACCAACCCGAACGGGGTCGGCAACATCTCCAGCATGTCGACGCGCACGTCGCGGTCGCCGTCGGAGTCGGCGAACTTCAGCAGGGACGCGGCGGCAAAGTACCCCGAGGGTCCTGAGCCGACGATGGCCACATGGTAGGGCCGGTTTTCGGGCATGTAGGGCTGCCTTCTGTCGCTGCCCGGTCACGCGCAAGGGGCTGTCGCGACGCGGCCGGGCGAGGTTCCATCCCGATGCTAGATCGCGAGGAACCTCAGACACGGCATTCCGCGAGGGTCGTCCGGAATCGGGCCTGATTTTCCGAGAACATGCCGATGAGCGTTTGCCGCCGACACGGTGAGTACCCTGAACTCCCGTGGATCCTGACCGTCAAAGCGACATCGCCAGCCTCGACACCACGCTCACCACGGTGGAGCGGGTTCTCGATGTCGAGGCGCTTCGCGGTCGCATCGAGATGCTGGAGCAGCAGGCGTCCGACCCGAACCTGTGGGACGACCAGGCGCACGCCCAGAAGGTGACCAGCGAGCTCTCGCACGCCCAGGGAGAGTTGCGGCGCGTCGAGGAGCTGCGCGGGCGCCTCGAGGACCTGCCGGTGCTCTACGAGCTGGCCGGCGAGGAGGCGGGGGCGGAGGGCGACTCTGCACTCGTCGATGCCGACGCCGAGCTCGCCCAGCTGCGTGAGGACATCGCGGCGATGGAGGTGCGCACCCTGCTCTCCGGTGAGTACGACGAGCGCGAAGCCGTCGTCACCATCCGGTCGGGCGCGGGCGGAGTGGACGCCGCCGACTGGGCCGAGATGCTGATGCGGATGTACATCCGGTGGGCTGAGCAGCACAATTACGGCGTCGAGGTGTTCGACACCTCTTACGCCGAGGAAGCCGGCATCAAGAGCGCGACCTTCGCCGTGCACGCGCCCTATGCGTACGGGAACCTCTCGGTCGAGCAAGGCACCCACCGACTGGTGCGCATCAGCCCGTTCGACAACCAGAATCGCCGTCAGACGTCGTTCGCGGACGTCGAGGTGCTGCCCGTCGTCGATACCACCGATCACATCGAGATCCCCGAGGGCGACGTCCGGGTGGACGTCTACCGCTCCAGTGGGCCCGGCGGTCAGTCGGTGAACACCACCGACTCCGCTGTTCGACTCACCCACGTCCCGACCGGTATCGTCGTCACCTGTCAGAACGAGAAGTCGCAGTTGCAGAACAAAGTGTCGGCGATGCGCGTGCTTCAGGCAAAGTTATTGGAACGCAAGCGTTTAGAAGAGCGGGCCGAGATGGACGCCCTCAAGAGCGACGGCGGCAGCTCCTGGGGTAACCAGATGCGTTCCTACGTGTTGCACCCCTACCAGATGGTGAAGGATCTGCGCACCGAGTACGAGGTCGGAAATCCAGCCGCCGTGCTGGACGGAGACATCGACGGCTTCCTGGAAGCCGGGATTCGGTGGCGCAACAGAAAAGATGACGACTAGTACCTATCAAGCCATGAACGTCGCCGAGGGCTGGCGCAGTTTCTGGCACGGTGAAATCGGCGCATGGCTGCTGACGCAGGGATTACAGATCGCCCTGCTGGTCATCGGCGCGCTGCTGGCCGCCCGGTTCATCAGCTGGATCGCGCGCCGGGTGACGCGGCGCATCGATGCCGAGTACCAGGAAAGCGACCAGTTGGTGCGCTCCGAGAGCGCCAAGCACCGCCAAGCTGTGGCCTCAGTGATCTCGTGGGTGTCGATCGCGATCCTGTTCGTCGTGGTTGCGGTCGAGATCACCGACGTGGTCAACGTTCCCGTGGGTTCCCTGGTCGCGCCAGCGGCGGTGCTCGGCGCGGCGCTCGGTTTCGGTGCCCAGAAGCTGGTGCAGGATCTGCTGGCCGGGTTCTTCATCATCACCGAACGCCAGTACGGCTTCGGGGACCTGGTGCAGGTCAACATGTTGGGCGCGCCCAACGAGGCCGAGGGCACCGTCGAGGAGGTCACCCTGCGCGTGACCAAACTGCGCACCAGCGAGGGCGAGGTGTGGACCGTCCCGAACGGCAACATCGTCCGGTCGCTGAACATGTCGAAGGACTGGGCGCGGGCCGTCGTCGACATCCCGGTGCCCACCACCGCCGACCTCAACCGGGTCAACGAACTGCTGCACGCCGTCGGCGTGGACGCGATGGAAGACGAGGGCCTCAGCGCACTTCTGCTGGACACCCCGCAGCTGATGGGTGTGGAGAGCATCGAGCTGGACACCGTCAACCTGCGGATGGTGGCCCGGACGCTGCCCGGCAAACAGTACGAAGTCGGCCGCCGCCTGCGCATCCGCATCATCGCGGCCCTCAACCGCGCCGGCATCGCCACCAGCGACCACCCGCCGACGGTGGACACCATCGCCGGGCAGGCCGAGCAGGCCCAGGGCCGGGCGGAGGCCAAGCAATGAACCTCGGGGAGAAGCTGAGTCATTGGCGCCGGGAGGACCGCGGGTGGCCCCGCTACATGCCGGGCGGTCGGATCCGCACGTCGACGGCGGGCCTCATCCTCGCCTTCATCGCGCTGTCCTGGGTCTCGCAGGCTTACGAGCCGCCGGCCCAGCCGCCGTCGGTGCCGGATTCGGCGATCGTGCCGCCCGGTTTCGTACCCGACCCGAACTACACCTGGGTGCCGCGGACGAACGTGCGCACCCGCGAACCCGCACCTACACAAGAGGAAACCACCACGGAGGAGACCACGCCGGAGGTGACGACCAGTCCGACGACGCCGACGACGCCGACGACCTCG
The DNA here is from genome assembly GCF_049683355.1 of Mycobacterium sp. Classification (GTDB taxonomy): domain Bacteria; phylum Actinomycetota; class Actinomycetes; order Mycobacteriales; family Mycobacteriaceae; genus Mycobacterium. Next base: position 12,345 of record NZ_JBAUJB010000214.1, read on the forward strand.
CCGGGGGAGACGCCGACCCCCGAAGGGCCTGACGATCCAACGACCGTCGACCCCGACGGACCGGGGCCGCTGACCCCGGAGACCGTCACCCCGGCGCCGACGCCGCCGTCCCCGGGGGCGCCCGCACCGCCGGGCCCGGCAACGCCGACCACGGTGCCCCCGCAGTAGTGCCGAGGTAATCGGATGTCTGCCCGCTACACTGGCGTGCCGTGATGATCACCCTCGACCATGTGTCAAAGCAGTACAAGTCGTCGGCACGTCCAGCGCTCGACAACATCTCGGTCAAGATCGACAAGGGTGAGTTCGTCTTCCTCATCGGGCCGTCCGGATCCGGCAAGTCCACGTTCATGCGGCTGCTGCTGGCCGAGGACCAGCCGTCCTCCGGAGACATCCGGGTCTCCAAGTTCCACGTCAACAAGCTGTCCGGACGCCACATCCCCGGCCTGCGGCAGGTCATGGGCTGTGTGTTCCAGGACTTCCGGCTGCTGCAGCAGAAGACGGTGTTCGAGAACGTCGCCTTCGCGCTGGAGGTGATCGGCAAGCGCGCCGACACCATCAACCGGGTGGTTCCCGACGTTCTCGAGATGGTGGGGCTGTCCGGCAAGGCCAACAGGCTGCCCGCGGAGTTGTCCGGCGGTGAGCAGCAGCGCGTCGCGATCGCCCGGGCGTTCGTGAACCGGCCGCTGGTGCTGCTGGCCGACGAGCCGACCGGCAACCTGGACCCCGACACCAGCAAGGACATCATGGACCTGCTCGAGCGGATCAACCGCACGGGCACGACAGTGCTGATGGCCACCCACGACCATCACATCGTCGACTCGATGCGCCAGCGGGTCGTCGAACTCGAACTCGGCCGGCTGGTTCGTGACGAACAGCGCGGCGTCTACGGAATGGACCGTTAAGTGCGCTTCGGCTTCCTGATCAACGAGGTCCTGACCGGGCTTCGTCGCAACGTGACGATGACCGTCGCGATGATCCTCACCACGGCGATCTCCATCGGTCTGCTCGGCGGCGGGCTGCTGGTGGTGCGCCTGGCCGACCAGTCGCGCGACATCTATCTCGACCGGGTGGAGAGCCAGGTCTTCCTCACCAACGACGTCTCGGCCAACGATCCGAACTGCGACGCCGACCCGTGTGTGGCGCTGCGGCAGGCGATCGAGGACCGTGACGACGTGCGGTCGGTGCGCTTCCTGAACCGCGACGAGGCATTTGACGACGCGATCCAGAAGTTCCCCCAGTACAAGGATGTCGCCGGCCGGGACGCGTTCCCGGCGTCCTTCGTGGTGCGGCTCGAAGACCCCGAGCAGCACCAGGACTTCGACGAGGCCATGGTGGGCCAACCGGGCGTGCTCAATGTCCTGAACCAGAAGGACCTGATCGACCGGTTGTTCGCGGTGCTCGACGGGCTGTCCAACGCCGCGTTCGCGGTGGCGCTGGTGCAGGCGATCGGTGCGGTGTTGCTGATCGCCAACATGGTCCAAGTCGCCGCCTACACCCGCCGCACCGAGATCGGAATCATGCGCCTGGTCGGCGCGAGCCGCTGGTACACCCAGCTGCCGTTCCTGGTGGAGGCGATGCTGGCCGCGCTGATCGGCGTGCTGATCTCGATCGTGGGCCTGATCGCGGTGCGCGCACTGTTCCTGGAGAACGCGCTCGACCAGTTCTACCAGGCCAATCTGATCGCCAGGATCGACTACGCCGACATCCTCTACATCGCGCCGATCCTGCTGTTGGTGGGTGTGGCGATGGCCGGGGTGACGGCGTATGCGACGTTGCGACTGTACGTACGAAGGTAGCCGTGGTGAAGAAGGCCAAGACGGCCAAGGACAGCAACAACCAGGTGGTTGCCACCAACCGCAAGGCCAGGCACAACTATGCGATCCTCGAGACGTTCGAGGCCGGGGTCGCGCTGGTCGGCACCGAGGTCAAGAGCCTGCGCGAGGGTCAGGCGTCGCTGGCCGATGCGTTCGCCACCGTCGACGACGGCGAGATCTGGCTGCGCAACCTGCACATCCCGGAGTATCACCACGGCAGCTGGACCAACCACGCGCCGCGGCGGAATCGCAAGCTGTTGCTGCACCGCCGTGAGATCGACAACCTGATCGGCAAGATCCGCGACGGCAACCTGACCCTGGTCCCGCTGTCGCTGTACTTCACCGGCGGGCGGGTGAAGGTGGAGTTGGCGTTGGCCCGCGGCAAGCAAGCGCACGACAAGCGCCAGGATCTGGCCCGTCGTGACGCCGAGCGTGAGGTCACCCGGGAACTGGGTCGTCGCGTCAAGGGCATGACCTCCTGACCGGCGTCCTCACTGCGCTGATCGCGGCGCTGGGATACGGCGTCAGCGACTTCGTCGGCGGTATCGCGTCACGACGGGTGGCAGCCCTGCGGGTGGTGCTGGTGTCCTACCCGGTGGCGCTGGTGCTCCTGGTCGTCATCGCGGTGCCGTTCGGGGGTCAGATCGACACCCCCGCCGTGGTGTGGGGCCTGTTGTCCGGGGTGGCCCAGGCGTTCGGTGTGTGGTGGTTCTACGCCGCGCTGGGATCGGGGCCAATCTCGGTGGTGTCGCCGCTGACGGCGATCCTGGTCGCCGGGATCCCGGTGGGTTTCGGGCTGGCGCTAGGGGAGCGGCCCGGGGTGATCGCCCTCGTCGGCGTGGCGCTGGCGCTGGCCGCGGTCGTTCTGGTCAGCCGCGAGGCGACCGACGAGGACGTCAGACCGCACAGGTTCACCGTGAAGGTGGCGTGGCTGACCGTCGGTGCCGGGGTGGCGTTCGGGATGAACTTCGTCGTCCTCGATCAGGTGCCGCCCGAGGCCGAGCTGTGGCCGCTGGTGTTCGGGCGGATCGCGGCGACGGCCATCGTGCTGCTGGCCGCCGTCGTCACGGCGAACCTGGTGCTCGAGCGGGGGATCCCGCTGCGGTTGGCGGTGTTCGCCGGTGTGCTGGACACGATCGCCAACGTCGCCACTCTGCTGGCCCTGCAGTCGGCGATGTTGTCGCTGGCCGGTGTCCTGATCGCGCTCTATCCGGCCGCGACTGTCCTGCTGGCGATCCTGGTCCTGCGCGAGCGCGTGACCCGCTGGCAGGCGATCGGCATGGTGTTGGCTCTGGCATCTGTCGGAATGATCGCCTCCGGTTAGCTACGGTCAAAGGTCAACCCTGAACGGGGGCGGTGCCCGTAGCGGAGGGAGGGGCTGGTCACGTCGAACCAGCTGCGCCTTTGGCTGTTCGCGATCGTCACTGCGCTGGTGTCGGTCAACGCACTGGCGCCGTGGGGAGACGAGGCGGCTCAGCGCGGGGAAGCGATGCTCCAGTTGGTCACGGGACTGGGGGCGGTGGTCTGCGGCCTCGTCGTCGGTATGCGGGTGGACGGCCCGGCGCGCTGGTGGCGACTGCTCCTCGCGGCTGGGTTGACGTCGTGGCTGGTCGGTCAGGTGCTGTGGTGGCTCGGTGGCGCCGGCACGGGTCACGGCCCGCTCTTCCCGGCGGGGACATCGCCTACTCGCTGTGCCCGGTGTTCGCGCTGGCATCGGTGGTGGTGCTGGTGCGTTCCAGCGGCGGCGTCACCGAACCGCGGGACGACGCGTTGCGGCACTCCAGGGACATCACCGTTCTCGACGGCGTCGTGGCGGCGGTGGCGTTTCTGATCCTGTGTGCGATCGGGGATTTCGGCGTCGGGTCGACCGCCTCACTGCCGCGGTCGGAGAACCCGGTGATCGAAGTCGGGTTCGCGCTCGCTGGACTGGTCGTGGTGGTCGCGGCGGTGGTGATCACGATGGTCTACAGTCCGGAACGCCCGTTTCGGGCGAACTACCTGCTGCTGGCCGCGGCATCGTGACCATGGCCTCCTGCGACCGGCTGGTCGCCTACTTCGAATCGGTGGAGTCCGAAAGCGGTCAGCGGCGGGCCGTGGTCGGTCTGGTGCTCGGGCCGCTGATCCTGGCCTACGCGATGCTCTCCCCGGCACCGCGACAGCCCGATGCGGAGCTCGGCCAGAACCCCGGGATGGACTGGGCGCAGCTGATCCTCCCGTACATCGGATTCCTGCGGTGTAGCATAGCTTTTCGCCTTCCAAGTGATCACCGGGCGGCAGTTGACCACATTCGTCGTCAGTCTGACGGTGATGATGGGGTTGCTGGTCGCGGTGCGCCAGGTGGTGGCGATGCGTGCCCAGCACCTACTGACCCAACGGTTGTACTGGGCCCAGCGGGGGTTGGCCTATCAGGTCCACCACGACGCACTGACCGGACTACCCAACCGCCTGCTGTTCGGTCAACGGCTCGACGAGGCGATCCGCGACGGCCGTTTTGTGCTGATTTTCGTCGATCTCGACGACTTCAAAGAGGTCAACGACCGGTTCGGACACGCCGCGGGTGACGATCTGTTGCGCGCGGTGGGCGAGCGCCTCACACGGTGCATCACCGCTGCGGATACCTTGGCGCGCATCGGCAGTGACGAGTTCGCGATCCTGATCGAAGGTGAGGCGGATGAGCCGGAGATCGTCGCCGACCGGCTGCGGGTGGCGCTGCGGGACCCCTTCGCGGTGCACGGCTCGTCGCTGCGGGTGCGGGCCAGCATGGGGCTGGTCCGGTCCGATGCTGACGGGCTGGACCAGACGTCGGACGATCTGTTGAGGCGGGCCGACATCTCGATGTATGCCGGAAAGCGGCTCGGCAAGGACACCGCGGTGATCTACCAACCATCCACCGGCCTTCAGGACGATTTCCCGACTGCGCTGCGGCGCGCCCGCGGTGGTGTTCCCGACGGGTTCAGGCTCGCCTACCAGCCGGTCGTGCGCCTCCCCGGGCGGACCCCGGTGGCGGTCGAAGCCCTGGCGCGGTGGACCGCGCCGAGTGGAATCGACATCGCCCCGCAGACTTTCGTCGCGGC
>NZ_JBAUJB010000215.1:0-8729 GCF_049683355.1 Mycobacterium sp.
ATGCTGGTGTCGGCGGCCCACGAATTCGACGAGGATCCGTTGAACCGCAAGGGCCGTGCCGAGCTGCTGGCGCGGCGCGTCCGCGCAGCGGTCGAGACCGCCGTCGGTGAATCGATCGACCGGACCGCTCGGGCACTCGGCCCGGCTCCGCTGTGCCTGGACGCGGCGCATGCGCGTCGGGTGGCCGACCTGTCGATCTATGTCCGGCAGAGCCACGCCGAGCGGGATCTGGAGCGACTCGGTGTGCTCGCGGGGGGAGCGTCGTGACCACCGCGCGTACCGGCAACTCCGCGCGGCTGGCCGCCCAACCGCTGGCCGACGGTGGTACCCCGACCCACGCGTGGCTCGACGCCGGGTTGCGGCTGCCCAGCCTGGCTCTCAGCGACTGTCCCGAGGTGGTGCTGGTCGGCGCACATCCCGACGACGAGACGCTGGGATTCGGTGGGACGGCGGTCCAGCTGGCCGAGGCCGGAGTGCGGGTACAGATCGTCTCGGCCAGCGACGGCGGCGCCGCTCACCCGAATCAGTCTCTGCTGCAGCGCTTTCAGTTGGAGCGGGTGCGCCGCGCGGAGCTCTACAGCGCAGCCGGGGTGATGGGTCTCAACGCCCCGTTCTGCCTGGGGCTGCCGGACGGGCAGCTCGCCCGGCACGAAGATCGGCTGGCGGATCTGCTCACCGAGCTGCTGGCCACCAAGCCGCCCGGGACATGGTGCGCCGCGACGTGGCGTGGTGACGGCCATCCCGACCATGAGGCGGTCGGCCGGGCCGCGGCGACCGCGGCCGAGCGCAGCGGTGCGCTGCTGGTGGAGTACCCGGTGTGGATGTGGCACTGGGCGGCACCCGTCGACCCGGCGGTGCCGTGGGATCGCGCGTACTCGGTTCCGCTGAGCCGCGTCGCCGTCGAGCGCAAGAACCGCGCGGCGCAGACCTTCCGAAGCCAGTTCGTGCCGCCGGCACCGGGGGTCCCGCCGGTACTTCCCCCGTTCGTGCTGAGCAGGCTGCTGGCGGTGGGTGAGGTGGTCTTCCGCTGACTAGCCGACTGCCCGACAGCTACTTCGACCGCATGTACGCGGAATCCGCGGATCCGTGGGATCTGCAGGCGCGGTGGTACGAACAGCGCAAGTACGCGATCACCACCGCCCTGCTGCCCTATCCGCGCTACCGGCACGCGTTCGAGCCGGGCTGCTCGGTAGGCGTGCTCACCGAGAAGCTGCTCGGCCGCTGCGATCACGTGACCAGCACCGACATCAGTGTCGGCGCGCTGGACGCCACGCATCGACGGCTGTTGGCCAGCGGAACCAGGGATCGGGTGACGTTGTTGCGAGGCTCGCTCGACCAGCCCTGGCCCGCCGGACCTTTTGATCTGGTGGTGCTCTCGGAGTTGTGCTACTACCTGCAGCCCGAGTTGCTGCGCGAGGTGCTCGACCGTGAGGTGCCGCGGCTGGGTCCGGCTGCGACGGTGGTCGCGGCCCACTGGCGCCATCGGGTGGCGGACTATCCGATGGCCGGAGACCGGGCCAACGACATCATCGGCGCGACACCCGGCCTGCATCACCTCGGCGTGTACCGCGACGCCGACGTGGTGATCGATGTGTTCGACAAGGCCGGGGGAGCATCGGTCGCCTCCCGCACCGCGGTGCCCGGCGCCTAGCCGCCTCGCGCTCGTGAAGCTTTGGCCTGCAATACTTCCCGCTCACGGTCGTTGTCGGCGAGTGCGATCGCGCGGTCGAACTCGACTGCCGCCTCGGCGTCCCGGCCGAGTCGTGACAGCAGCTCACCGCGCACGCTGGGCACCAGATGCGACCGGTCGAGCCCCTCGATCCGGTCGATGATCGCCAGCGCCTGCGAGGGGCCCGTCAGCGGGTCGGACATCGCGACCGCGACGGCCCGGTTGAGTTCGACGACCGGAGACGGGACCAGTGCCAACAGCGCGTCGTAGAGAGCGACGATGCGCGGCCAATCGGTGTCGCCGGCGGTCGGCGCGACCGCGTGACATTCGGCAAGTGCGGCCTGCAAAGAGTAGTAACCCCACCCGGTCTTCCTGCGCTGCAACACATCAGAAGCCTGCTGCAGCGCGCGCACACCACGCTGGATCTGAGCACGGTCCCACCTGGCCCGGTTCTGGTCCTCGAGCAGAATCGGGGAGCCGTCGGCGTCGGTGCGGGCTCCCAGACGCGAGGACTGGAACTCCATCAGCGCGACCAGCCCGAGCACCTCGGCCTCGTCAGGGGCCAACGCCGCCAGCACGCGGCCGAGTCGCAATGCCTCGCTGCACAGTTCACCGCGAATCCACCGCTGTCCGGCAGACGCGGCATACCCCTCGTTGAAGATCAGGTAGAGGACGTTGAGGACCGAGGACAGCCGCTGTGGGTGCTCCGAGCGGCCCGGGATCTCGAAAGGCACTCCTGCCAGGGCCTTCTTGGCCCGGACGATGCGCTGTGCGATCGTGGCCCGTGAGGTGAGAAACGCCTTGGCGATCTCGTCGGTGGTCAGGCCGCCGACCACCCGCAGGGTCAGCGCGATCTGGTTCTCCCGGGACAGCGCCGGGTGGGCGGACATGAAGATCAGCCGCAGCACGTCGTCGTCGATGCGGTCGGGATCCCAGGCGTCGTCGACGTGGTTCTCCAGTTCGCGAGCCAGCACGGCGTACTTGGCGTCGAGGTTGTCCTGCCTGCGCCAGTGGTCGATGGCCTTGCGTTTGGCGACGGCGGTCAGCCACGCGCCCGGGTTGCGGGGCACTCCGGTGTCCGGCCACTGGGTGAGGGCGTCGACCAGGGCTTCCTGGGCGAGGTCCTCGGCCAGGCCGATGTCCCCGACCGTGCGGGTCAGCGTGGCGACGATTCTTGCTGCCTCGATGCGCCACACCGCGTCGACGGTCTGTCGCAGATCAGCGGTGTCCACGTTCCCCATTATTTCCCGGCGGGGCTCAGCGCCCGAGCACCGTGCTCATGTCCGAATTCGCCCACAGGTTGAGGAAGTTCGTCATCATCAGCAGCCGGCTGCGGGTCTGTTCGCTGTCCGCGATGCGCGGGTCGAACCGGTCGGCCACCGGTTCGGGCAGCCGCTTGAGCAGGTGACCGGGAACGTCGAGCAACCACGCCGGTCCCATGATCGCGACGTAGGTGAGCAGGTGCCGACGTAACTCGCTGACGTCCAGTGGCTCTCCGCCCGCCGCGGCGAACTCGGCGACGAAATGGTCGAGCAGCGAGTCGAAGTGGGCGTTCCACATGTCGGTTTCGGCGCTGCACATCGAGCCCCAGATCGCCATCGCGAGGTTCATCCGGCCGACGCATCCCCAGTCGAGGAGCCCGCATCGGAGCTCTCCTGCGGTGTCCCGCCAGAACCACGCGTTGTCGACGTTGGCGTTCCAGTGACACAGCGCGACGTATAGGGGATCGGCACCCAGGGAGTCCCACAGATCGTCGACCCGGGCCGCGCACACCGTGACCTGCTCGCGCAGCCGGGAGAGGAACTCCGGAGAAGTCACATCGGAAGGCAGCAGGGCAGGCTGCCGGGAAGCCAGTTCGCCGAGCTGATCGACACGGCGGTGCAGCTGGTCGGCGGTGTACGGGGCCCGCTCGCCGACCGACAGCCGTCTCATGTCGACGGTGAACTCGAAGCCGCCACCCAGCAGACCGGCCCGGTGGGCGCCGGCGAGCCTGGCGAGAGCGCCCAGCAGGGCGCGGTAGTGACCGGGCGGATCCGGCATGGCGTGATCGGCGCATTTGTCGTAGTGGGGCTCGATTCCATTGCTGCCATAGGTGATCCGGGTGGTGATCAGGATCCCGGTTCCGGATCGCTCGTCGTAGTCCGCGAACAGGCACCGGGGCACGGCTATCGGGAATCCCGGGGAGCGGGTGAGCAATGCGAACCGCACTTCTTCCGCCATCTGGCTGCGTCCGACGTCGCGTCCGGGGTCGTCGAAGTCGCGGGAGAACTTCACGAACAGGTCTCGCGGTAGGTTGCCGGCTTGTCGATATGTCACTGACAGCACGGCTTTCCGTCCTGTGCTGCCCCCACCGAACTCCCTCAGCTCCTCGATCGCGACCACGGCGTTGTCACCGGTGAGGGCACCTGCGCGGCGGAAGGCCTCGGTGAGGAACTCCGCCCCGCCGGCACCCAACGAGTTGGTGTCAGCCGGGATGTCGACGCCGAGATGACCGCCGGGAAACCACCGCTGGTCGTCCGTCGATCCCGCCGAGGTGCCCATGCCCGTGATTGTGCACGGCCGGCTCAGACGTAGCGGGAGCGGCCGGCCAACGCGCCGGCCACGATCTGCACGGCATAGACCACCAGGAACATCATCCACGGCACCGTCCAGCCGTGCGTCACGTCGTGGAGCAGGCCGAACAGAAACGGTCCGGTGCCCGCGAGGAGATAGCCGAATCCCTGGACCATGCCCGACAGTTGCGCGGTGTCCTCGGCGGTGCGGGCACGCAGCGCGATCACCGCGAGCGCCATGGAGAACGCGCCCATGCCGGCGCCGATCAGCACGCTCCAGAGAACCGGTTGCGCGGCGGGCGCCAGCATCACGCCGATCGCCCCGGCGAAGCCCACCACGCCGAGCCCGACGATCCACCAGGTCTGGTTGGCACTGCGGGCCGCCAGCGGGGAGATCACCAGCGCCACCGGCACCCCGATGAGCGACACCAGCCCGACCAGCAGCCCGGCGTGCAGCTTGTCGATCCCGTTGTCGATGAATACCTGTGGCAGCCAACCCATCACGATGTAGGCCATGAACGCCTGGCAACCGAAGAACAGCGTCACCGTCCAGGCCAGTGGGTTGCGCAGCAGCGAGCGGGGCCGACCCGCCAGCCTGCCCTGCTCGGCCCACGTCCCGCGGTGGCGCCGGGAGGCGGGCAGCCACACCGCGAGCGCCACGATTGCCACCACCGCCCACGCCGCGAGGGCGACGCGCCAGCCGCCGAGCGGGTCCTCCAGTCCGGGTGTCACGGCCGAACCGAGCGCTCCGCCGCCCTGCAGCGCAGCGGTGTAGATGCCGGTCATCAGGCCGACCCGGGCGGGGAACGACCCCTTAATGACGACGGGGATCAGCACGTTGATCAGCGCGATGCCGGCACACGCGACGAGGGTGGCGCCGATCACGACGTACGGTCCGTCGATCACCCGGGCGGCCAGGCCAACGGTCAGCGCGACCATGGCCGCCGAGATGGTGCGCCCGAGGCCGATCTTCGAGGACAATCGGGGCGCGGCCAGTCCGGCGGCCGCGAAGCACAGCGCGGGCAGGGTGGTCAGCAGCCCCGCCCAGGTGGCGGTTACCGCGAGGTCGGCGCGCATCTCGCCGAGGAGGGGCGCCACGCTGGTCACGGCCGGCCGCAGGTTGAGTGCGGTCAGGACGACGGCCACCGCGAGCAGCGCCCCACCGGCCACGGTCGGGACCCGGCCCGGCACCTCGGGCGGGGGTGTGTCGATCTCCGGCTCGGTACTGCGCACCCCGCTACACTGCCATACATCCCATGATTGGTTGAAAGGATCTATCTGTGCCGTTGAGCACTGCCCGGCGGGCCGGCCTGGTCGAGCAGGTCATCGACCAGCTTCGGCATGCGGTGACCGCCGGTGAATGGCCGGTCGGTCAGCGCATCCCCAACGAGACCGTGCTCGTGGAGTCGCTCGGCGTCGGGCGCAACACCGTGCGCGAGGCGGTCCGCGCCCTGGCCCACGCCGGGATCCTGGAGGTTCGGCAGGGGGACGGCACCTATGTGCGGGCGACCAGCGAGGTGTCGGGGGCGCTGCGCCGGCTCTGCGGCGCCGAACTGCGCGACGTGCTCCAGGTGCGCCGCGGGCTGGAGGTCGAAGGGACGCGCCTGGCGGCGGCTAACCGCACCGAGGCCGACCTCGCGGAGCTGACGGCGTTGCTGGCCCGCCGCGATCAGTGCCAGGCGGCCGGCGACACCGACGAGTTCGCCCGCGCTGACGCCGAGTTCCACCTCGCGGTGGTGCGCAGCTCGCACAACCTGATGCTCACCGAGTTGTACCGCGGCTTGATCGAGGCCATCACGGCCAGCGTCGCGACCACCCACGAGAAGCCGGTGGAGATCGTCGATCACGCAGTGCTTCTCGAGCACATCGCCGCCGGCGACGTGGAGCGGGCGGCGGGGACGGCCGCTGCGCTGCTCGACGGCATCCTGGCGGCCCTGGATGCGTCGTCCTGACTAGCCGACCGCCCGGCCCGAACTCTCCCAGAACTGCGCCCGCACGGCCTTCTTGTCCGGCTTGCCCAGCGCGGTGACCGGCACCGAGTCGACGACGATCACCTGCTTGGGCACATGCACTGACCCCTTGCGCTCCTTCACCGACGCCTGGATCTCGGCGGTCATGGTGGCGACCGCGGCGTCGTCGGAGGCCATGTCGGGCCGCAGCACCACCACGGCCGTCACCGCCTCGCCCCACTTCTCGTCGGGCGTACCGATCACACACACCTGGGCGATCGACGGATGCTCGGCCACCACGTCTTCCACCTCGCGCGGGAACACGTTGAAACCACCGGTGACGATCATGTCCTTGGTGCGGTCGACGATGTAGTAGAAGCCGTCGGAGTCTTCCCGGGCCAGGTCGCCGGTACGCATCCAGCCGTCGCGGAACGTGTCTGCGGTGGCATCCGGCAGGTTCCAGTACCCCCCGGCCAGCAGCGGTCCCGACACGCAGATCTCGCCGACCTCCCCCTGCGGCACCGGCGTTCCGTCCTCACCGAGCAGCGCCACCCGCGCGAACAGCGTCGGGCGCCCGCACGAGGTCAGGCGCTTCTCGTCGTGGTCCTTCTTGGGCAGGTAGGTGATCACCATCGGCGCTTCGGACTGGCCGTAGTACTGGGCGAAGATCGGCCCGAACCGCCGGATCGCCTCGGCCAACCGCACCGGGTTCATCGCCGAGGCCCCGTAGTACACCGTCTCCAGCGACGACAGATCACGGGTGTGGGAGTCGGGATGGTCCATCAGCGCATAGATCATCGAGGGCACCAGCATCGTCGCGGTGATCTTCTGCTCCTCGATCACGCGCAGCACCTCGGCCGGGTCGAACTTCGTCAGCACGATCAGTTCGCCACCCTTGACGATGACCGGGGTGAAGAACGCCGCACCGGCGTGGGACAGCGGTGTGCACATCAAGAAGCGCGGATTCTCCGGCCACTCCCACTCGGCCAACTGCACCGTGGTCATCGTGGTGATCGACTGCGTCGTCCCGATGACACCCTTGGGCTTGCCGGTGGTGCCGCCGGTGTAGGTGAGCCCGCCGATGTGGTCGGGCGGCAGGTCGGCGGCAACCAGGGGCTTGGCCGGATACTTCGCCGCCTCCGCGTTCAGGTCGATGGCCTTGACACCGCTTTCCGCGAGTTCGGCGGGCACCGGGCCGATCGTCAGGACCTGCTCGAGCGACGGCACCTTCTGCATCAGGCCCAGCGCACGCTCGACGAACATCGGGTTGGGGTCGATGATCAGCGACGTCACCTCGGCATCGGAGAGCACGTAGGCGTGGTCATCCAGCGAGCCGAGAGGGTGTAGCGCGGTGCGCCGGTAGCCCTGGGACTGGCCGGCGCCGATGATCATCAGCACCTCGGGCCGGTTGAGGGACAGCAGCCCGACCGCCGCGCCGGTGCCGGCGCCGATGGCCTCGAAGGCCTGGATGTACTGGCTGATGCGATCGGCGAGCTCACCGCCGGTCATCGTGGTGTCCCCGAGGAACAGCACCGGTCGGTCCTTGTGTCGTTTGAGCGCACCCACCGTGAGGTGGCCGGAGTGCAGGGGATGGCGCAGCAAGTCACTCATGGGGACCAGACTAGAACGTGTTCCAATTCCAGTCACAGGGTCTGCACCATTTCCGCCGGAACTGTATTCCAGCAGGCGTGCTCTCGCACTTGTGCTGCTGGAACACAGTTCCGCCGGGATCCGGTTCGACTACTGCCGGCGGAAGCCGGTGCTGAGCGCGGCCTGCTTATCGCCGGTGACGGTGGTCTCGGCGGCGATGCGCGGCCCGTACTGCCGGATCTCCACGCCGTCTGTCAACGGCCGCTTGAGGTGGTGCGGTTCCTCGGTGCCCACGCGGATACCGACGATCGACAACGCGGACTCCCCGATCTGGCCGGCGATCTTCACGATGCGGTTCATGGCAACACTCCCTTCTCGACGGGCTGGCTACCCGCGCCATACCTCGCGGAACCATCGCCCGGTGGTGTATTCGTCACCGCGGCTGATGCGGATGGGTAGCGTGGGGGTACAGGCGTCCGGTCGTAGCCGGGCGCGGCCGGTGAAGAGGACCAGAAGCTTTGGGCTGCAATGGGTGTTGACGATGTCGACGTACTGGTGATCGGTGCGGGGCTGGCCGGATTGCGCTGTGCCGGGGTGCTTGCCGCCGCGGGACGCGAGGTGCGGGTGTGGGAAGCCTCCGATGTCGTCGGCGGCCGGGTCCGCACCGACGTCATCGACGGCTTCCGCTGCGATCGTGGCTTCCAGGTGCTCAACCCCGCCTACCCGGAACTGGGCCGGGCCGTCGATGTCGAGGCGCTGCGGCTGCAATCGTTCGGACCGGGGGTCGCGGTGCGCCGCGAACACGGCTCGACGGTGTGGGCGCATCCACTGCGAGCCCCGGCCAGGGTGCCGGCGATGCTGGGCCGAGGGGGGCTGGGGCTGCGCATCCTCGTCGCCGTGGCGCGGTGGGCGGCACCCGCTCTCCGGCCGGTGGCCAACACCGCCGTCATCAAGGCGGCCGCGCCCACC
>NZ_JBAUJB010000216.1:0-8551 GCF_049683355.1 Mycobacterium sp.
CGCAGTAGTCGATCATGGCGGCCGGGTCACTGCAGGTGGTGGTGGCCGGGCTGAACACCCACAGCCGGGTGTTGTTGTTCACCAGCAACTGCGCGTGCACATCGGGGTCGTGCCATTTCCAGCGGCCCAACTGTGCCGCACCCCACATCGCTTGGGTGTTCACGCCGCCGAACCGTGCCATGCCTGCGGTGATGGCACCGTTAGTGTACGTGTTCGACGGGTTCAGAAAGCCCGACATCGATCCCGCGAACCGGTAGCGGTCCGGGTGGAAGGTCGCCATCGTCAGCGCCCCGGTGCCGCCCTGGGCGGCTCCGACGATCCCGTGCCCGCCCGGGGCCAGCCCCTTGTTGGCGGCCAGCCAGTTGGGTAGCTCGTCAGCGAGGAACGTCTCCCACTGCTTGCTGCCGTCCTGCTCCCAGTTGGTGTACATGCTCCAGGCGCCACCGGCGGGGGCGGCCACCGAGATGCCCTGCCCGGCGAGCGTGTTCATGGCGTTGCCTGCCGTCACCCAGTTGCTGACGTCGGGTGCGGCGTTGAACGCGTCCAGCAACACGACCGCGTGCGGGCCGCCGCCCTGGAATGCGACCGGGATGTCGCGGCCCATCGCCGGCGAGGGCACCATCAGGAACTCGACACCCTGGGCATGGGCGGTGGGAGACCCGGTGCCCCAGTGCGTCGGCAGCACCATGCTCACCGACATCGCCGCCACGGCCAGCACCGCGACCGTGATCCTTCGCGTCAACGCCCGCATCTGCCCCACCTCATGTCTCGCATACCTGGCGACACCCGGCGCATCACCAGTCGGCCCTACCGCAAGGTAGTGAATCACACCACCGCGACGGGGCGGGGCCAAAGCGACTGACGGCGGTGACCCTCGGAGAGGATCACCGCCGTCATTCACGTGCTTGGCGTCGAAGTGCCTAGCCGCCCATCGCCGGGGCGTCTACCGGCGCTTCGACCGGCGCCGGGGGTGCCGACGGCTGCGGCACCGCACCGAGTGCCCGCTGGATGTCGGGCTTCATCTGCTGGAGCTGCTGGCCCCAGTAGCCCCAGCTGTGCGTTCCGTTGGACGGGAAGTTGAACACACCGTTGCGACCGCCCGCGGCCAGGTACTCCTCCTGGAAGGTCTTGTTGGTGCGCAGCGTGAAGCCCTCGAGGAACTTGGCGTTGAACAGGTTGCCCGAGCTGGAGCCGGCGTCGAGTTCGGACGGCTTGCCGTTGCCGCAGAACACCCAGAGGCGGGTGTTGTTGGCGACGAGCCTGTCGATGTTGACCATCGGATCGTTGCGCTTCCACGCCGGGTCACTGGACGGCCCCCACATGTCCTCGGCGTCGTAGCCGCCCGCGTCACCCATCGAGATACCGACCAGCATGGGCCACCAGCCCTCGGACAGGTTCAGGAAGCCCGACAGCGAGCCCGCGTACTGGAACTGGTTGGGGTGGTAGATCGCCATGGTCATCGACGCCGAACCGGCCATCGACAGGCCCACTGCCGCGTTGCGGCCCGGGTCGACACCCTTGTTGGCCGCCAGGTAGGCGGGCAGCTCCTGGGAGATGAAGGTCTCCCAGTTGTAGGTGCTGCAGCCGGTCTTGCCACACGCCGGCTTGTACCAGTCGGTGTAGAAGCTGGACTGGCCGCCGACGGGCATGACCACGGCGAGACCGGAGTCGAGGTACCACTCGAACGCCGCGGTGTTGATGTCCCACCCGTTGAAGTCGTCCTGGGCACGCAGACCGTCGAGCAGGTAGACGCCGGGAGCGTTGGGGCCGCCGCTCTGGAACTGGACCTTGATGTTCTTGCCCATCGCGGCGGACGGCACCTCGAGGTACTCCACCGGCAGCCCGGGACGGGAGAACGCTCCGGCCGTCGCCGTGCCACCGACAGCGCTGATCAGGCCCGGCACCAACGCTGCCGCAAGGGCCGCCACTGTGAGCCGGCGCCCAAGGGTCTTCGCTGCGCCACGCAGCCCCGAAACGAGCTTCATCCTTGTGTTTTTCCCATCTGTCGTGAGCAGCGCTGGCGGGCTGGACTCGAAGTCCCCGCACCGGCCACGTCGCCCATGTAGTGAACCACACCTTTGTGGCGTTCTCTCCTCACCGCTGAGCCGCTCGCGGTGCCCTCACATGCCTTATCCGACCGACATGGCTGTCGCGTTACGAAAGCAGAAAACCTGCTCTGCCAGCAAATCGCCCTCTGTTCACGGCCCTGTTGCGGGCAGCCCGGTGTAGGGCGGATTCACCGGCTCCGGTATCGGAATACCGCACCTCGCCAGCTCGTAGCGCGGCACCCTGTCGATGCGGTACGACGTCAACTCCGCGGCGTTGAGCAGGTTCGACAGGAATCGCCTCGGCCCCATCGGGGCGCGGATCGCGGCCAGGGCGGCCTCGGTGCCGGGGCACTTCAGTGCCGCTTCGGCCTGTCTGATCCAGTCCTCGTCGAGATAAACCGGGAGGTACGGCGGCTCCTTGAGGAAAGGACCCTCGGCGACCGCCCAATCGGGGAACAGGTTCTTGTCGTGCCCGATCCGGCCGTCCTCGATACGGGCGGTGCGCGCGGCCAGCGGGTTCGCCAGACCGATCTGGTCGATCACCCGGACGTCGAGACCGACGTTCATCCCCAGCATGCCGAGATTGGTGAAGAACACGGTGTGGGGCCCGGTTTGATCCGCCGACTCCGGTGGAGCGTCCGGCGGCGGCGGTATCGCGGGCACCACATCCCAGGTGTCGTAGCTGCCGGCGGGCAGCAGCAGTGCGCCGTCGGGGGTGTTCTCGATCGCGGTCAGCACGGCGCGCATCCGTGGGTAGTCGAGGTAGTCCGCGGCGGTCAAAGGGTGCGGATTGCCGGTCGCCTGCGCGTAGAAGCGACGTTCGTCGACGATTCCGGTATAGGTCACCCGGGTGGCGTCGGCTCCCATGCCCGGCGAGTTGGCCGCCCACAGCGCCCACCCCGCAACAGCCAGCCACAGCACGCTGGTGGCACCGGCGTACAGATAGCCCGCGCCGCGGGCCATCCGCGAGCGGTCGGGCAGCATCAACGGGATCACGGCGACGGGCGCCAACATGCAGAACAACGGTGTCAGCAGCACCCGGCCGTGCATGAAGTCGCCGCCCTGGCGGATCCAGTAGACCGCCTGCAGGAGTCCGCTGACCACCATGAAGATCACCACCGCCTGCGGGGTCTGCACCGTGCGCGCCAGCCAGCGGGCGCCTGCAGGCGCCCGGCGGTTCACCGATGACGGCCGGCCGCGCAGCAGCATCACCATCAACGCCAGCCCGACCAGCAGCACCGCTGGCGCCCACAACAGGTAGGGCTGGTTGAAGTTGGCGAGGTAGACGAAACCCTGCTGCCACTTCGCCCCGGAGGCGTCCTTGGCCACCGCGGTGGCGGGGACCAGCAGCCCGTAGTACCCCATCCGGAAGATCTGGTAGGCCACCGGTAGCAGCCCGCCCGCGGCGACGATCAGCGCACGTCGCCGCCAGTCGGGTGCCGCGATCAGCATCATGATCAGCGCGACGCCGCCGATGAGCGCGAGCTCGGGACGCACCAGCACGCTGAGCCCGGCGACGAACGCCAGCGAACCGTCGAACACCGGCGAGGTCTGTGAGGTCCGTGAGGTCTGAAGCCCGCGCAGCGCCTGCGACCAGCAGACCATCATCCACCACAGCAGCCCCAGATAGGCCAGCACCAAACCGTTCTCGAGCCCGGAGGTGGCGAAGTCACGGGCCGGCGGCACCGCGATGTAGACCAGTGCACCCGCCGGTAGCAGCAGTGCGTGCCGCCCCCGTAGGCTCGGCGCATACAACCTGGCGGTGCCGAGCATGACCAGTACCACCCCGAGCACGCTGAACACCAGCGCGAGCGTCAGCGCCACGTACTCCAGCCGTGCAGGCTCGGAGACCAGTCCACCGAGGTACATCAGATACGACCACACCGTCGAGGTGTTGGCCTCCACCCGCTCCCCGGCGTTGAAGACGGGACCGTTGCCCGCCAACAGGTTTCGCACGGTGCGCAGCACGATCAGCCCGTCGTCGGCGATCCACCGGCGCTGCCAGGCGCCCCAGCCGAACAGCGCGGCCACCACCGTCACGCTGATCCAGAGGCTGATCCGGACCGAGACGTCGTAGGGATAGGCCGGCCAGCGGGTCAACCGGCCCGCCATCGCTGTGGTCAACCGGTCAGCTGAGGAAGATTGCGCCACTGATGGTTCCGATCCAGGCAAGCGCCAACACCTGAAGCACTCGGTCCTTGAGCGCGATCTCCTCCGGTTCGCCGGCCATTCCGCCGTCGACGTCGACGGCGTACCGCAGGATCGCGACCGTGAACGGAACCATCGAGACCACGAACCAGGAGGTGCCTCCGGTCGCGTCACGCTCGAACGCCCACAGTCCGTAGCACAGCACCAGCGACGTCGCCGACAGCGTCCACACGAAGCGCAGATAGGAGCTGGTGTAGCTCTCCAGCGATTTACGGATCTTGGCGCCGGTCCGCTCGGCCAACTGCAGTTCGGCGTAACGCTTCCCGGCCGCCATGAACAGCGAGCCGAAGGCCATCATCAACAGGAACCACTGCGACAGGGGCACATCCGCCGCTACGCCGCCGGCGATCGCCCGAATGAGGAAGCCCGAGGACACGATGCAGATGTCGATGACGGGCTGGTGCTTGAGGCCGAAGCAGTAGGCCAGCTGGATGCCGATGTAGATGGCCATCACCAGCGCCAGGTCCGGTGTCACCAACCACGAGATCGCCAGCGACGCAGCACCCAGCACCGCCGCCAGCGTGTAGGCCAGCCACTCGGGCACCACCCCTGCAGCGATCGGCCGGAACCTCTTGGTCGGATGTGCGCGGTCTGCGTCGACATCACGGGCGTCGTTGATCAGGTACACACACGACGCGGCCAGGCTGAAGACGACGAACGCCAGCAGCACGTTGACCAGCACTTCGCGGTAGTCGTAGGCGTAGCGGGCGTCGCCCAGGGCAGCCACCGGGGCGGCGAAGACCAGAACGTTCTTCACCCACTGACGGGGCCGCAGCGCCTTGACGATCCCCGCGCCCAGGCTCTTCGGAGGACCTGCGGCCGACCCTGTCTCCTGGCCGACCTGGGATGCGCTCATTGTCACCGACCCCTTTCTTCCACCGTGCCCACCAGCTTCGCCACCGCCGCTCCCACGGCGACGCCCGCGAGGACATCGCTGGGGTAGTGCACACCGAGGACCAAGCGGGACAGCGCCATCGGCGGGATCAGCAAAGCGGGCAGCGGGAACCCGGTAGGGCGGGCCAGCAGCATCGACGCCGCGGTTGTCGAGGTGGCATGTGCGGACGGAAAGCTCAGCCTGCTCGGGGTGCCGACGTTGACCGCGATCGCCGGGTGGCGCGGCCGTTCGCGGCGGACCATCCGTTTGACGACCACGGCACTGGCGTGCGCCAGGAATGCGCCCGCGCCCGCGGCCAGGAACTCCCGGCGGCGACCCGGGCTCACCAGCGCGCCGAGGGCGGCCACGCCGAGCCAGCCCAGGCTGTGCTCCCCGAAATGCGAAAGACCGCGGGCGGCGGGCAGTACGCCGGGCCGACCGGCGACCGCTGACTGCACGGCCACCAGTGCGAGGTCCTCGCCCGTGGGCGGAACGACCGGATCAGCGATCACGGGATGCCACGACCCCCTGCCGACCGGAGTTCAGCACGGTCTCCCACCGTTGCTTGCTCGTCAACATCGGCAGGGCGTCGCGGTACACCCTGCGCATCCGGTTGAACTTGCGCGCCAGCTGCACGTGCTGGCGAAGCGACGTCCGCAGCAGCTCGATCATCTTGTCGCGGTCGCGCTGCCGGAAGACCACCCCGCGGCCGTCCGCGGTCGTCACGGTGACGCCGTCGACCTTGCAGAGCAGAAACCAGCGGGCGTCCTGGGTGGCGACGTTGAGTTGGGGTCGCTGATGGTGGGCGGGGTCGTGCTCGGTGAGCTGATGCGCCACCCCGCGAAACAGCCGAAATGCGATGGCCGGCTTGGAGGTCGGGATCTTCACCTTCTTGCGGCGCTTGTCCGACGCGGGCGGCAGTGCGGTGGCCCCCGGTAGCACGACGGCATCGGGGTACTCGCTGCGCATCGCCCGCACGTCCGGCAGCGCGGACTCCAGGATCGAGAAGATGTGCTCGGGGCCGGCCAGGAAGTCAGCCATCGCCCGGTTCTGGATCGCCACGGTCGAGTATTCAAGGCACAGAAGGTGTTTCAGCGTGGCCTTGATCGACGAGGCGAGCAGGCCGGCGACCCCGCCGTCCCAGTGCAGGGCGGCCACGGCCAGCCGGTTGCGCAGGTGGAAGTAGGCCTGCCAGTCGATCGCGTCGTCCTTGTCGCTCCACGCCATGTGCCAGATCGCCGCACCCGGGAGGGTGACCGTGCCGTAGCCGTGCTCGGCTGCGCGCAGCCCGTACTCGGCGTCGTCCCACTTGATGAACAGCGGCAACGGCTGGCCGAGTTCCTCGGCCACCTGCCGCGGGATCATGCACATCCACCAACCGTTGTAATCCACGTCGATCCGGCGGTGCAGCAGCTTGCTGCGGTCCTCCTCGTCGACCAGCGGGTATTTGGCGAAGTCATGGTCGTACTCGGTGTTGGGGGCGTTGGTCCACATGAAGTTCGCCCGGTCGACGACCTCGCCCATCACGTGCAGGTGCGACGGTTCCTGCAGGTTGAGCATGTGCCCGCCGACCAGCGTGGGCGACTTGGCGAACCTGTTCATCGCCAGCGCGCGCAACACCGAGTCCGGTTCGATCCGGATGTCGTCGTCCATGAACAGGATCTGTTCGCAGTCGGTGTTCTTCAGCGCCTCGTACATCACCCGGCTGTAGCCGCCCGACCCACCCAGGTTCGGCTGGTGGTGCACCGCCAGCCGGGAGCCCAACGCAGCCGCCGCGGCGGCGAAACCCGGGTGGTCCTGGGCTTTGTCGGTTCCCTGATCGGAGACGATGACCGCACCGATCACCTCGTCCACCAGCGGATCCGACGTGAGCGCAGCCAGCGCGTTGACACAGTCGGACGGCCGGTTGAATGTCGGGATGCCGACCGTGACGTCGGCCCGGCCGGGAGCGGGCGTCGGTGCGTACCAACCGGCGCTGCGCAGCGTGACCGCGGAGTTGGTGGTGATGTCGAACCAGATCCAGCCGCCGTCCTCGAACGGGTCGAGCCCGATCTCGAACTCCACCACGGCGGTGTCTGCGTCACCGCTGGCGAAAGAATCGCCGCTGACGGTGATGCGGGCGCCGGTGGCCTTGGTGCGGTAGACGTCGACGCGGCCGCTTCCGGTCAGCTCCACCCCCAACACGAACCACTCCAGCGTCGACCACCGGCGCCAGTAACTGGCCGGGAACGCGTTGAAGTACGTCGCGAACGACACCTCGGACTCGGCACCGATCTCCAATTCGGTGCGCGTCGGCGGATGAGCGCGCCGCGCGTTGGTCACCGACTCCTCGATGTAGAGCTTCCGGACGTCGAGCGGTTCGCCGGGCCGCGGCAGGATGACGCGGGCCAGCAGGCTGACTGCCCGTGACTGTCCGGCCTCGAGCGCGCCGGACGGGATGTCACTCATAGTCGGTTGCTTTCTGTTTCGGGTTCGGCCAGCGGCGCGCCGTCGCGCAGGTGGGGCGCGATGGTGTTGTCGTACATGTTCAGCGCGCTGGCGATGGCCATGTGCATGTCCAGATATTGATAGGTGCCGAGGCGGCCGCCGAAGAGCACCTTCGACGAGGCCGTCTCGGCCCGTGCCCGCTCACGGTAGGCGCCCAGCACCGCACGGTCGGCGTCGGTGTTGATCGGGTAGTACGGCTCGTCGTCGTCGGCCGCGAAACGCGAGAACTCACGCATGATCACGGTCTTGTCGGCCGGGTAGGACCGTTCGGGGTGGAAGTGGCGGAACTCGTGGATCCGGGTGTACGGCACCTCGAGGTCGTTGTAGTTCATCACCGGCGTGCCTTGGAAGTCCCCGCAGTCGCGCAGCACCTCGAGCTCGAAATCCAGCGTGCGCCAGCCCAGCCTGCCGTCGACGTAGTCGAAGTAGCGGTCCAGTGGACCGGTGTACACCACCGGGGCCGACGGACTGGCGGCCCGCAACGGGTCACGGACGTCGAACCAGTCGGTGTCGAGCCGGACCTCGATGCGGTCGTCGGCGGCCATGTTCTGCAGCCAGGCCGTGTAGCCGTCGACGGGCAGGCCCTCGTAGGTGTCGTTGAAGTAGCGGTTGTCGAAGGTGTAGCGCACCGGCAATCGGTTGATCACCGACGCCGGCAGCTCAGCAGGGTGGGTCTGCCACTGCTTGGCCGTGTAGCCCTTGACGAACGCCTCGTACAGCGGCCGGCCGATCAGCGAGATCGCCTTCTCCTCGAGGTTCTGCGCGTCGGCGGAATCGATCTCGCTGGCCTGCTCCTTGATCAGCGCCCGTGCCTGGTCGGGGGTGAAGTACCGGCCGAAGAACTGGCTGACCAGCCCCAGACCCATCGGGAACTGGTAGGCCTGCCCGTCGTGCAGCGCGAACACCCGGTGCTGGTAGCCGGTGAACTCGGTGA
>NZ_JBAUJB010000217.1:0-8270 GCF_049683355.1 Mycobacterium sp.
GCGTCAACCCCCTTGAGGTCGGCGTCGGCGTGCCAGAGACTCACCGCTTCGGCGCCGGCCAACCGCACCGCCCGCGATGCGTCGATGTCGTCGAGGGTGCCCGGAAAGGTGATGACCCCCACTCGAGCGCTCATCCGCGTGCCTCTTCCCAGCTGACTGTCCAGTCTTCGATCACGGTGTTGGCCAGCAGCGATTCGGCGATCTCGGTCAACTTCTGGTCGTCGATACCGTCGTCGACCTCGAGTTCGAATCGCTTACCTTGCCGCACATCTGAGATCCCGTCGAAGCCCAGGCGGCCGAGGGCGCCGACAATGGCCTGCCCCTGGGGATCGAGGATCTCGCTCTTCGGCATGACGTGTACCACCACTTTTGCCACGGCGATCACTCTACCTGCGGCGAAGACGGCACCGCGTCACCGCGAGCGTCAATCGCTGTCACGCATGTCCCGGGCACGCCACAATGGAGGGATGCAGCTCACCCATTTCGGCCATTCCTGCCTGCAAGCACACTTCGAGGACGGCTCGGGCGCAGAGACCACGGTGCTGTTCGATCCGGGCACCTTCTCCCACGGCTTCGAGGGCATCACGGGCCTGTCGGCGATCCTGATCACCCACCAGCACCCCGATCACGCCGATACGGAGCGTCTGCCCGCGCTCATCGACGCCAATCCGCAGGCTGCCCTGTACGCCGACCCGCAGACCGCCGCCCAACTGGGTGGGCCGTGGCAACCGGTCCAGGTCGGCGACGAACTGTCCATCGGGCACCTCACGGTGCGCGGCGTCGGTGGCACGCACGCGGTGATCCACCCGGAAATCCCTGTGATCGACAACATCTCGTACCTCGTCGGTGACGGTGAGCACCCCGCGCGGCTGATGCATCCCGGCGACGCGCTGTTCGTCCCCGGTGAGCCTGTCGACGTACTGGCCACACCGGCCGCGGCACCGTGGATGAAGATCTCCGAGGCGGTGGACTACCTGCGTGCGGTCGCGCCGACGCACGCCGTGCCGATCCACCAGGGGATCGTCGACCCCGCCGCCCGGCCGATCTACTACGGCCGACTGTCGGAGATGACCGACACCGACTTCCAGGTCCTCGAACCCGAGAGCGGCACCCAGTTCTAGGTTCAGCCCACGTCGCGCGCGGCGGCGCGACCGGCCGCCCGGCCGGAGAACACGCAGCCGCCGAGGAACGTCCCCTCGAGAGACCGGTAGCCGTGCAACCCACCGCCGCCGAACCCGGCGGCCTCGCCGGCGGCGTACAGGCCGGGAAGCACCGCACCGTCACTGCGCAGGACGCAGGAATCGAGATCGGTTTCCAACCCGCCCAACGATTTACGCGTCAGGATGTGCAGCTTCACAGCGATCAGCGGTCCGGCTTTCGGATCCGTCAGCCGGTGCGGGGCCACCACCCGGCTGACCCGGTCCGCCAGGTAGCCGCGGGCGGCCCGGATCGCCATGACCTGGCTGTCCTTGGTGAACCGGTTGGCCACCTCCCGATCGCGCGCGGTGACCTCCTCCTCGACCACGGCGAAGTCCAGTGGCTCGACGTCGGGTACCGCGTTCATCGCCGCGACCAGGTCCCGCAGCGTATGCGCGGTGACGAAGTCGACGCCCTTGTCGACGAACGCGTGGACCGGGGCGGGACCGTTGCGGGCGCGCTCCAGCACGCCCCGCACACTCCGCCCGGTCAGATCGGGGTTCTGCTCCTGGCCCGACAGCCCGAACTCCTTGTCGATGATCCGGGAGTTCAGCACGAACCACGTGTAGTCGTGGCCGGTCTTGGCGATGTACTCCAACGTGCCCAGGGTGTCGAATCCGGGGTACAGCGGCGCTGGCAGGCGCCTGCCGGTGGCATCCAGCCACAGCGACGACGGTCCGGGCAGGATCCGGATGCCGTGCATCGGCCAGATCGGGTCGTAGTTGGTGATGCCCTCGGTGTAGTGCCACATCCGGTCGCTGTTGATCAGGTTCCCGCCTGCAGCCGCGGAGATCTCCAGCATCCGGCCGTCGACATGGGCCGGAACCCCGCTGAGTAGCTGTTCGGGAACCCGTCCCATGCGCGCCGGCCAGTTCTTGCGGACCAGGTCGTGGTTGCCGCCGATGCCGCCGCTCGCGACGACGACAGCCTGTGCCCGGAACTCGAAATCACCCACGACTTCGCGCGACGACGCGACTCCCCGCGCTGCGCTGGTGGGTTCGAGCACCGCGCCGCGGACCCCGACCACCGATCCGCCCTCGACGACGAGTTCGTCGACGCGGTGCCGGTGGGCGAACCGCACCCCGGCCAGCCGGCGCGCGAAGATGTCGACCAGGCCCGGCCCCGTCCCCCAGGTGATGTGGAAGCGCGGTACCGAGTTGCCGTGCCCGCGGGCGTCGTAGCCGCCCCGTTCGGCCCACCCGACCAGGGCGAAGGTCTGCAGGCCGCGGTCGCGCAGCCAGCTGCGCTTCTCCCCTGCCGCGAAGTCCACGTAGGCGTGCGCCCACTGCCGGGGCCAGTGATCCTCGGGCCGGTCGAACCCGGCGGTGCCGAGCCAATCCTGCAACGCCAACTCGTGGCTGTCACGGATTCCGAGGCGGCGCTGTTCGGGACTGTCGACGAAGAACAGACCGCCGAAGGACCAGAACGCCTGACCACCGACGTTGGCCTCGTTCTCCTGGTCGACGATCAGGACGCGACGGCCGCGTTCGACCAGTTCACATGCGGCCACCAGGCCGGCCAGCCCGGCACCCACGACGATGACATCAGCGTCAGCCATTGGCCCAATCTACGGCCCGCAGCCCCTACGCGGCGTCGGACAGCGCGGGTCGAGTGCGCCATTCGTAGACGGTGGGGACGCAGGAGTGCATCAGCGCCAGGTCGACCGCGTCGAGCATGGCCTGCCGGGGGCCCGGTCGGCGCAGGTGGCGCGCCGCGACGGCGACCCGCACGACACCTGCCCGCCGCGCGGTGCGCTCGGCGGACAGCACCAGGGTGCGGCACCACCACGGCTCGGTCAGGAAACCCTCCCCGATCCCGAGCACCCGGGAGCGCACGGTCTGGCCGCGGACCAGGTCGGTGATGCAGACCATACCGGCGAGCAGTCGAAACCCGTTGCGAGGCAGTACTTTCACCGCGCCCGGGGAGACGTTCCACCTCGGCGCCGCGAACAGCCGGGTGCGGAGGCCGAGGTGTTCGAGGGTCCGGTCGGCGGCCATCAGCCGCAGGTTCGCCTCGTGGGCGGGCAGGGTCGCGAACTCACCCTTGCGCGCTTTGGTGGCGGCCTCGTCGAACCCGTGCAGCACGATGGCGTCGCCGTCGGCGCGCCGGTCGGCCAGCCACTCGACGGTGCCCGGGTCGTGGTCGAGCCGGTATCCGCCCTTGAGACGCGGCGCCACCAGGAAGGACGCAGGCACGCCCCGGTCGTCGAGTTGAGCACGAAATGATGCGACGTCGGCGAGGGTGCGCTCGCTGACACCGGAGATCGAGACGATCAGTTGTCCTGCCACGTCCGCAGTGTCGCAACACCAGGTGTCCGGATGGTTGCGAACACCCCGACCGCAGGTGTCGTTTCGGCTAGCGCGGCAAGACTGCCTCGATCGCCGAGATCACCTCGGGAGCGTCGGGCTCGGTACGGGGACGGAACCGCCTGACCTCGGTGGCGCCGGGAGCCAGCAGGAACTTCTCAAAATTCCACTGCACGTCGCCGGCCTCGCCCTGCTCGTCGGCGACCTTGGTCAGCTCGGCATAGAGCGGGTGCCTGCCCGGGCCGTTGACCTCGGTCTTGGCCAGCAGCGGAAACGTCACCCCGTAGGTCGTCGAGCAGAACGTCTGGATCTCCTCGGCGGTGCCGGGCTCCTGGCCCATGAATTGGTTGCACGGCACACCGATCACCGTCAGTCCACGGCCGCCGTAGTTCTCGGCGAGCTGTTCGAGCGCGCTGTACTGCGGTGTCAGACCGCATTTGGAGGCGACGTTCACCACCAGCGCGGCACCGTCGGCCAACTCCGCCAACGTCGTGGAGCGGCCGTCGAGGGTGGTGAGCGCGATGTCGGTCAAGGGCGTTTCGGTCATGCACCCGACGCTACCCGCGGCTCATTTCGTGAACAGCATCCGGGCCACCCGCTGCACGGTGGCAATCGGGTCCTCCCGGGTCTCGATCGCCTCGTTGAGCCAGAGCATCACGAACCCGTGCACCAGCGACCATGCGGCGAGCGCGGCCGCCCGCGGATCCTCTTGGGCGCGTGGATCATCCAGTGTGCCGACGCCGGCGGCGAGCTCCGCTCCCGCGGCATCCCGGGCCGCGATCAGCTCGGGGTTGTCGGGGTCCACCAGCGAACGGTCGAACATCACCTCGTAGTGGCCGGGGTGGTCCACGGCGAACCGCACGTAGGCCAGGGCGGCGTCGTCGAACCGAGGTCGGGCCTCGGCGAGCGCGACCGCCAGCTTGCGCCACCCCTGCGCCGCGAGCGCGGTGAACAGCCCACGCCGGTCGACGAAGTGGTGTGCCGGCGCAGCGTGCGAGACCCCCGCCGCACGTGCTAGCTCCCGCAGCGAGACGCCATCGGCTCCGCGCTCGGCCACCAGTTCTGCAGCCTGCCCGAGGATGGCGGCCTTGAGGTCGCCGTGGTGATAGGTGTCCCTGCTCATGGGGGCCATCGTACGGCAATCTTGACACTGACTAGTTAGCGGACGTACCCTCGGAACTTGTCATTGTCTAGATACGGACCACTCCGTCGACACTCCGACCCGAAGAGGTTTCCCACGCCGACCCTTCCCTGGACCACTCCCACCGGCGACGACTCCCACCAGCGCACACCTGGAATGTTGGCGATGGCTTCCCGCTTCGAGTTGAAGAGGTGGCGAGATGTGCCCAGCTTCTTCCTGGCGGCATTGCGGATTCGCGATCAGATGCTGCAGTCGCCCGGCGTCATCGGAGTGTCTCTGGTCGCCCGGCCGTTGCGAAGGACCTTCTTCACATTGTCGGCCTGGCGTGACCGTCCGGCACTGGATGTGGCGGTGGCCGGGCAACCGCACGCTGCGACGATGGCCAGGTACCGGACGCGGATGGCCGACTCCGTCTTCACCTTCTGGGAGTCCTCCGATGATTCGCCCCCGGACTGGACGGACGCCGTTGAACGACTCGACGAGACAACCAGGATCCGGGCGGCGGGTGGCGACGGCCGGACCGGCTAGGCTAGGTGCTGGAACCGTCGGCGCCCAGACCAGCCCTGTCCAGCAGCCACGCGTACTGGAACGCGGCTTCCTTCCACCGCTCGTAGCGCCCGCTGATGCCGCCGTGTCCGGCGTTCATCTCGGTCTTGAGCAACACCTTGGCGGCGTCGTTGTCCGGGTCGAGCTGGACGTGGCGCAGCGCCGCAACCCATTTCGCCGGCTCCACGTAGTACACCCGGGTGTCGTTGAGCGACGTCATCGCCAGGATCGCCGGGTAGTTCCTGGGTTCGACGTTCTCATACGGCGAGTAGGACTTCATGTACTCGTACACGTCGGGGTCTTCCAGCGGGTTTCCCCACTCGTCCCACTCGGTGACGGTCAGCGGCAGCGACGGGTCCAGGATCGTCGTGAGCGGGTCGACGAAGGGCACCGCGGCCAGGATCCCGGCGAAGAGATCGGGGGCCAGGTTGGCCACCGCCCCCATCAGCAGGCCGCCCGCGCTGCCACCGTAGGCGACGAGATTCTCCGGCCTGGTCACGTCGGTACCGACGAGATGGCTTGCCACCGTGATGAAGTCGGTGAACGTATTACGCTTCTCCAGCAACTTGCCGTGCTCGTACCACGGTCTGCCGAGCTCACCGCCACCGCGCACGTGAGCGATCGCGAACACCATCCCCCGATCGAGCAGCGACAGTCGCGCGATGGAGAACCTCGGGTCCTCGCACGACTCGTAGGCGCCATAGCCGTACAGCAGTACCGGCGCCGGATACTGCAGCCCGGCCCGGTGGATGATCGAGATCGGTACCCGCGCGCCATCGTGCGCGACCGCCCAGTCCCGCCGCTCGACGTAGTCTTCGGGGCGGTAGTCACCCAGGACGGGCTGCTCCCGCAGCAGGGTCCGTTCACCGGTGGCCAGGTCGAGGTCGTAGATCCGTACCGGCGTGACGAACGACGTCGCACCGATGCGGAGTTTGGGCGCGATCCAGTTCGGGTTTGCGGACAGCCCTGCCGACATCAGTTCGGAGTCGAAAGTGATGTCCTGGGCCTGGCCGTACCCTTCTTCCTCGATGGGCCACAGCTGGATTCGCGGCAGTGCGTCCTTGCGGTAGCTGACCACCAGGTGTCCGCCGAAGGCGTCGACGGAGTCCAATCGGACATCCTGGCGATGCTCGATCAGGGTCCGGCTCTGTGTGGGATCGCTGACCGGAGCCTCGACGAGGGTGAAGTTCTCCGCTCCGTCGTTGTGCAGGATGAGGAATCGGTCCTTTCCGCCGACGACGACGTGGTCGACCGAGTACTCGACGTTCTCCCGCCGCGGCCATACCGAGGTGAACTCGGCCTGCGGGTCGGCAGCGTCGCCGTATCGCAGTTCGGAGGTCACCGCGCTGCCCGCGGCGATGATCACGTACTTGTTGCTGCGGGTGCGTCCCACCGCCACCCAGAACCGTTCGTCGGCCTCGTGGTACACCCGTTCGGCCGGCAGACCGGCCCCCAACCGGTGGCGCCACACGGTGTCCGGGCGCCACGCGTCGTCCACGGTGACGTAATAGACGGTGTGGTTGTCCGCCGCCCAGGTGGCGCCCGCGCCGATCCCGGAGATCTCGTCCTCGTAACGCCTTCCGGTCCGTAAGTCCTTGAAGCGCAACGTGTACCGCTCGTCACCCTTGACGTCGACGGAATACGCCAGGATGTTCCCGTCGACGCTGACGGTGGCTGCGCCCAGGGAGAAGAAGTCGTGCCCCTCGGCCTCGACGTTCTCGTCGAGCAGCACCTGTTCACCGGGAATCTCGGTGTGCTCGTCGAACTGCGGCGGTGTCCAGTCGTCGGGATCGACGACCGGGCAACGGCACTGCACCCCGTATTGCTTTCCCTGGAAGCTGCGTCCGTAGTACCACCAGTCACCGCGGCGGGTGGGCACCGAGAGGTCGGTTTCCTTGGTCCTGGACTTGATCTCGTCGAAGATCTTCTGCCGCAGCGGCTCGAGTGGCTCGGTGACGCTGTCGGTGTAGGCGTTCTCGGCCTCGAGGTGGTCGATCACCTCCTGGCTGGACTTGTCCCGCAGCCACTCGTACGGGTCGATGAACACGTCCCCGTGATGTTCCCGGCGGTGCGCTGCCCGCCTGGCGACCGGGGCCTGACCCGCGCTCACGCCGACACGCCGATCCAGTCGTCGAACCGCAGACCCGAGATTCGTTCGTAGGCTTCGATGTAGCGGGCCCTGGTGGCCTCGACGATGTCCACGGGCAGCGGCGGCGGCGGATTGTCGGACGCCCGGTCCCACCCGGACTCGGGGCTGGTCAGCCAGTTTCGGACGAACTGTTTGTCGAAGCTGTTCTGCGTTCGGCCTTCGACATAATCCTCGGCACGCCAGTAGCGCGACGAGTCGGGGGTGAACACCTCGTCGGCCAACTTCAGCTCGCCGCCGGCATCGACGCCGAACTCGAATTTCGTGTCGGCGACGATGATGCCGTGGCTCAGGGCGTGCTCCGCGCCCTGGGTGTAGCTCTGCAGGGTGCGCTCGCGCAGCTCGTCGGCGCGCGCGGCACCGACGAGTTCGACGACGCGGTCGAAGGTGATGTTCTCGTCGTGGTGTCCGAGTTCGGCCTTGCTGGCGGGGGTGAACAACGGCTCGGCGAACTTGCTCGCCTCCACCAGCCCGGCCGGCAGTGGGATTCCGCACACCGCGCCGCTCTGCTGGTAGTCGATCAGTCCCGATCCGGTCAGGTAGCCGCGGGCCACCGCTTCCACCGGAAGCATCTCGAGTTGCTCGACCACCAGCGCCCGGCCCAGCACCTCCTCGGGGATGCGCTTGTCGTCGGGGGGCCCGGCGAGGTGGTTGGGCGAATCCAGATGGTCGAAGAAGAACACGCTCATGGCTGTCAGGACGCGGCCCTTGTCGGGTATCTCCGAGTCCAGGATGTGGTCGTAGGCCGAGATCCGGTCCGAGGCGACGAACAGCAGGTGTTGGTCGTCGACCCGGTACAGCTCACGAACCTTGCCGCTGGCCAGGTGCTGGTAGTCGGACAGAGCGGGGCGCATTCGGCCAGCCTAACGGCCCCGGTGTGTTGTGATCGAACCCATGAAATCGCGGTGGGTCCCCTACGCCACAACGCCCGGTC
>NZ_JBAUJB010000218.1:0-43313 GCF_049683355.1 Mycobacterium sp.
GGGTTCAGCGGCGGCCCGGCGATGGGCTCCGGGATGGGCTCCGGGATGGGCTCCGGCTTCGGCGGCGGTGGCGGCGCACCGCTGGGAACGTCGGGCTGGTCCGGGTCGGGCGGCGCGGCGGATATGGCTGGGTTCACCCGTGCGGATTTCGCGGAGACTACGGACGCGGCGGCGTTCGGCGAGGGGGTGGCGGTGCGGCTGCCTGACGGAACCGTGGTGATGGCACCGAACGCGGTTGCCGCCGCCGCGGTCCGACATGCGCTGACCCAGCTCGGAGTGCCCTACCAGTGGGGCGGCACCACTCCGGGTGTCGGGCTCGACTGCAGTGGCCTGACCCAGTGGGCGTACCGCGAAGCGGGGTTGAACCTTCCGCGGCTCGCCCAGGAGCAGGACATCGGTGCGACGGTCGACGCCGGCTCGTTGCGTCCCGGCGATCTGGCGGTCTGGGACGGTCACGTCGCGATGATCGTCGGCAACGGCATGATGGTCGAGGCCGGTGACCCGGTGCAGCTGTCGCCGATCAGAACCGCCAACGCCGGACAGGGTTTTCAGGGGTTCTGGCGGCCGACGGGGTGACAGTCGGGTCGCACGGCAGCGAAACTGCGAGGGCGGGCCTGCTGAACCGCCATTTCGGCGTCACTGGTTAGGCTGTGCCGCATGGCTGCTGACATCGTGCCGATCCGGCTCAGGCTGACCAAGGGCGACGTGTACACGTTGTGGGCGCCGCGGTGGCGCGCAGACGGTGACGATTGGGAAGCCTTTCTCGGCAAGGACGAGGACCTGTACGTCTTCGACACGGTCGCCGACCTGGTGGCCTTCGTGCGCACCAACACCGACAACGACATCGTCGATCACCCGGCCTGGCAGAAGCTGACCGAGGCCAACGCCCACAAGCTGGACCCGACCGAGAGCCACACGCACGACCTCGCCGGCCTCGAGGAACTGCTCGCCGACAAGCCGACGGACGACAACGTCGCCGAAGTGCACCAGGCGCTGGCCGTGGTGTCGTCCATCGGGACGGTCTGCGAGTTGCCGTCGGTCACCAAGTTCTTCAACGGCAACCCGGTGCTCGGGACCGTCGGCGGCGGGTCGGAGGCGTTCGCCGGGCGGGCCGGACGCAAGCGTTGGGCCGAGATCGCGAAGATCATCGCGCGCGGCTGGGACAAGGTGGTCGACGCGATCGACGAGATCATCACCACCCCCGAGGTCGACAAGGCAGCCGCGGAGAAGGCCCAGGCCGAGCTCGACGAGCCGGCGCCCGAACCCGACGAAGACGACATCGTCATCGACGACGTCGTCGACACCGAGGAGGAGTCCGACGAGCTGACCGCCGCGGCCGAAACCAAGGTTCTCGGCGGTGACGAGGACTTCTGGCAGCGCGTCGGCATCGACCCGGTGCGGATCATGACCCGCAGCGGCACGTCGTTCACGTTGCGCTGCTACCTCGACGACCAGCCGATCTTCCTGGGTCGCAACGGGCGCATCAGCGTGTTCGGATCCGAGCGGGCGCTGGCGCGCTACCTGGCCGACGAACACGACCACGACCTGTCCGATCTGGCCACCTACGACGACATCCGCACGGCGGCCACCGACGGCTCGCTGAGCGTCGAGGTCACCGACGACAACGTCTACGTGCTGACCGACATCGTCGAGGAGCTGGCCGAGGGCCCCGACAGCCTGGACCGCGACCAGCTGGCGCTGGCGGTGGAACTGCTGCGCGACATCGGTGACTACGCCGAGGACACCGGCGTCGACGCCAAGCTCGCGCCCGACGCGCCGCTGGGTCAGGTGATCGCCTACGCGCTGGATCCCCAGTCGGTCGCCCGGCCGAGCCCGCCGTACGCCGACGCGGTCGCGCAGTGGGAGTCGCTGGAGACGTTCGTCGAGTCCCGGCTGCGGGAGGAGTAGCGCGCTCGCGGAACGGGGAGACCCGTCAGCCGATCAGGACCGCGTAGCGCGGCTTGATCACCTCGTCGATGATCGCCAGCCGCTCGTCGAACGCGATGAACGCCGACTTCATCGCGTTGATCGTGAACCGCTCCAGGTCGCTCCACCCGTAGCCGAACGCCTCCACCAGGCGCAGCATCTCCAGGCTCATCGAGGTGTCGCTCATCAACCGGTTGTCGGTGTTGACGGTGACCCGGAAACGCAGCCGGGCCAGCAGGTCGAACGGGTGCTCGGCGATGCTGTCCACCGCACCGGTCTGCACGTTGGAACTCGGACACATCTCGAACGGGACCCGTTTGTCCCGCAGCAGCGACGCCAGCCGGCCCAGCCGCGCCGAACCGTCGGCGCCCAGCTCGATGTCGTCGACGATGCGCACCCCGTGGCCGAGCCGGTCGGCCCCGCAGAACGCGATGGCCTCGTGGATGGAGGGCAGGCCGAACGCCTCGCCGGCATGGATGGTGAAGCGGGCGTTGTTGCCGCGCATGTACTCGAAGGCATCCAGGTGCCGGGTCGGCGGGTAGCCCGCCTCGGCCCCGGCGATGTCGAAGCCGACGACGCCCTTGTCCCGGAACCGGACCGCCAGCTCGGCGATCTCACGCGACCGGGCGGCGTGCCGCATCGCGGTGACCAGGCAGCGCACCACGATCGGGTGACCGCCGGCGGCGGCGGCCTTCTCCCCGTCGGCGAAGCCGGCGAGCACCGCGTCGACGACGGCGTCCAGGGACAGTCCGCCGTCGATGTGCAGCTCCGGTGCGAACCGGATCTCGGCGTAGACGACGTTGTCGGCGACCAGGTCCTCGACACACTCGTAGGCGACCCGGTGCAGCGCGTCGGGCGTCTGCATGACGCCGACGGTGTGCGCGAACGGTTCCAGGTAGCGCACCAGCGATCCGCTGTGCGCGGCGGTGCGGAAGAACGTCGCCAGCGCGTCCGGGTCGGTGGCGGGCACCCCGTCGTACCCGTGCCCCTCGGCCAGTTCCAGCACGGTCGCCGGCCGCAGCCCGCCGTCGAGGTGGTCGTGCAACAGTGCCTTCGGTGCCTGCCGGATGGTGTCCAGCATCAACGGTGTCGTCATGAGCTGCTCCTCACGTGATGCGGTCGATGATCAGCGGCCGGGCGACCGGCGGTTCGTCGTCGACGCTCCATGCGCCGTCGAGTTCGGCCAGCACCGCCGGGAACCGCTCCGGGGTGTCGGTGTACAGGGTGAACAGCGGTTCACCCGCGGCGACGGGTTCCCCCGGCCTGCGGTGAACGCGCATCCCGGCGCCGAACTGCACCCGCGCTCCCGGCTCGGAGCGGCCCGCTCCGAGCCGCCACACCGCCAGCCCCACCGCCATCGCGTCGATATCACCCATCGTGCCACCCCGGGTCGCCGTCACGGTCTCGCTGTGCGCACCGATGGGTAACGCCTCGGCCGACAACATGCCGGCGTCACCGCCCTGGGCGGCGACCAGCGCCCGGAACCGGTCCATCGCGGACCCGTCCTGCAACGTCTGCGCCGGGTCGACCCCGTCGACCCCCGCGGCGTCGAGCATCTCGCGGGCCAGCGCGAGCGTCAGTTCGACGACGTCGTCGGGCCCGCCGCCGGAGAGCACCTCCAGCGATTCGACGACCTCGACGGCGTTGCCGACGGTTCGGCCCAGCGGGGTGTTCATGTCGGTGAGCAGCGCCCGGGTCAGCAGCCCGTGCTCGGTACCGAGATCGACCATCGTGCGGGCCAGCTCGCGCGACTCGGCCTCGGTGTCCAGGAACGCCCCCGAACCCACCTTGCAGTCGAGCACCAGCGCGCGGGTACCCTCGGCGATCTTCTTGCTCATCACCGAGCTGGCGATCAGCGGCAGCGACTCTGTGGTGCCGGTGACGTCCCGCAGCGCGTAGATCTTGCGGTCGGCGGGGGCCAGCTCGCCGGCGGCGAAGATCGCCGCACCCGGGTCGCAGAGTTGTTGGCGGATCTGGGCTTTGGTGATCTCGGCGGTGAAGCCGGGGATGGCCTCGAGCTTGTCCAGGGTGCCGCCGGTGTGGCCGAGTCCGCGCCCTGCCGCCTGCGGCACCACCCCGCCGCAGGCCATGATGACGGGCACCAACGGAATCGTGATCTTGTCGCCCACGCCCCCGGTGGAGTGTTTGTCCACCAATGCCAGCGGGCTGCCGCCGCGACGAAGATCCGAGAAGTCCAGCTTGTCCCCCGAAGCGACCATTGCGGCCGTCCACCGGGCGATCTCGGCGGTCGTCATACCTCGCAGGAAGATCGCCATCAACAGCGCCGACATCTGCGCGTCGGCGACCCTGTCGTGGGTGTAGGCGTCGATCACCCAGTCGATGGCGTCGTCGGACAGCACCCCGCCGTCTCGCTTGGTCCGGATGACGGTGGGCGCATCGAATGACGTCACCGCACCGCCCGGGCCAGATCGTCGGGGCCGAAGGCGTCGGGCAGCAGTTCGGACAGCTTTCGCGGCCCATGAGGATGGTCGATGAGCATGTCGGGTCCGCCGTGCTCGAGGAGCACCTGCCGGCATCGCCCGCAGGGCATCAACGTGTTGCCCGCACCGTCGACACACGACAGCGCGACCAGCCGGCCACCCCCGCTGGAATACAGGGCGCAGACCACAGAACACTCGGCACAGAGACCTAGGCCATATGAGACATTCTCCACATTGCAGCCGGTCACGATTCGGTCATCGTCCACCAGTGCGGCGGCCCCCACCGGGAAGCCCGAGTACGGCGCATAGGCCCCCGCGGACGCTGCGATAGCCTTGTTCCGCAACGTCTTCCAGTCAACAGTCACCGTCACCGCACTCTCCCTGAACATAATTCTGAATGCATTCCGAAACCTCGCCCGTCGACCGCGCTTTGTGGACAGGTACGCCTAACTTTGCCAATGAGCGCCCTGATCGGCTCCACGGTAGTTCGATTAGCAGTAGAACTGGGTTTAGAGTCGCCCCGAGGTTAGGGGCAGCGGTCCGGGCCACGCCTGTCGGAGCCAGTGGACCACCGCCCCGAGCGTCCACCGATGGCGTTGGAGGCCAGATGAGCACTCAGACACCGAGTCTGACACCCGGTAGCGAGGAAGTACCCGCTCCGCGTACCCAATCGCGGAGATGGACCCTCTACCGCGGCGATCCGGGTATGTGGTCATGGGTGCTCCACCGCATCACCGGCGCGACGATCTTCTTCTTCCTGTTCGTCCACGTGCTCGACACCGCGCTGGTGCGGGTCAGCCCGGAGGCCTACAACCAGATCATCGAGACCTACAAGACCCCTCTGATCGGCCTCATGGAGATCGGCCTGGTCGCCGCGGTCCTCTACCACGCGCTGAACGGGGTGCGCATCATCCTGGTCGACTTCTGGCAACACGGACCCAAGTACCAGCGGCAGATGCTGTGGGTGGTCGCAGGCGTCTGGATCGCCGTCTTCATCGCCTCACTCGGGGTCATCGGCATGCACATGGCGGAGCGGTTCCTGTGAGCACCACCGAGCATTCACGGGGCCGGGGCGAGAACCCGTATGACCACATCAGCGACCGCGGCGGCCCCGCGCCGGTGATGCAGCGCAGCTACGACCGGCCGCCCGGGCTGGACAATCCGCGGTCGGCGCGCCGCGGCAGCGGGATGCCCAACTTCGAGAAGTACACCTGGCTGTTCATGCGGTTCTCGGGCGTCGTGCTGGTCTTTCTGGCCCTCGGCCACCTGTTCATCATGCTGATGTGGGACGGCGGTGTGTACCGCATCGACTTCAACTACGTCGCGCAGCGGTGGTCCTCGCCGTTCTGGCAGACCTACGACCTGTTGCTGCTGTGGCTGGCACAACTGCACGGCGGCAACGGAATGCGCACCATCATCGCCGACTACAGCCGCAAGGACTCCACGAAGTTCTGGCTCAACGCCCTACTGGCGCTGTCGATGGTGTTCACGCTGGTGCTGGGCACCTATGTGCTGCTGACCTTCGACGCGACGATCGCCTGACCGGGAGCTGGACATGATTGTTGAACATCGCTACGACGTCGTCATCGTCGGCGCGGGCGGCGCCGGGATGCGTGCCGCCGTCGAGGCCGGTCCCCGGGTCCGCACCGCGGTGCTGACCAAGCTCTACCCGACCCGCAGCCACACCGGCGCGGCCCAGGGAGGCATGTGCGCGGCGCTGGCCAACGTCGAAGAAGACAACTGGGAATGGCACACCTTCGACACCGTCAAGGGGGGCGACTACCTGGCCGACCAGGACGCCGTGGAGATCATGGCCAAGGAGGCCATCGACGCGGTGCTCGACCTGGAGAAGATGGGGATGCCGTTCAACCGCACCCCCGAGGGCCGCATCGACCAGCGCCGGTTCGGTGGGCACACCCGCGACCACGGGAAGGCCCCGGTGCGTCGCGCTTGCTACGCCGCCGACCGCACCGGCCACATGATCCTGCAGACGCTGTACCAGAACTGCGTCAAGCACAACGTCGAGTTCTTCAACGAGTTCTACGCGCTCGACATCACGTTGACCGAGACGCAGTCCGGCCCGGTGGCCACCGGCGTCATCGCCTACGAACTGGCCACCGGTGACATCCACGTCTTCCGCGCGAAGTCGATCGTGTTCGCCACCGGCGGTTCCGGCCGGATGTACAAGACCACCTCCAACGCCCACACCCTCACCGGCGACGGTCTGGGCATCGTCTTCCGCAAGGGACTTCCGTTGGAGGACATGGAGTTCCACCAGTTCCACCCGACAGGTCTGGCCGGTCTGGGCATCCTGATCTCCGAGGCGGTGCGCGGCGAGGGCGGCCGGCTGCTCAACGGCGAGGGTGAGCGCTTCATGGAGCGCTACGCGCCGACGATCGTCGACCTGGCGCCCCGCGACATCGTGGCCCGCTCGATGGTGCTCGAGGTGCTCGAGGGCCGCGGCGCCGGCCCCAACAAGGACTACGTCTACATCGACGTGCGTCACCTCGGCGCCGACGTGCTCGAGGCGAAGCTGCCCGACATCACCGAGTTCGCCCGCACCTATCTGGGCGTGGATCCGGTCAAGGAACTCGTCCCGGTGTACCCGACCTGTCACTACGTGATGGGCGGCATCCCGACGACCGTCAACGGCCAGGTGCTGTCCGACAACACCACGGTGGTCCCCGGGCTGTACGCCGCCGGCGAGTGCGCGTGTGTGTCGGTGCACGGCGCAAACCGGTTGGGCACCAACTCGCTTCTCGACATCAACGTGTTCGGCCGGCGCGCGGGGATCGCCGCGGCCAACTACGCCCGCGGCCACGACTTCGTCGACCTGCCCGCCGAGCCCGCCTCGATGGTGACCGGCTGGGTCGGTGACATCCTCTCCGAACACGGCAACGAACGCGTCGCCGACATCCGCGGCGCGCTGCAGCAGTCGATGGACAACAACGCCGCGGTGTTCCGCACCGAAGAGACCCTCAAGCAGGCCATGACCGACATCCACGCCCTCAAGGAGCGGTACTCGCGAATCACCGTGCAGGACAAGGGCAAGCGCTACAACAGCGACCTGCTGGAGGCGATCGAACTGGGTTTCCTGCTCGAGCTGGCCGAGGTCACCGTGGCCGGGGCGCTGAACCGCAAGGAGTCCCGCGGCGGGCATGCCCGCGAGGACTACCCCAACCGCGACGACACCAACTACATGCGCCACACGATGGCCTACAAGGAGGGCAGCGACCTGGTCTCCGATGTGCGGCTGGACTACAAGCCGGTGGTCCAGACACGGTACGAGCCGATGGAACGGAAGTACTGAGATGAGTGCA
The DNA here is from genome assembly GCF_049683355.1 of Mycobacterium sp. Taxonomy (GTDB): domain Bacteria; phylum Actinomycetota; class Actinomycetes; order Mycobacteriales; family Mycobacteriaceae; genus Mycobacterium. The sequence goes on from NZ_JBAUJB010000218.1 coordinate 7,688, forward strand.
CCCACGATCGACAAGCAGGACACCCCGCCCGTTCCCGACGGCGCGGTGATGGTGACGCTGAAGATCGCGCGGTTCAATCCGGAGGACCCCGACGCCGCCGGCTGGCAGAGCTTCCGGGTGCCGTGCCTGCCGTCGGACCGGCTGCTCAACCTGCTGCACTACGTGAAGTGGTACCTCGACGGCACCCTGACGTTCCGGCGGTCCTGTGCGCACGGGGTGTGCGGATCGGATGCGATGCGCATCAACGGCGTCAACCGGCTGGCGTGCAAGGTGCTGATGCGCGACATGCTGCCCAAGAACAAGGCGGGCAAAGCGGAAAAGGCACTGACGATCACCATCGAGCCGATCCGCGGCCTGCCGGTGGAAAAGGATCTGGTCGTCGACATGGAGCCGTTCTTCGACGCCTTCCGCGCGATCAAGCCGTACCTGATCACCAGCGGCAACCAGCCGACGCGGGAGCGGATCCAGAGCCAGACCGACCGGGCCCGCTACGACGACACCACCAAGTGCATCCTGTGCGCGTGCTGCACCACCAGCTGCCCGGTCTACTGGACAGAGGGGTCGTACTTCGGGCCGGCGGCGATCGTCAACGCGCACCGCTTCATCTTCGATTCCCGCGACGAGGGCGCCGCCGAGCGGCTGGACATCCTCAACGACGTCGACGGCGTGTGGCGCTGCCGGACCACGTTCAACTGCACGGAGTCGTGCCCGCGTGGCATCCAGGTGACCAAGGCGATCCAGGAGGTCAAGCGCGCGCTGATGTTCGCACGCTAACTGCCCGCCCACTTCTCGCCGGAACGGTGTTCCAGCAGGGCGTCACTCGACTTCTTCCTGCTGGAATACCGTTCCGGCGGGGTCTGGGTCGGGGTCTGAGTCGGCGGGCTCTGGGTCGGCGGGCTCTGGGTCGGCGGAGTCGCTGGCCCGCAGGCTCACCTGCTCGTCGTAGTACCGCAACACCACCGCCAACCCAGCCGCCACCGGTACGGCCAGGAACGCGCCGATGACCCCGAACACCGTGGCGCCCAGGGTCACTGCCAGCAGGACGACCACCGCGTGCAGCTTCATCGACTTCGACTGCAACCACGGCTGCAGGACGTTGCCCTCGAACTGCTGCACCGCCAGGATGATCCCCAGCACGATGAGCGCGTTCACCGGACCGTTGGCGACCAGCGCGACGAGCACCGCCAGACCACCGGCGACGAATGCGCCGACGATCGGCACGAAGCCGCCGATGAACGTGATGATCGCGAGCGCGTAGGCCAACGGCACCCCGAGGATCACCAGGCCGATCCCGATCAGGACCGCGTCGACCAGGCTCACCAGCGCCTGGGTCCGGATGAAGCCGCCGAGAGTCGACCACACGCGCTCGAGTAGCTCCGCCACATGCGTCGCCGCAGGCCTGCCGACAACGCGACGCAACCATGGGACGAACCGCGGACCGTCCTTGAGCAGGAAAAAAGTCACGACGATCATCGTGAACAAGGTGACCAGGGCCGAGGTCGCAGCCCCGACCCCGGTGAACAGACCCGACGCGATCTGGGCGCTGCTCGAGTTCAGGGTGTCGTTGATCGCCTCTACCGCCGAGTTCAGTTGCGCTTCACTGATGTTCAGCGGTGGGCCGCCCAGCCAGTCCCGCACCTCGACGATGCCCGCCGTCGCCTGCTCGGCCAGCTCGCCGGACTGGTTGACGATCGTCGGCGCCAGGGCGGACACCACGCCGGCGATCACGCCCGCGGCCAGCACGAGAACGGCCATCACTGCCGCCGCCGGGGGCAGGCCCCTGCTCCGCAACCACCGCACCGGCGGCCAGAGCACCGTGCACACGATCACCGCCAGCACCACCGGCAGCACGATCACCCATGTCTTGCCGACCACCCACGCCAGCACCCACAGCGCCGCCGCCACCGCGACGAACTGCACCGCCACCGTCGCGCTCCGTTGGAGATGGGCACTGTAGACCGGCCCGCGGGCAGGAAGTTCCGATGTCTGATCGTCCACGCGTCACTTCTACCCGCCGCGCACCCGATTACCCGCGAGTTCGGCGTGTTCGTCGTCGCCGAGCGATGATCTTCACGCCGAAATCACAGCCGCCGGCTCAGAAAATCGCGGATCAGCGCGGCCACTTCGGTGCCCGCACTCTCCAGCAGGAAGTGGCCACCGTCGAGCAGGTGGATCTCCGGGTCGACGGCGTCCTCGGCGAACGCGCGGGCACCGTCAGGCCCGAAGATCTGGTCGTTCTCGCCCCAGACCGCCAACACCGGGACACCGCTGCCCACCGCGCGCGGATCCCCAAGCGATTCGCCAACGTGCACCCGCGCTACATGACCCCGGCGTTCGGCACCATCGTGATGGGCGTCTCGGCGCTGTCGTTCTACCTGCTGCTGACGGCTCTGTCGGAGAACGCACTCGCCGACTCGGTGGCCTCGCTCGGCCTGGCCGTTGCGTTCTACTACGGCGACACCGCCTACGCCTGCGTGTGGTACTTCCGCAGAACCCTGTTCGCCTCGGCGCGAAACCTGATGTTCCGCGGCATCTTCCCGCTGATCGGCGCTCTGGCCATGACGTGGGCGTTCTTCCAGAGCGCCAAGGACATGATCCAGCCCGACTACGGCTACACCGCCTTCGGGCCGGTGGGTGGGGTGTTCGTGCTCGGGCTCGGGATGCTGGTGCTGGGCATTCCGTTGATGCTTGCGTGCTTCGCATTCGGCACCAAGAGGTTCTTCCGCGGTGAGACGCTGAACGCACAGACTGAAGTCAAGGTCCCGGACGTCTACTAGAGAGCAGGACCCGCCATGCACTTGACCGTCGGTTATCTAGCCACCCCTACCGGTGACGATGGGGTCGCACTGGCCAGCGCGCTGGCCAAGACGTTCGGCGCCCGCGTCGACGTCGTGCTCGTCGTCCGCGAGGAGCTGCCCGACGGCCACCCCGGACGTGCGGAATACCAGCGGATGCTCGTCGAGCGCGGCGAGCAGTGGGTCGCCAGGGCGATCTCACTGCTCGCCGACGACGGGGTGGCGGCAAAGTCGACGGTGACCGTCGGCGAGTCATTCGCCCAGTCGCTGATCGACTTCGCGGTGGAGAAGTCGTCGGACCTGATCGTGGTCGGCGGTGCGCGCGACGGGTTCTTCGGCCGGCACACCATCGGGCCGGTCACCGGCGCGCTGCTGCACTCCTCGCCGATTCCGGTGGCGCTGGCGCCGCGCGGCTATGCCGAGGATCCCGACGAGGTGATCGAGGCCGTGACCGCCGCGGTGCCGACGCGGCCGGGTGACGACAACCCGCTGCCGTTCGCGATCACGCTGGCCAGCGCGGCCGGGTTGCCGATCCGGATGCTGTCGCTGGTGTCGGCGGAGAATCTCGCCGAGGCCGGCAGCGCGCGCGAGGTGCGGCAGATTCAGGTGGCGGCGGCCGAGGAGAACCTGGTGCTCGCGGCCCGCGCGCTCCCGGATTCCCCCGAGATCGCGTCGCTGGTGGCCGACGGCATGACGCTGGAATCGGCGCTGAAGAAGCTGCGGTGGGACGACGGCGATCTTCTTGTCGTGGGCTCGAGTCGGTTCGCCGCGCCTCGGCGCATCTTCTTGGGGTCGACGGCGGCGCGCATCCTGGCCGGGGTCGACGTGCCGGTGATCGTCGTCCCGCGCGAAGCGTAGACCCGCGGAAGCGCATTCCGGGCTGCGATCGAGGGCCCGATCACGACCCGGAACGCTATTCCGCGGCGGGCGGCTAGCGCTGGGTGAATACCGTTCGGTGCCAAGCCTTGTCGACGGTGCCGGTGATATCGCTCATCACATGCTTGATCGACAGGTACTCCTCGAGCGAGTACTGGCTCATGTCCTTGCCGAAGCCCGACGCGCCGAAGCCGCCGTGTGGCATCTCGGAGATGATCGGGATGTGGTCGTTGATCCACACGCAGCCCGCGTGGATCTCCCGCGACGCCCGCTGCGCCCGGTACACATCACGCGTCCAGGCCGAGGCCGCCAGCCCGTAGACAGTGTCGTTGGCCTGCCGGAGAGCGTCGTCGTCGTCGGTGAACGCGCGCGCGACCAGGACCGGGCCGAAGATCTCCTCGCGCCACACCTCCGACGACTCCGACACATCCGCGATCAGCGTCGGCCGGTAGAACGATCCGGGCCCTTCGGGCGCCACGCCACCGGTGACCACGCGCCCGCCCTCCCCCGGCGCCCGCGACACCATGTCGGCCACCTTGTTCCGATGCGCCGAGGTGATCAGCGGGCCGAGGTCGGTGTCGGGATCGTGCGGATCGTCGACCACGATCTTGCCCATCAGCTCGGCCACCCCGGCGACGAAGTCGTCGTACAGATCCTGCGCGACGATCGCCCGCGTCGCCGCGGTGCAGTCCTGGCCGGTGTTGATCAGCGAGCCCGCCACCGCGCCCTGGATCGCCGCGTCGAGATCGGCGTCGTCGAAAACCACGAACGGCGCCTTGCCGCCGAGCTCCAGTTGCGTGCGATGACCGTGCACCGCGGCCGCAGCCATGACGCGACGTCCCACCGGCGTCGACCCGGTGAACGTCACCATGTCGACGTCCGCGTGACCGGCCAGGGCGGTGCCGACGTCCCCGCCGGCGCCGGTGAGCACGTTGAACACCCCGTCGGGCAGTCCGGCCTCGGTGGCCAGCCGCGCCAAGGTCAGCGTCGTCAGCGGGGTGATCTCGGCGGGCTTGATCACGACGCTGCAACCGGCGGCAAGCGCCGGGATCACCTTCCACACCGCCATCTGCAGCGGGTAGTTCCACGGCGTGATCGTGGCGACCACACCGACGGCCTCGCGGCGGATCGAGGACGTGTGATCGCCGGAATACTCCGCGGACGCCTTGCCCTCGAGGTGGCGCGCGGCCCCGGCGAAGAAGTCGATGTTGTCGACGCTGCCCGGGATGTCGAACTCGCGGGCCAACCGCACCGGCTTGCCGCACTGCGCGACCTCCTCGGCGATGAACAGATCGGTGGCCTCGTCGGCCAACTTCGCGAGCTTGGCCAACACCGCCGACCGCTCAGCGGGGGTGGCGCCGGACCAGTCCCGCAGAGCGGCGCGCGCCGAGGCGACGGCGGCGTCGACGTCGGCGGGCTGGGCCAACGCCATGTCGGCGACGGTTTCACCTGTCGCGGGGTTGATCACCGTGTGCACGGCGCCCCCGGTCAGCACCGGCGCACCATCGATCCAGCTGCTTGCCACAGTCATGGCACAACGCTATCGCGACCCCGCGGCCGAGTGCTACGTATTACGGCAGTGCCAGCCACCCGAGACAAGTGATTTCATGGTCATGGTTGCTTGGCACGACGGATTCCGTGCACAATCACTGCATGGCCAATCCGGGGGTTCCGCACGCCGTCGGGCCCGTCTCGTTCCGCGTCAACCAATCGCGCCCCGGTGCCGCATTCCAGCTCGACGACCTGTCCAAAGCGATCATCGAGAAGCTGCAACAGGACGGCCGCCGCTCCTATGCGGGCATCGGCAAGGCGGTCGGCCTGTCCGAGGCCGCCGTCCGGCAACGGGTGCAGCGCATGGTCGACGCCGGGGTGATGCAGATCGTCGCGGTCACCGATCCGATGCAGCTGGGCTTCGCCCGCCAGGCGATGATCGGCATCAAATGCACCGGTGACACCACAATGATCGCCGAGAAGCTCGCCGCGATGGAGTCGGTCGACTATGTGGTGCTCACCGCGGGATCGTTCGACGCGATCATCGAAGTGGTCTGCGAGGACGATGACAGCCTGCTCGAACTTCTGAACACCAAAATCCGCGCGTTGCCGGGAGTGATATCCACCGAGACCCTTGTCTATCTGAAACTTGTTAAACAGCAATATAATTGGGGTACACGATGACGATCATTTCCGAAACCGAGCAGAGCGCCACCTCCGATCTCGCCGCCAAGGCCAACCGCCACCTGTGGGGCCACTTCGCCCGGCACGGCGCCGGCATCAACCCGCCGATCATCACCCGCGGCGAAGGCGTGCACATCTTCGACGACAAGGGCAAAAGCTACATCGACGGGCTCTCAGGCCTGTTCGTGGTCCAGGTCGGCCACGGCCGCAAGGAACTCGCCGAGGCCGCCGCCAAGCAGGCCGAGACGCTGGCGTTCTTCCCGCTGTGGTCCTACGCCACACCCACCGCGATCGAGTTGTCCGAACGGCTCGCGGGCTACGCGCCCGGCGATCTGAACCGGGTGTTCTTCACCACCGGCGGCGGCGAGGCCGTGGAGAGCGCCTGGAAGCTGGCCAAGCAGTACTTCAAGCTCACCGGCAAGCCCGGCAAGCACAAGGTGGTCTCGCGGTCGATCGCCTACCACGGCACCCCGCAGGGTGCGCTGTCGATCACCGGCATCCCGGCGTTCAAGGTTCCGTTCGAGCCGCTCGTCCCCGGGGGCTTCCGGGTGCCGAACACCAACTTCTACCGTGCTCCGGCGCCGTACGACACCGACATCAAGGCGTTCGGCCGCTACTGCGCCGACCGTATCGCCGAGGCCATCGAGTTCGAGGGTCCCGACAGCGTCGCCGCGGTGTTCCTGGAGCCGGTGCAGAACGCCGGCGGCTGCTTCCCGCCGCCGCCCGGGTACTTCGAGCGGGTCCGCGAGATCTGCGACGAGTACGACGTGCTGCTGGTCTCCGACGAGGTCATCTGCGCGTACGGCCGTATCGGATCGATGTTCGCGTGCAACGACTTCGACTACGTCCCGGACATCATCACCTGCGCGAAGGGACTGACGTCGGGGTACTCGCCGATCGGCGCGATGATCGCCAGCGACCGGCTGTTCGAGCCGTTCAACGACGGGCACACCGTCTTCGGGCACGGCTACACGTTCGGTGGGCATCCGGTGTCCTCGGCGGTGGCGCTGGCCAACCTCGACATCTTCGAACGCGAGGGCATCAACGAGCACGTCAAGCAGATGGCGCCGGCGTTCCGCTCCACGCTCGAGCAGCTCTCGGATCTGCCGATCGTCGGCGACGTGCGCGGTGAAGGGTTCTTCTACGGCATCGAGTTGGTCAAGGACAAGGCCACCAAGGAGACGTTCGACGACGACGAGAGCGAACGGCTGCTGCGCGGCTACCTGACGCCGGCGCTGTGGGAGGCCGGGCTGTACTGCCGCGCCGACGACCGCGGCGATCCAGTGGTGCAGTTGGCTCCCCCGTTGATCAGCGGGCAGAAGGAGTTCGACGCCATCTACGACATCCTGCGCAGCGTGCTCACCGAGGCCAGCCGAAGAATGTAAACCTTCCGCCGGAACGGTATTCCAGCAGCAGAATCGCGAGAATCGGCCTGCTGGAATACCGTTCCGGCGACAATCGGTGGCGTGGTGTCGACGAGCAAGAGACCTCCCGTCCATCCGGTCCGCTGGCAGGCGCCGCCCGTCGATCCGCTTCCGGCGGTCCCTTCTGCCCAGCTCGCACTGATCCGGGTGCCCGGCGGCGAACCCGAAGACGTGGTGGTCGACGCCGAGGGATGCCTGTGGATGGGCGCGCTCGACGGAAGCATCGTCCGGCTGCCTCCCGGCGGCGGCCCGGAGGTCGTCGCCAACACCGGCGGACGACCGTTGGGATTGGCGGTGGCACGCAACGGCCGGCTGCTGATCTGCGACAGCCCGAAGGGGCTGCTGGCGCTGGACACCACGACGGGCCAGATCGACACCCTGGTCGACAGCGTGGGTGGCCGCAGACTGCAGTTCTGCTCCAATGTCACCGAAACCGCAGACGGCACCGTCTATTTCACGGAATCGACCAGCGGGTTCACGGTGGCCGACTACGTGGGCGCGATCCTGGAGGCGCGCGGTGACGGTCGGCTGAACCGGCTCGACCCCGACGGCACCGTCACGTGCGTCGTCGACGGCCTGTACTTCGCCAACGGGGTGACACCCACCGCGGACGGTTCGGCCCTGGTACTGGCCGAGACGCAGGGGCGCCGGCTGTCGAAGTACTGGCTGACCGGTCCGGACAGAGGTTCGGTGACTCCGCTGGCGGTGAATCTGCCTGCAATGCCCGACAATCTGTCCACCGGCTCCGACGGGCGGATCTGGTGTGCGATGGTCACCCCCGCCAACCCGCTCGCCGACCGGCTGGCTGCCGGACCCCCGGTGGTGCGGAAGGTGATCTGGCGGCTGCCCAAGCCGCTGCAGCCCAAGCCGGCGCCGGTGGTGTGGGTGGTGGCCTTCGATCCGGACACCGGGGACGCCGTCGCGGGCCTACGCACCACCCACCCGTCGTTCAGCATGGTGACCTGCGCGGTGGAAGCGCACGATCGGCTGTGGATGGGCAGCATCGCCGCTCCATATCTCGGTTACGTCGAGTTGGCAGCGACGGCCCTCTGAGCCGGCGACCCGGCGGGTTCCTGCCACCGGTCGATCAATTCCTGCCAGCGGAATTAATCCCCTGACCAGCCCGTTCAAGCCCATGTACGACCACGAACCACCGAGAACGTCGAAACCGCGTGACCCGCTCCACGGCTCCGACCCGACACCAGGGAAGAGCAACACCATGAAGAAGTTCACCCTCGCCACCTCCGACGTCCGCTGACACCTGAGCCAGAAAGGGGCACCCTCCCTATGGGGTGCCCCTTTCGTGCGCCCGGTCCTGCGATCCGCGAGTACCCAGTTGTGCAGAAAGGGGCGCCCCCACCACCAGGGGCGCCCCTTTCTCATGCAGATGGTTCAGCGGGCAACGGGTTCATTGCGGGATTGGAAAGATGGGTGCCGGCGCATCGCTTCGGCGAGCTCCCGTTCGCGACGTTGGGCCCGGAGCCAGGCAGGGTGCGACTTGAGATGTACCACGGTCGCGCCAGCGGTCGTGGTCGTCATATCAGCGCCTTCCGCTGAGAACTTCAGGGTCGCTCCCAGCCTTCGCCTTCAGCTTGCTCGGTTGACCTGAGCATCACCCTCAGATTTAGCCGTGAGCTTGATAAGAGATTCCCGCGGTCACGGTTTTATAAACCGCTCTGCAGCGACAGCACGCTGATGTCGGGAGGCGCGCCGATCCGGACCGGCGGGCCCCAGAACCCCGCACCCCGGGTGACGTAGAGCTGGGTGTCCTGCACCGTCGACAAACCGGCGAGCGCCGGCTGAACCTGCGACACGATGTAGTGGAAAGGCCACATCTGGCCGCCATGGGTGTGTCCCGACAGCTGCAGGTCCACCCCGCGCTCAGCGGCCTGCTCCACCTGCACCGGTTGATGGGCCAGCAGGATCGTCGGCCCCGACGGGTTCACCCCTGCCAGTGCCCGGTCGAGATCCGGTGGATCGGAACGGGACTCGCCGGCGGGATCATTGATACCGGCGAGGTCGAACGCGGCCGACCCACGGCTGATCCGGGTGTTCTCATTCGTCAACACCTGGAGTCCGAGGCGCTCCAACTCGGCCAGCCAGGGGACGGTGTCGTCGACGAAGTACTCGTGGTTGCCGGTGACGAAGAACGAACCCTCCCGCGACACCAGGTCGCGCAACGGTGCCGCCGCGGAACCCAGCTCCTCAACCGTCCCATCCACCAGATCGCCCACCACTGCCACCAGGTCAGGCTCGGTCTCGTTGATCATCCGGACGATCCGCTCGGTGTGGGCACGGCCCAGCAGTGGGCCGAGGTGGATGTCGGACACCACCGCGATACGGAACCCATCGAAGGCCGGGTCGAGCCGGCTCAGGCGCACGGGGACACGCAGCACCTTGGGAGGTCCCAGCGCGGTCGCCGCTCCGGTACCGACCAGACCGACGGCGGTGGCTCCGGCGGCCACGGCTCCGGCCCGGGCGAGGAACACCCGCCGCTGCACCGACGGCGCCTGTTCCGGCGCGGACGGTGCGCGCTTGACCCAGCCGCGAAGCGCCAGCCGAATCGGTTCCAGCACCAGAAGCGCCAGGAACAGGTACACGATCAGGCCGAACCAGAAGTACCCCGGCCATGCGTACCAGCCGGCCTCGGGGATACCGAAGATCCGCGGACCGACCAGGGTGAGGAGCAACAGGGCAAGGGCTGCGAGCAGGACGATCGACAACAGCCGGCGGGTGCGGCCCGGCCCGGTGGTGTCCTTCACCATCCGCTTCCAGACGTAGAGGTGCATCAGCCCGAGAATCGAGCCGAGAACAACTATGAACATGTACGTCCTTTGTGCGGGCCAGGGTTTCCGCCAGCCTAGTTACTGCGCCGTCGGGAGCCCGTCTCGTCACTACCTGATGAGTCACATTTGAAACTCTGACCACACCAGTCACCGCGTGGCTCCCGGATCGACGGGGTCGGATCGCCTAATCTGCGCAGACGATGGCGACCTTCAGAACGAGCTCCGCGCGGGTGTCTGCGCTGGTCATCGCGGCACTGCTGATCGGCGCGCCGGTCGCTGCCGCGGAGCCGGACGCGGCGATGGATGCCAACACCTGCCCCTACCGGGTGGCGACGCCGCCCGCGGTCGACGCGTCGGAGATCCCGAAGGTCGGCCCCCCACCGGAACCCTTGCCGGTACCGGCCACGCCACTGGGCGGCGAAGCGCTGGCCGGGTGCGGCGTCATCACCGCCCCCGGTACCCCGCCGGTGCCCACCGACATCTCCGCGGAGGCCTGGCTGGTCGCCGACCTCGACACCGGCGACGTCATCGCCGCCCGGGACCCCCACGGCAGGCACCGCCCCGCGAGCATCATCAAGGCACTGACCGCGATGCAGGCGATCCGCGACCTGCCCCTGCACAAGGTGGTTCCGGGAACCGCCGAGGATGCGGCCGTCGAAGGGACGAACGTCGGCGTCGGCGAAGGCGGCCTCTACTCCGTCAACGACCTGCTGCACGGTCTGCTGATGTACTCGGGCAACGACGCCGCCCACGCGCTGGCCATGCAGCTGGGCGGCATGGAAAGCGCTCTCAACAAGATGAATGTCCTGGCGGGCAAGCTGGGGGCACGTGACACCCGGGCGGCCACCCCGTCCGGACTCGACGGCCCCGGCATGAGCACCTCGGCCTACGACATCGGACTGATCTACCGGTACGCGTGGCAGAACCCCGTCTTCGCCGACATCGTCGCCACCCGCTCGACGACGTTCCCCGGGCGCGACGGCACCGGCTATCCGATCGAGAACGACAACAGGCTGCTCGAGCACTACCCGGGGGCACTCGGCGGCAAGACCGGTTTCACCGACGACGCCCAGCAGACCTTCGTCGGCGCAGCCGAGCGTGACGGCCGCCGCCTGGTCGCCGTGCTGCTGCGCGGCGCCCGGCAACCGATTGCCCCGTGGGAGCAGGCCGCCCGACTGCTCGACTACGGATTCGCGACCGCCCCCGGGACCAAGGTGGGCACCCTGATCGAGCCGGACCCGTCCCTGGGCGCCACCGACGCCGATCCAGCCGCCGCGGCCGCCGCGACGACCACGACCAATGCCAACGCCACGTTGCCCGACGTCAACGCGCTACCGGTGCGGGTCGGGGTGGCCGTGATCGGGTCGGTCATCGTGTTCAGCCTGATCATGTGCGCCCGATCGCTCAACCGTCGCCCGGTGCGCTGAGCCTCCGGCGGAGCGTCAGCGCCTGCGCCACCGCGTGAGGCTCAGCGCGCCGAGCGCTCCCGCAGCGACTGCCGCGGTCGCCTGTAACGGCCCCAGCCCCGGCCGGGTGATGATCCGGTTCTTGATCACGGCGGGCCCGGGAGCGGGCAGCTCGTCCTCGCCCATGTTCTCCGGCGTCGTCGCCGCCCATGCGGTGGCGAACAGGATCAGCCGGGCGGTGATGTAGGCGAACACCATCAGCCCGAGCACCGGACCGAACGTCGCACCCGCCGGACCGGTGACCACCGAGCGCAGGTAGATGGCGGCGACGAGCTTGAAGATCTCGAACGCCACGGCGGCGATCAACCCGGCCCGCACACTGCTGCGGAAGCTGACCGACTCCCGCGGCAACCGCGCGATCACCAGGGTGAATAGCAGCCAGGACACCAGCACCGACACCAGGATCGAGGCGCCGCGCAACACCAGGTTCAGCCCGGTGGTGTCGACGAAGCCGAACCAACCCAACACGTCCTCCATCACCGAGGTGCTGCCCAGCGCCGTCAGCGCGACGGTGGCGACGATCGCGACAAACGCCGAGAGCAGCGTCACCAGATCCGACAGCTTGGTCCGGACGAAACCTGGGCGTTCCCCTCGGAAGCCGCCCCACATCTGGCTGAGCGCCTCGCGCAGGTTCGCCATCCAACCCAGACCTGCCCATGCGGCCACCGCCAGACCGATGACGCCCACCGACGCCCGCGACTCGATCGCCGACTCCATCAGCTCGATGAGCTGCTGACCGAGTTGGCCGCTGACAGCGCCCCTGATCTGGTTCTCGACCTCGGCGAGCAGCTCGGGCCAGCTGGCCAACACGAAGCCGCCGACGGCGAAGCCGACCATCAGCAGCGGGAACAACGCGAAGATCGTGAAGTAGGTGATGCCGGCGGCGTAGAAGTCACCCTTGCAGTCCTTGTACCGCTCCTGGGCGCGCATCACGTGGTCGAACCACGGCATTCGCGCGCGCAACCGGTCAAGGAATCCGGGCTTTTCTTCGGGGTCGGTCGAGTCCGTCGAGTCGCCGGTAGCTACCGGCGTGGGCGGCGCGGTCATCCGATCCCCTATTTCGTCGGTGCTAGGAACCCTATCCGGTCGTATACCCGTCGCAACGTTTCCCCAGACACCTCCCGGGCCCGAGCGGCACCCCCGGCCAGCACGCTCTCCAGTTGAGCCGGGTCGGCGAGCAACTCGTCGACCCGCGCCTTGATCGGCGTCACGAACTCCACCACCGCTTCGGCGGTCTCCTTCTTCAGATCCCCGTAGCCGCGCCCGGCGTAGCTCTCGACGAGCTTGTCGATGTCGGTTCCCGTCACCGCCGACTGGATCGTCAGCAGGTTGGACACCCCCGGTTTGGCCTCGCGGTCGAACCGGATCTCGCGGTCGCTGTCGGTGACCGCGGAGCGAATCTTCTTGGCCGTCTTGCCCGGATCGTCGAGAAGGCTGATCAAGCCGGCCTCGGTGGCCGCCGACTTGCTCATCTTGGCCGTCGGTTCGGCGAGGTCGTAGATCTTGGCGGTGGCCTTCGGGATCATCGCCTCGGGGACGACGAACGTGTCGGGAAAGCGGGCGTTGACCCGCTGGGCGACATCGCGTGCCAGCTCGAGGTGCTGGCGCTGATCCTCACCGACCGGCACCAGTTCGGTGTCGTAGAGCAACACATCGGCGGCCATCAGCACCGGGTAGGTGAACAAGCCGACCGTGGTGGCTTCGGCGCCCTGCTTCTGGGATTTGTCCTTGAACTGAGTCATCCGCGAGGCCAGCCCGAAACCGGTGAAACAGCCCAGCACCCATGCCAATTCGGCGTGGGCGGGCACATGGCTCTGCACGAACACCGTCGCCCGGGCCGGGTCGACTCCGAGCGCGAGGTACTGCGCGGCCGTGACCAGGGTGCGCCTGCGCAGCGTCTCGGGATCCTGCGGGACGGTGATGGCGTGCAGGTCCACGACGCAGAAGTACGCGTCGTGGCCGTCTTGCAGGCCGACCCACTGGCTCACCGCTCCCAGGGCGTTGCCCAGGTGCAGGGAATCCGAGGTGGGCTGCGCGCCGGAGAAGACGACCGGCCTGGTGTTTGGGCTCATGATGCCCTCCAGTTTTTCATGCGCGCCGCCGGGCTCAGTCGGGGGCCATCCGACGCAGCGCACGTAGGAACACCCGCCGTTCCTCGGCAGACAGCTCTGCCAACCACCGTTCTTCGCCGCGCTGTATCTCGGCCTGTGCCGCGTCCTTGACCGCGCGGCCGTTTTCAGTGATCGCCAGCAGCCGCACCCGACGATCGTCGGGGTCGGGGAATCGTTCGATGTAGCCGCGCTGCTGCAGTTCGTCGAGCGTCGGGATGATGCGGGTCTTGTCGGCGTTGATCGCTTCGGCGAGCGCTGCCTGGGTGCGCATCGCACCTCGGTCCAGCGCCGACAGCACCGCATAGCCCCACATCGTCAGGCCGTGCGCAGCGAGGACCGGCCGCTCGGCGGCGATCAACTCCCGTGCGGCGTTCCGGGTGCTGCAGGGCCTGGGCTCGCCGGTGCGGATCCGGTCACTGACCACCCTGGGCACGCCCTGGCAGGGCAGCTACAGTATCTGTCCGACTACGCCAACGGGTCCGACCGTTGTCGGACTGCGCGGGTGATGCGTTCTGCGAGCAGGCCGCCACCGCGTTCCAGGCCGAGATGTTGCGGCTGCAGACCGGTTCGGCACGCGAGGTCAACCAGGGTTACCTGATGGGGCCGCTGGGCTGGAACGAATACCAGGCCGGGGTGCTCGACCAGATCCCCGTCGTCCTGATCGGCGGGGCCCGCTTCACCCGGCCCGAACCGGTGAACCCGATGACGTGGCCCCGAACGACGGCCTGGTGTCGCGGCACAGCGCGCTGGCCACCGATGTCAGCGACCGGGTGCTGCCGCACCGCCGGTGCGCAGCGTTCGACGACACCCACAGCATCTTCATCTCCGATGCGACGGGGCTGCCGTGGGAGACCGCGATGACCTGGGATCCGCGGGTACTCGAGACGGTACGGGGCGCGACAGCCGGCGCCGACGGAGCCCTCCAGACGCCCAATCGGCAAGGCTGCTAAGTGATCTCGGTGTAGTCGACGGTGACCGGGCAGTGGTCGGACCAGCGCAGCGCGTAGGCCGCCGGCCGTTCGGTGTACGTGGACGCCACCCGTGCCGCCAACCCGGGCGTGGCCAGCTGGTAGTCGATCCGCCATCCGGCGTCGTTGTCGAACGCCTTGCCCCGCCACGACCACCACGCGTACGGGCCCGCGACCCCGGGGTGCGCCCAGCGCACCACGTCGACCCAGCCGGTGTCCAGCAGATCGGAGAGCCACTGCCGCTCCTGTGGCAGGAACCCCGACTTCTTGAGATTGCCCCGCCAGTTCTTGATGTCGTTCTCGGTGTGGGCGATGTTCCAGTCGCCGCACAACACCGCCTCGCCGCCGCGGGCCAGCAGCACCGCCATCCGCGCGGCGACTGCCGCCATGAACCGTTCCTTCTCCAGCTGCCGGTCGGTGTCGGCCTCACCGGTCGGGAAGTACACGCTCGACACCGTCAGCCCGCCGGTGTCCACCTCGATGTAGCGGCCGTGCTCGGCGAACTCGTCGGCGCCGCAACCGATCCTGATGTCACCGAACGGCGTGCGCGACAACACCGCGACCCCGTTGCGTCCCTTGACGTGCGGCGCCGCCGACGCCAGATGCCACCCGTCGGCCAGCACCGGGGCCAACGCGTCGGCCAGTTGCTCGTCGTCGGCGCGCGTCTCCTGCAGGCACACCACATCGGCGCGGGTCTCCTTGAACCACGGCAGCAGCCCGAGGTTGTCGACCGACCGCTGCTTGACGGCCGCGCGGATGCCGTTGACATTGATGGTGCTCACCGTGATGGGTCGCGTCACGACCGCCGACCCTAACGGAACCGGTCACACGCTTCTTGCGGTACCGGCGGTATCACCTTAATGTCGGGCTCAGGCACCCCGAGAGCCGATCCATGCCGGATCGGGCGAACCGATCCTGATGCTGCACCCGTTCCTGTGCTCCCAGAACGTCTGGCGCACCGTCGCCGACGACCTTGCGGGCACCGGCCGGTTCGAGGTGTACGCGCCGACGATGGTCGGCCACCACGGGGGCCGTAAGTCGCCGACGTGGCTGCTGCACACCGAGCTGCTCGTCGACGACATCGAAGAGCGGATGGACCGGCTGGGCTGGCAGACCGCCCACATCGTCGGCAACTCGCTGGGCGGCTGGGTGGGCTTCGAGCTGGAACGTCGCGGCCGGGCCAAGACCCTGACCGCGATCGCCCCTGCCGGGGGCTGGTCGCAGCACTCCCTGACGAAGTACGAGACCGTGCTGAAGTTCATCGCGGGCGGCCCGGCGCTGATCGCCGCGCGCCTGTTGGGCCCGCGCATCCTCAAGCTGCCGTTCGCGCGTCGGATCGCCACCCTGCCGGTCAGCGGCCCGGCCGACGGGCCGCCCGACGCCGAGCTGCACGACCTGATCGAGGACGCCACCCACTGCCACGCCTACCTGCAGCTGCTGGTCAAGACGCTGCGCATGCCCGGCCTTCTCGAGCTCGCCAACCTCGGCGCACCCACCCAGCTGGTCATCTGCGAGAACGACCGGGTGTTCCCCGCGCCGCGCGGCCATCTCTACTTCCTCAAGCACATGCCCGACACCGCGGAGGTGATCGAGCTCGACGGCGTCGGCCACATCCCGATGCTGGAGGCACCGGAGCGCGTCACCGCGGTGATCGCCGACTTCGTCGACCGGCACAGCCAACCACAGCAGGCCATCGGCTGAGACCCCGCAACCCGCGTGGTCCTCGCAGGTGGAGCCGCATTCGGCAGAACCCACTGGCACCCCTGTAGCAACGTGCGATAGTGTTCGTTTCGGTCATGAGCGCCAGCGTCAAGCCCCGGCTCGCTGGCCGGCAACCCTCCAACCGCGGTGGGGTGCCCCGGGTGATGACCAGGTTGAGCAGCCACCGGCTGTAAGGCAAGCGCGGGTCCGCCGTGAACGGGCCCCCTGAGTAGACGGGGAAACCTGATGGCGAGGTCCACGCCGCGCAGTTGTCGCTGACCGACACTGCACTTCGTCGACCCACCCCCAGGCGCCCCTCACGACTGGAGAACATGATGACCGACACCACCGATCCCACCGCCAACTGGGCATTCGAGACCAAGCAGGTCCACGCCGGGCAGACCCCGGACAGCGCCACCAACGCGCGGGCCCTGCCGATCTACCAGACCACCAGCTACACGTTCAACAGCACCGACCATGCGGCGGCGCTGTTCGGCCTTGCCGAACCCGGCAACATCTACACCCGCATCATGAACCCGACACACGACGCCGTCGAGCAACGCATCGCGGCGCTCGAAGGCGGTGTCGCAGCACTGTTCCTGGCCTCCGGGCAGGCCGCCGAGACGTTCGCGATCCTGAACCTGGCCAACGCCGGCGATCACATCGTGTCGAGTCCGCGGCTCTACGGCGGCACCTACAACCTGTTCCATTATTCGCTGCCCAAGCTCGGCATCGAGGTCAGCTTCGTCGACAACCCCGACGACCCCGAGTCCTGGCGGGCCGCAGTGCAGCCCAACACCAAGGCGTTCTTCGGCGAGACCATCTCCAACCCGCAGATCGACGTGCTCGACATCCCGTCGGTCGCCGCGGTCGCGCACGACGCCGGTGTCCCGCTGATCGTCGACAACACCATCGCCACGCCGTACCTGATCCAGCCGCTCGCCCACGGCGCCGACATCGTCGTGCACTCGGCCACCAAGTACCTCGGTGGTCACGGGACGACGATCGCCGGTGTCCTCGTCGACGGCGGCACGTTCGACTGGACGAACGGCAAGTTCCCCGGCTTCACCACCCCAGACCCGAGCTACCACGGCGTGGTCTACGCCGAACTCGGCGCGCCGGCCTTCGCGCTCAAGGCCCGGGTGCAGTTGCTGCGTGATCTGGGGTCGGCGGCTTCGCCGTTCAACGCGTTCCTGGTGGCGCAGGGACTCGAGACGCTGAGCCTACGGGTCGAACGGCACGTCGAGAACGCGCTGAAGGTCGCCGAATACCTCGCCGGGCACGACGACGTCCTGTCGGTCAACTACGCGGGACTTCCCACCTCGCCGTGGTATGAGCTGGGAAAGAAGTTGGCGCCCAGGGGAACCGGTGCGGTGCTGGCATTCGAGCTGGCCGGCGGCGTCGACGCGGGCAAGGCTTTTGTCGACGCCCTGACCTTGCACAGCCACGTCGCCAACATCGGCGACGTGCGTTCGCTGGTGATCCATCCGGCCTCGACGACACACGCCCAACTGTCCCCTGAGGAGCAGCTTTCCACCGGCGTGACACCCGGCCTGGTTCGGCTCGCCGTCGGCATCGAGGGTTTCGCCGACATCATCGCCGACCTGGAGCAAGGCTTCGCCGCGGCCAAGCGGTGCAGCGCCACCCACACCGATCCGCACGCCGTTGCGTCGTTCTGAGGGTCGTGTTGTGACAATCATCGACGTGGCAACCGACGAGCGGGTGACGCTGCCCCCCGAGGGCGAGGTCGGCGTCGTCGAGATCGGCCCGCTCACACTGGAGAACGGTGCGGTTCTCGACGACGTGTCGATCGCTGTACAGCGGTGGGGGGAACTGTCCCCCGAACGCGACAACGTCGTCATGGTGTTGCACGCACTGACCGGCGACTCACACATCACCGGCCCTGCCGGACCCGACCACCCGACCCCGGGCTGGTGGGACGGAGTGGCCGGTCCGGGCGCGCCGATCGACACCGACCGGTGGTGCGCGATCTCGACCAATGTCATCGGCGGATGCCGGGGCTCCACCGGGCCCAGCTCCCTGGCACCCGACGGAAAGGCCTGGGGTTCAAGGTTCCCCACCACAACGGTGCGCGATCAGGTCGCCGCCGACGTGGCCGCGCTCGAGCGGCTGGGCATCACCGAGGTCGCCGCGGTCATCGGCGGATCCATGGGTGGGGCGCGGGCGCTCGAGTGGATGGTCACCCACCCCGACAACGTCCGCGCCGGACTGGTTCTCGCGGTCGGGGCACGCGCCACCGCCGACCAGATCGGCACGCAGAGCACGCAGGTGTCGGCCATCAAGGCCGACCCGAACTGGTGCAACGGCGACTACTACGGCACCGACCGCCGCCCGGACATGGGCATGCAGATCGCGCGGCGCTTCGCGCACCTGACCTATCGCGGTGAGACCGAACTCGACGACCGCTTCGCCAACGACCCTCAGGGCGACGAGGATCCGACCACCGGTGGTCGCTACTCGGTGCAGAGCTATCTGGAGTACCAGGGCCGAAAGATCGTGTCGCGCTTCGACGCCGGAACCTACGTCGCGCTCACCGACGCCCTGTCGAGCCACGACATCGGCCGCGGCAGGGGTGGCGTGGAGGCGGTGCTGCGCGGGTGCCCGGTACCCGCGGTGGTCGGCGGTATCACCTCCGACCGGCTCTATCCGCTGCGCCTGCAGGCCGAATTGGCCGAGCTGCTGCCTGGCTGCGACGGGCTCGACGTGGTCGATTCGATCTACGGCCACGACGGCTTCCTGCTCGAGACCGACGCCGTCGGCAAGCTGATCCGCCGGACGTTGGAGCTGGCGTCGCGGTGACCGGCTCCCCCGAACAGCGTTCGCTGTCGTTCGGTGCAGAGGCCGCGGCCTACGAACGCGGCCGCCCGTCCTACCCGCCGGAGTCGATCGACTGGCTGCTGCCGCCGGGAGCCCGGACCGTGCTGGACCTGGGCGCCGGGACCGGCAAACTGACCACCCGGCTGGTGGAGCGCGGCCTCGACGTCTTCGCCGTCGACCCGATCCCCGAGATGCTCGAACTGCTGAGTTCGTCGCTGCCCGAAACCCCGGCGCTGCTGGGGACCGCCGAGGAGATCCCGCTGGCCGACGACAGCGTCGACGCGGTGCTGGTGGCGCAGGCATGGCACTGGTTCGACCCGGAACGGGCGATCAAGGAGGTGGCCCGCGTGCTGCGCCCCGGTGGCCGGCTGGGCCTGGTGTGGAACACCCGCGACGAGCGGATGGGCTGGGTGAAGGACCTCGGTCAGATCATCGGCCACGACGACGCGCACAGCCACACCGCGGACCTCCCCGTCCCGTTCGGTGATGTCGAACGGCACCAGGTGGAGTGGACCAGCTACCTGACACCGCAGGCGCTGACCGACCTGGTGGCATCGCGCAGCTACTGCATCACCTCGCCGGAGCGGGTCCGCGCCCAGACCCTGGACCGGGTGCGCGAGCTGCTGGCCACCCATCCCGCGCTGGCCAACGTCGGCGGCCTGGCGCTGCCCTACGTCACGGTGTGCCTCCGCGCGACCCTGACCTGAGCCGCGGAATAGCGTTCCTGGTCGTGACCAAGGCCTGATTCACTGCCCTGGCTTCACTCTCACGCGGCGGCGAGCCGGCTCACGCGGCAGCCGGGTTTCCGGCCTGCCGCAACGCGGTGAGCAGTCCGCGCCGGGGACCCGACGACGGCGCCGCCTCCCCGTTGCGGAGGGCCTGGACAGCCCGGCCGAACCCGCGCTCCGATCGGGTCTCGGGTACGTCGTCGGCGGTGGCCCGCAACATCCGGTCCGGCAGCGCGAGCTTGAGGATCGTCCAGAACGACTGGAAGTACTGGCGCGCACGAGGACCCGTCGTGTAGGGCAGGTCGTACTTCTCGCACAATGCCCGCACCCGCACGCTGATCTCCGCATAGCGGTTGCTCGGCAGATCCGGGAACAGATGGTGCTCGATCTGGTAGCACAGGTTGCCGCTCATGAACGCCATGACCGGCCCGGCGTGAAAGTTCGCCGACCCCAGCATCTGTCGCAGGTACCACTCGCCCTGCGTCTCGTTCTCGAACTCCTCGACGGTGAACTTGTCCGCACCGTCGGGGAAGTGACCGCAGAAGATCACCATGTAGGACCAGTAGTTGCGGATCAGGTTGGCCACGAAATTGGCCTTCATGGTGTGCTTCCAGTTGGTGCCGGCCAGCGCCGGGAACACGATGTAGTCCTTGCCCACCTGCTTGCCGACCTTGCGGCCGATGATCTTGAGGTCCTTTCGCACCTCGGCCATCGACTTCTCACCTTTGCGGTACTTCGTCGTCTCCACCCCGTGCAGCGCCACCCCCCACTCGAACAGGGTGCCGAGCGTCAGGTTGTAGATCGGGTTGCCGATCATCCACCCTTCCCACCGCTGGTCCCGGGTGAGCCGCATGATGCCGTAGCCGATGTCGTCATCCAGCCCGACCACGTTGGTGTACTTGTGGTGGATGAAGTTGTGAGACTTCTTCCAGTGCACCGACGGCGACATGGTGTCCCACTCCCATTCGGTGGAGTGGATCTCCGGGTCGTTCATCCAGTCCCACTGCCCGTGGGTGATGTTGTGGCCCAGCTCCATGTTCTCGATGATCTTGGCCGTCGCCAGCATCGCGGTGCCGGCGACCCGCGCGATCCGGCTGCTGCTCGCGAACAGCGCCGCCCGGCCGCCGGCCGCCAACGCGCGCTGCAACTGGATGGTGCGCCGGATGTACTGCGCGTCGCGCTCGCCGCGTGATTCCTCCACGTCCGCCCGGATCGCGTCGAGTTCGGCGGTGATGTTCTCGACGTCCTCGGTGGTCAGATGCGCGTAGGCCTTGATGTCGGTGATCGCCATGATGTTCCCTTCAGACGTTGATGGTGCAGTTGCCGGATGCGGTGGAGATGCAGGTCTGGATCCGGTCGCCGGCGCCGTGCTCCTGCCCTGACCGGAAGTCGCGCACGTTGCCCGCCTCCAGCGGCAACACGCAGGTCTGGCAGATGCCCATTCGACAGCCGAAGGGCATCTGGATGCCGACCTCTTCCCCGGCCTGCATGATCGACGTCGCGCCGTCGATCTCGATGGTCTTGTCGGAGATCGCGAACGTCACGGTGCCGCCCTCGCCCCCCTTGTCGGTGGCGGCGATGCTGAACCGCTCCATGTGCAGCGAATCTTCGAGGCCGTTCTCCTCCCAAATCTTCTCGACGGTGTCGAGCATCGCGGTGGGCCCGCACGCCCAGGCCGAACGCTCACGCCAGTCGGCCACGATGTCGTCGAGCCTGTCGAAGTCGAGCTTGCCGTCCTGTTCGGTGATCTGCAGGTGCAGCCGGTAACCGTCCTGCTCGCTTTCCAGCCGGCGCAGCTCGTCGTGGAAGATCACCGCGTCGGCCGACGGCGCCGAGTGCACGTGCACGATGTCCGGCCGGTCACCTCGAGCCCGCAGGGACCGCAGCATCGCCATGATCGGGGTGATGCCGACGGAGGTGGGTCCGGAAGCGCGAAATCGCCTTTGGCGGACGCGAGTCGGATGATGGTCCCGGGTTCGACGCCGTTGACCAGGTGCGTGGACAGGAACCCCTCGGGGGTGGCCTTGACCGTGATCGAGATGTCGTCGTCTTTCAGATCGGAGACCGAGGTCAGCGAGTACGACCGCCAGTGCCAGCGACCGGCCACCCGCAGCCCGATGCCCACGTACTGCCCCGCCCGGTAGTCGCCCGAGAATCCCCACCCGGGACGGATGATCACCGTGGCCGTGTCGTCGGTCTCCGGCCGCACCTCGACGATCTCGCCGCGCAGCTCCCGCGCCGACCACAGCGGGTTCAGCAACGACAGATAGTCGTCGGGCAGCAGTGGCGTGGTGGCCCGCGCAGCCAGGCCGCGAACCATGTTGACCCAGGATCCCGAGGGGGCGGACACATCACGGGCGGGCGCTTTGCTCCACCGCGCCAAGGTCTTCAACGCCGACACCATCAATCGCCTTTCACTCGCGGATGACGGGCTGTGACCGCTGTCACAAGCCCGATGCGAGCGGTCTACCCTACTCGCGAGTAGCTAAAACGCATCCGGCCCTAAAGTCGCTAGCTGGTGCCGAGCGGATCGATGGTCCACGCGATGTAGAGCATGGCTGCGCTGACCGACGCGGTGGTGAGGAAGTCGACCGTGCGGGAGCGCACCGCCAGCAGTCCGATCCGGTCGTCGGACAGCGTCAACCGCAGCCCGGCAGCGACCGCGACGCCGACGGCCATCACCGCCGCGCCGCGGCGCCAGTAGCCCATCGCCACCAGCACAAAAGCCGCCAGCAGGAACAGGCCGACCACCAGGATGGGCCACTGTCCGCCGAAGACCCTGCGGCCCCACTCCCGCAGCGTCACCGGCGCCGTCTGCTCTTCGCGCAAGCGCTCATCGGCGCCGTCTGCTCTTCGCGCTCGGCCCGCTCGGCCCGCTCGACGACGTTGGTGAGCAGAAACGCCCGCGTCAGCGGCCCGACGCCACCGGGATTCGGGGAGACATGGCCGGCCACGTCCCACACGTCGGGATGTACGTCGCCGACCAACTTGCCTGCGTCGTCGCGGCTGACCCCCACGTCGGCGACCGCTGCGCCCGGCCGCACCATCTCGGCGGTCACCATGTGCGGCACCCCGGCCGCGGCGACGATGATGTCGGCCTCGCGGGTGATCTGGGGCAGGTGCCGGGTGGCGGTGTGGCACAGCGTCACCGTGGCGTTCTCCGAGCGACGGGTCAGCAACAGCCCCAGCGGGCGGCCGACGGTGACCCCACGTCCGATGACGACGACGTGCGCGCCGGCGATCTCGACCGGGTAGCGCCGAAGCAGGTGCACGATGCCGCGCGGGGTGCACGGCAACGGGGCCGGCTCGTTGAGCACCAGCTTGCCCAGGTTCATCGGGTGCAGCCCGTCGGCGTCCTTGTCCGGATCGACCCGCTCCAGGGCCGCGTTCTCGTTGAGATGCCTGGGCAGCGGCAGTTGGACGATGTAGCCGGTGCAGTCGGGGTTGGCGTTGAGCTCGTCGAGCACCTCGAGCAGGGCGCCCTGGCTGATGTCGGCGGGCAGGTCGCGGCGGATCGAGTTGATGCCGACCTTGGCGCAGTCGCTGTGCTTGCCGCGGACGTAGGCCTGCGAACCCGGGTCGTCGCCGACCAGCACCGTTGCCAGCCCGGGGGTCCGGCCCGCCGCGGTCAGAGCCGCGACGCGTTCGGTGAGGTCGACGAAGATCTCGTCGCGCGTGGCCTTGCCGTCCAAAGTGATCGCACCCACGGCAGCCATTGTGTCAGGCTCGGTTCTTTCTCCACGGAGGCGTGGCATGCTCGGCGACATGACAGCCCCGCATGATGTGTTCACCCCCGCCAAGCTCGGGCCGATCACGCTCCGCAACCGGATCATCAAAGCCGCGACGTTCGAGGCGTCGACGCCCGACGCGCTGGTCACCGAGGACCTGATCACCTACCACCGGCTGCCGGCCGCCGGCGGGGTCGGGATGACGACGGTCGCCTACTGTGCCGTCACCCCCGGCGGGCGCACCGACGGCTGGCAGCTGTGGATGCGTCCCGAGGCGGTGCCCGGGCTGCGCCGGCTGACCGATGCCATCCATTCCGAGGGCGCGGCGATCAGCGCACAGATCGGTCATGCCGGACCGGTCGCCAACGCGCGCACCAACAAGGCGCAGGCACTGGCCCCGGTGCGGTTCTTCAACCCGTTGTCGATGCGGTTCGCGAAGAAGGCCAGCCGCGAGGACATCGACGCCGTGACCGAGGCGCACGCACGCGCCGCTCGGCTGGCGATCGAATCGGGCTTCGATGCCGTGGAGATCCATCTCGGCCACAACTACCTCGCCAGCGCGTTCCTCAGCCCGCTGATCAACCGCCGCACCGACGAGTTCGGCGGGTCGCTGGAGAACCGCGCGAAGGTGGCCCGCGGGGTCGTGCTGGCGGTCAAACAAGCGGTCGGCGACCAGATCGCGGTCACCGCGAAGCTGAACATGTCCGACGGCGTGCGCGGCGGCATCCCGCTGGAGGAGTCGATCCAGACCGCCAAATGGCTCGAGGAGGACGGCGGGCTGGACGCGCTGGAACTGACCGCGGGCAGTTCGCTGCTCAACCCGATGTTCCTGTTCCGCGGCGGCGCCCCGATCAAGGAGTTCTCCCGGGCGTTCAAGCCACCGCTGCGGTGGGGCATCCGGATGTCGGGCAAGAAGTTCATCCGCGAGTACCCGTACCAGGAGGCCTACCTGATGCGGGAGGCCAAGCAGTTCCGCGCGGAGTTGACGATGCCGCTGATCCTGCTCGGCGGAATCACCAACCGCGAGACGATGGACCGCGCGATGGCCGAGGGTTTCGACTTCGTCGCGATGGGACGTGCGCTGCTGGCCGAGCCCGATCTGCTCAACCGGATCCAGGACGACAACAGCGTGAAGTCGATCTGCGACCACTGCAATCTGTGCATGCCGACGATCTACAGCCACACCTACTGCGTGCGCACCGGTTCGCCGTCACCGGTCAGTTCGGGGAGATGAGTGCCCTGGCGCAGTCCGCCACGATCGTGTCGGCGCCCGCCGGAACGGGCTGGCGTGCCCGCAGGTGGCGCCGCACCACCGCGTAGGGCACATCGATCAATGCGGCGCTGACCCGCCCGGGGTCCTCGGGGATCTCGTTGAGCACCTTGCGGAGCTTGCGCTGCAACCGTTTCCGTCGACCGGTCAGCGGCTCGGGCCACTCGTGCAACCCCAGTTCGTCGGGGCCGGCCAGCAGGACCTGCGCCTCGACCGGGTGTTCGCGGCACCACGCGACAACGCTGAGCGCGGCGGCCACACACCGCTGTTGCGGATCGTCGCCGCTCGTCAGGGCCTCGACGAACGCCTCCTGGAACCGTTCCTCGGTGCGCACCCACAGCTCGCCGCACAACGCCGCGCGGGTCGGGAACCGGTGGTAGACCGAGCCGCTCGGCGCCCCGGTGGTGCGGGCGACCGCCGACATCGTGACCGCGGCGGGACCGTCGGCGGCAAGGAGTTCGGCCGCCGCGTCGAGCAGTACGTCGACGGTGTATCGGGCGGGTCGCGGCATTGCTCCACCCTAAAATAGAGGATAGCCTCTAATAGGTGATCGACACTCGGGAGATTTGATGAATACCGCCACACACACCGCGCGACGCTTCTACAGAGCTCTGTCCGAGCACGACGGCCAGGCGCTATTCGACTTGCTGACAGAGGATTTCGAGGGCCGGGTGAGCGACGGTATGCCCGACGGCGTCGGCGGTGCGCACCATGGGCGTGTCGCGATGATCTCCGACGTGTGGGGACGCATCGACGCCCTCTACGACCTCGACGTCGAACCGGTGGAGTTCCTGGCCGTCGAAGGCGGCGACCGTGTCGTCGTGCTCGGCCGCTACCGGGGCTCGGCGCGCGAGGCCGACACAGGCGTCGACGCCGCCTTCGCACACGTCATCGCCGTGCGGAACGGGCAGATAACGGCGCTGCATCAGATCACAGACACCGTCAGGTGGCACCTCACCGGGTGAGCCGATACCGATAGAGTTGCTCCCGATGTCTAATGTCGCCGCTGGAGCGGCTCCGTGAGCCGACCAGCACCCCCCGCGCTGACCGTTCGGTACGACGGATCCCCACGCACCTTCGCCCCCGGCAGTGACGTCGTCGTGGGCCGGGATCTGCGCGCCGACGTTCGGATCGCCCACCCGTTGATCTCCAGGGCGCACCTGGTGGTGCGGTTCGACCAGGGCCGGTGGATCGCCATCGACAACGGCAGCCTCAACGGGATGTACGTCAACGGGCGCCGGCTGCCCGCCGTCGACATCACCGACGGCCAGCAGATCCATGTCGGCAACCCAGACGGGCCACTGCTGACCTTCGAGGTCGGCCGTCATCAGGGTTCGGTCGGCGCACCGCCACCGACGGCGGCGGTTCCCGTCGCGGGCCGCTCCGGCACAGCCTGGCCCAGCCAGCCGCCGGCCCCGACGATCCGGCCGCCGGCACCGCGCCGACAGCCCGGATATCCCACCGGACCCTCGAATCCGGCGCCGCCGGCACGGCCGGCTCCCGTACCGCAGCCCCTGTCGTCGCCGGGGTTGGAGTCGGCCACCGTGATGGGCCCGGCGGCAGCGCCACGCTCCGCGGACGGCAACCTCGCGACCAGCATGCTGCGGATCCTGCGGCCCGGACGCCCGCAGGAGGCGCCGCCCGGCTCGATCAAGATCGGCCGCGCGCCCGACAACACCATCGTCATCCCCGACGTGCTGGCCTCGCGACACCACGCCACCTTGATCCCGGGACCGTCCGGGACCGCCGAGATCCGCGACAACCGCAGCATCAACGGCACCTTCGTCAACGGCGCCCGGGTGGAGAGCGCGACGCTGACCGAAGGCGACACGGTCACCATCGGCAACGTCGACCTGCTGTTCCGCGACGGCACCCTGGTCCGTCGCACCGCGACCGCCGCCGACACCACCACCGGCGGCCTGGACGTGCACGGCGTCACCTGGACCATCGAGGGCAACAAGACGCTGCTGGAGAACATCTCGATCTCCGCACGGCCGGGGACGCTGACCGCCGTGATCGGGCCCTCGGGCGCGGGCAAGTCCACGTTCGCCCGGCTGGTCGCCGGCTACACCCACCCGACCACCGGCCAGGTGTCGTTCGAAGGCCACGACGTGCACGCCGAGTACGCATCGCTGCGGTCCCGGATCGGCATGGTGCCCCAGGACGACGTGGTGCACGGCCAGCTGACGGTCCGGCAGGCGCTGATGTACGCCGCCGAGCTTCGGCTGCCCCCCGACACCACCAAGACCGACCGCGAGCAGGTCGTCAACGAGGTGCTCGAGGAACTCGAGATGACCAAGCACCTCGACACCCGCGTCGACAAGCTCTCCGGCGGGCAGCGCAAGCGGGCCTCGGTGGCGCTCGAACTGCTGACCGGCCCGTCACTGCTCATCCTCGACGAGCCGACCTCGGGTCTGGACCCGGCGCTGGACCGCCAGGTGATGACGATGCTGCGGCAGCTGGCCGACGCCGGCCGCGTGGTGCTCGTCGTCACCCACTCCCTGACCTACCTCGACGTCTGCGACCAGGTGCTGCTGCTCGCCCCGGGGGGCAAGACCGCCTTCTACGGCCCGCCCGACCAGATCGGCGCGTCGATGGGGACGACCAACTGGGCCGACATCTTCTCCGGCGTCGCCGGTGACCCGGACGCCGCAGCGCAGCGCTACCTGGCCCAGCACGGGCCGCCGCCACCGCCACCGGCCGCCCTGACCCCGTCGGAGCTGGGCAACCCGGCCCGCACCAGCGTGCCGAGGCAGTTGTCCACGATCGCCCGGCGCCAGATCCGGCTGGTGATCTCCGACCGCGGCTACTTCGCGTTCCTGATGATGCTGCCGTTCATCATGGGTGTGCTGTCGCTGTCGGTACCCGGCGACGTCGGGTTCGGCGTGCCGAGGACCGCGATGGAAGGCGGTGAAGCGCCCAACGAGCCGGGACAGATCCTGGTGATGCTCAACGTGGGTGCGATCTTCATGGGCACCGCCCTGACCATCCGCGCACTGATCGGCGAGCGGGCCATCTTCAAACGCGAGCAGGCCGTCGGCCTGTCCACGACCGCTTATCTGATGGCGAAGGTGGTGGTGTTCACCGCCTTCGCCATCGTGCAGTCGGCGATCGTCACGTCGATCGCGATCGCGGGCAAGGGCTGGGGTCCGGGGTCGGTCGAGAGTGGCGCGGTGATCGGCGACCGCAGCCTGGAGTTGTTCGTCGACATCGCGGCGACGTGCGTGGCCGCGGCGATGGTCGGCCTGGCGCTGTCCGCTCTGGCCAAGTCGTCCGAGCAGATCATGCCGCTGCTGGTGGTCGCGATCATGAGCCAGCTGGTGTTCTCCGGTGGCATGATCCCGGTGACCGACCGGCTGGTGCTCGACCAGATGTCTTGGGCCACACCGGCGCGGTGGGGTTTCGCAGCCTCGGCGTCCACGATCGACCTGATCCGGCTGGTGCCCGGACCGTTGACACCGAAGGACCGGCACTGGGAGCATACCTCCGGCGCATGGCTGTTCGACATGGCGATGCTGGCGGCGATCAGCGTCTTCTATCTGGGGTTCGTGCGCTGGCGGCTGCGGCTCAAACCCGCCTGACAGAAGCGGTAGGCAAGCCGCGTCATCTTCCGTAGGGTCATGCGCGGGGGTGGCGATGGAACAGCAAGTGTCCGAGAACGACGTGTCCGAAAACAACGTGTCCGAAAGCGACGTGTCCGAAAGCGACGTGACGATGCGCAGTGCCGCACTGGACGGCGCGCTTGCAGAGATGCAGCAGTGGGGCGTGGACCGCTTCAGCTTCGAAGGGGTCGCACACCGCTCCCGCCTGCCCACCGAGTACCTCCGCCAGACCTGGGTCAGCGAACGACAACTCATCATCGACACGATGACCGGCTACAGCGAAACGCTGATCGCACTGCGCGACACCGGCTCGCTGCACAGCGACCTCACCGCGCTCGCGCTGTCCCTCGGCACAATCCTCAACGATCCCGTCGGACGCAGGATCACCCGGATGTTCGTCGTCGACTGCAAGTCCATGGCCGTCGACTCCGAGACCAGGGTGCAGTTCTGGATGTTGCGCCGCAAAACGATCGAGGACATCTTCGCGCGAGCCGCCGCCCGCGGTGAGCTGCGCGGCGACGCGGACCCGTTGATGACGCTGCAGCTGCTGACCTCGCCACTGCACAGCGTCGCCCTGTTCACCGACCTGCCGGTCACGCCCAAGTACTGCCGCGCCATCGCCGACATGGTGACCCGCGCAATCCGCGCCGGTTAGCCGAGCAGCCAGTCGTTGGGCGAGAACAGCTCGCAGTGCATCCGCTCGGCGAGCACCCCGCGACCGACCAGCTGGGAGCGGACCGCCTGCACGAAACCGCTGTTGCCGCACAGGTAGAAGTGGGCGCCGTCGGGAAGCTCGACACCGTCCAGTGACAACAGGCCGGGATGCGCGCCGGCGGTGATTCCGTCCTCGTACCAGACGTCAAGGTCGGCGCGAGGCAACTGGGTGACCAGTTCGTGCTGGCGTTCCCGCAGCGGATGGCTCTGGTCACTGCGGTCGGCGTGCAGCACCCGCACCGCGGTGTCCGGCGCCTCGGCGGCGAGGTGTTCCAGGATGCCGACCATCGGGGTGATCCCG
Source organism: Mycobacterium sp. (assembly GCF_049683355.1). Lineage (GTDB taxonomy): Bacteria > Actinomycetota > Actinomycetes > Mycobacteriales > Mycobacteriaceae > Mycobacterium. The sequence continues at coordinate 37,171 of NZ_JBAUJB010000218.1, forward strand.
ATGCCCGCCGCAATCAACACCAGCGGCACGTCACCGGTCGGGGCGGGCAGATCGCCGAACGGCACGGTGACATCGAGCAGGTCGCCGACACACACGTTCGCCGCGATCCAACCGGACACCTCACCGGCGGGCTGATCGGCGATGGCCGACACCGGCTTGACCGCGAAGGTCAGCTCGTCGCCGGGGGCGTTGACCAGGCTGTACTGGCGCAGCTGGCGGGCGCCGTCGGGCAGCGTCACCCCGACCGAAACATACTGTCCCGGAAGGAAATCGGAGAACGGCTCATCGTCTGACCGGACGGTGAGGAGCACGGTGCCGGACGGGTCGTCGACCCTCGAGACCACCCGGGCCCGGCGGTACACGTTGCCGTCGTCGACCCCCGCGGCGCGGTAGAGGTCGCGCTCGAGAGCGATCAGGGTGTCGGCCATGATCCAGAACACCCGGTCCCAGGCCCCGGCCACCTCTTCGGTGACGGTGTCGGCGCCCAGCACCGCCACGATCGCGGCGAACAGATTCTCGTACACGATCGGGTACTGGTCTGCGGTCACCCCGAGCGAGGCGTGCTTGTGCCCGATCCGCGACAGCAGCTCGGCCGGGTGCGGCAGCGCCGGGTCGACCAGATGGGTGGCGAAGGTCGCGATGGACGCCGCCAGCGCACGCTGCTGGCCGCCTTGGGCCTGGTTGCCGCGGTTGAAAAGGTTGCGCAGCAGTTCCGGGTGGGCGTCGAACATCCGGCGATAGAAGTCGGTGGTGATCTCGTCGATGTGCGCACCGATCAGCGGAAGCGTCGCGGACACGATCTGCGCGTGCGCGGGCTCGAGTTCGGCGGGTGCGGCGGTGACGTTCATCGTGGGCCTTTCGGTGGTGGTGGGTGGGCCGTTACTCAGGTTGTGGGCGGGCCGTGGCTCATGGTCAGCAGCGACAGGTTCGCTCCCCGGGACAGATCGCTGACGTTGTAGCGGTCCAGCTCGCGGTAAAACGCTTCCTTGGCGTCGGCGAGCGCGCGCCGCAGCCGGCATGCCGAGATCAGCGGGCACGGGTTCTCGCCACCGCACTCGATGACCTCCCGGTCGCCTTCGAGGCGACGGACCAGCCACCCGACGGACGCTCGCCGTCCCTCCTCGGTGAGGGCGAGACCCCCGGTGCGGCCGCGACGGGCGTGCACCATGCCGAGGTCGGCCAGCCGGGAGACCGCCTTGGCGATGTGGTTCTCCGAGGCGTTGGCGCCGGCGGCGATCGAACCGGTGGTGACCCGCTGACCGTCGGCCTCCCCGGCAGCGAGCAGCATCATCGCCCGTAGCCCGAGATCGGTGAACCGGGTCAGTTGCATGCCACTGACGCTAGTAATTGCGCATCGCAGATGCGACTTTTAGCGGCGTGCCGTCAAACACCCCATGACGTGCGGTTTTTTGACCAGGCTCATCAGCTGACGGCGGACGGCGACGGTGGCGCCGTACCGCCCTGCGGTTCCCGAACAGCCATCAGGCGGACGATCTCGTCACAGTCCGCCGCCGACGGGAGCCCCATTCCCGGCTTGTACCCGTAGACCTCGTGCAGCGGCGTGGAGCCGGTGCGGCCGTCGAGGACGTCCACGGAGTCGGTACTGATCAGGCCGGGATGCTCCACTCCACACGCCTCGGCCACCTTCACCAGGTCCCGGCGCATCGTCTTGATGTAGTTCGCGGTCCGGACCGCCTTCTCTTCGGGCACCAGGCCGCGGGCCAGCCAGGCGTTCTGGGTGGCGACCCCGGTGGGGCAGGTGTCGGTGTGGCACTTCTGAGCCTGGATACACCCGATCGCCAGCATCGGTTCGCGCGCCACGCTCACCATGTCGCAGCCCAGCGCGAAGGCGACCACGGCGTTGTCGGGCAGGCCGAGCTTGCCGCCGCCGATGAAGGCGACCCGCTCCTGCAGACCGCGTTCGGCGAAGATCTGATACACCCTGGCGAAGCCGAGCTGGAACGGCAGCGACACGGTGTCGGTGAAGATCAGCGGCGCCGCGCCAGTGCCGCCCTCGCCGCCGTCGATGGTCACGAAGTCGACCCCGCGGTCCGTTCTGCACATCAGGTCGGCGAGCCCGTGCCAGAACTCGAGATCGCCGACCGCCGACTTGATCCCCACCGGTAGCCCGGTCTCGGCGGCGAGTAACTCGACCCAGTCGAGCAGGCTGTCGGTGTCGTCGAACTCGGCGTGCCGCGACGGGCTGGCGCAGTCGCGCCCCTCCGGGATGCCGCGGGCGGCGGCGATCTCGGCGGACACCTTGGTCGCGGGCAACAACCCGCCCAGACTCGGCTTGGCCCCCTGGCTGAGTTTGATCTCCAGGGCCCGCACGGGCGCACCGGCCACCACGTCCTTGAGCTTGTCGATGCTGAAGCGGCCCTCGGCGTCGCGGCAGCCGAAATAGGCGGTTCCGATCTGGAAGATCAACTCGCCGCCGTGGCGGTGGTAGCGGGACAGCCCACCTTCCCCGGTGTTGTGCAGGCAGCCGGCGATCGCGGCGCCGCGGTTGAGAGCCTCGACGGCGTTGGCCGACAGCGAGCCGAAACTCATCGCCGAGATGTTGACCACCGATCTCGGCCGAAACGCCTGCCGGCGGCCGCGCGCGGCACCGATCACCTTTGCGCACGGCAGCTCGACCGCGCGGGTGGCCTGCGGCCCGGTGGCGGGTGCTGCGCGGCTGAAGGTGCGGTGCTTGATCACCGGATAGCCGGCCGTGTACTCGAGATCGTTGTCGGTGCCGAACCCGAAGTAGTTGTTCTCGCTCTTCGCCGAGGCGTAGACCCACCGGCGCTGGTCACGGGTGAACGGCCGCTCCTCGTCGTTGGCGGCGACGATGTACTGCCGCAGCTCCGGGCCGACGGATTCCAGCAGGTACCGGGCGCGCCCGAGGAGAGGATAGTTGCGCAGCAACGCGTGCTTGCGCTGGAAGAGGTCGCGGGCCACGACTGCTGCCGCGGCCGATCCGACGGCTGCGACAACGCTGCGAACGCGGCTCATGCGCGAAGTGTTTCCCGCCCAGCACGAGCCGAAACGGTCCCGGACTCACCCGACTCACCCGCCGATGTCGAGTCCGTGCGCCGCCGCGTAGGCCAGCCCCTGCTCGATGTCGACCTTGGCGCCCCGCAGTTTCGCGGTGGTCCAGAACGTCGGATCGGTACGGGCGCCCCGCAGATCGGCACCCTCGAGGCGCGCGTCCTGTGCCCGCACGCCGCTGAGGTCGGCGCGCCGCAACACCGCCTCGCGCAGGTCGGTGCCCACCAGGCTGGCCTCACGCAGCCTGCAATCGGACAGGTCGACCTTGCGCAGGTCGGCGCCGCCGAGAACGGCCAGCGTGAAATCCACCTCGACCATCGTCACCGGCCGCATCCGGCACTCGGTGAACGTCGACCCCAGGAAGCTGCAGTGGCGGAACGTGCTGTGCCACAGCGAAGTTCGGCGAAACGTGCAGTTGCGGAACGCGGAGCCGACATGCTCGGAGTCGGACAGGTCGACACCGGAGAAGTTGCACCCGGTGAATATCACCCGCTCGGTCTTGAGCCGGCTGAGGTCGTCGTCGCGGAAATCGCAACCGTCGAACTCACGATCGGCCTCGAAGGAGTCCACCCCGTCAGCCGGCCGGCGTGAGCCGGCTCAGCGCGTACTCGGCGACCGCGATCAGCGCCGCCTTCGCCGAGTCCCGACTGCGGGCGTCGACGGCCATCACCGGCACGTGGTCGGACAGGGCGAGCGCCGTGCGCACCGCTCCGAGCGGATGTCGCGGCGCACCGTCGAACTCGTTGACGGCAACCAGAAACGGTAGGTTCCGCGCCTCGAAGAAATCCACCGCGGCAAAGCTGTCGGCCAGTCGGCGAACGTCGACAAGGACGATCGCACCGATCGCGCCGCGTACCAGGTCGTCCCACATGAACCAGAACCGTCGCTGCCCCGGGGTGCCGAACAGGTACAGCACCAGGTCCTCGCCCAGGCTGATCCGGCCGAAATCCATGGCGACCGTGGTGGTCGTCTTCATCGGGGTGGCATCCAGACCGTCGACCCCCGCCGAGGCGTTGGTCACCAGGGCCTCGGTGCGCAGCGGAACGATCTCCGACACCGCGCCCACGAACGTCGTCTTTCCGGCCCCGAAGCCACCGGAGATGACGATCTTCGTCGACGCCGCCCCCCTAGAGTGCCCTGAGACCACGCAGAGTCCTCCCGATCAGTTCACGTCGTTCGTCGGCCGTCGCGGCCCCGCCCAGGGTGGTGTGCACCCGCAGATAACCCTGCACCACCAGATCCCCCACCAGCACCCGCGCCACGCCGAGCGGCAGTGAGAGATGCGCGGCAATCTCGGCGACCGAGGGACGCTCGGCACACATCGCCAGAATCTGCCCGCGGACGTCGTTGCCCGGCCACCCCGGCGGCTGCGCGGGGGACACCGCGCCCACCGGCGCCTCCAGCGGGAGCTCGACACGTGCGTCGGTGCGCCCGGCGGTCAGCGTGTACGGGCGGACCAGACTCGGCTCGTCGTCGCTGCGCCCCTGATCCATCGGGCGCTCACGAGTGTTGCGGGGTGCGTCGCGCGGACTGGACGACCGATCCCACCTGTTCCACCAGGATCGCCATCTCGTAGCCGATCTGTCCGATGTCGCAGTGGTGCACGGCCAGCGTCGCGAGGTTCGACCCGTCGCCGACCCTCATCAGCAGCAGGTAACCGTTCTCCATCTCGACCACCGACTGCAGCACGTGTCCGCCGTCGAAGAGTTGAGCTGCACCGGTCGACAGACTCGCCAGGCCGGAAGCGACCGCCGCGAGCTGGTCGGCCCGCTCCCCCGGCATGTGCTCGCTGGCCGCCATCAGCAGTCCGTCCGCCGACACCAGGATCGCGTGGGAAACCCCCGCCACCTCTCGGGCGAACCGGGACACCAGCCAGTCGAGCGAATCGCGCTGCTGCGAGTCGGTCATTCGGTGTCGGCTCCTCCGGTCTGCCGAACGCGGGAGCGGGCGGCGTGCACGCCGCCGAAGTGGTTACCGATGCTCGCCCGGACGGCGTCGGGATCACGGACAGGCGTCGTGTGAGCGCCGCTGCCGTTACCCCCCTCGACGGGCGATGTTACCCGCCGACGGTGCTGCTCGCCTGCGGCATGCTCGGCGGCTCCGGGCACCAGACGCGCTCCCGGTTGACGCATCGGCAGGCCCTCGGCTGTGTGGTCGCGCACCGGCGCGTCGTCCGCGGCGGCGGCGGCCGACCAGCCGTGGTCCCAGACCGACTTCCAGTTCAGGTCGGTGCTCTGGGACAGCTCATGCGGGTCGACGAGCCACTCGGAGAGCATCTTCTGATAGATGGCGTCCGCGCTGTCGGGTTCCTCGGGGGCGGCGTGACGGGAATGTCCGTTGCGGGGCGCGAAGAACGCGGCGACGTCGGAGCGGCCGGGTGGCTGCTGGGCCGCGACCGGTTCGGGGGCGGTGATCCCGCTGGCGCCGGGCCGGCGCTGCGGCAGCTGATCCGCCGCTGGGACAGCGACGGGCTCGGTGTGCCGCGGCTCGTCGAGGGCGAGGGCGGTGGCGATACCGGCGTGCGCGTCGGCCTGCTGTTCGTCGGCCACGCTATAGGTCAGCCGCGGTGCGGCGCCGACGAGCTGCCCGGCCGGCACGTACACCCCCGCGGTGGTGCCCGAGCCGGGTTCCTCGGCGACGGTGCTGCGCAGCCGCACCACCAGCCCGTGCTGAGCGGCAAGCCGTCCCACCACAAAAAGGCCCATGTGCCGGGCGGTGTAGGGGTTGACCTCGCCACCGGACTGCAGGCGGGTGTTGGCCACCCGCAGGTCGGGTTCTGTCATTCCCAGGCCGGTGTCGGCGACCTCGACCACCAGGCCACCGGTGCCGGTGGGCACCGCCGAGACCTTCACCTGCGACGTGGGCGGCGAGTATCGCAGCGCGTTGTCCAGCAGCTCGGCAAGCAGGTGCACGAGGTCGCCCGCGACTGCCCCGGCGATCTCGGTGTCGGGCAGGCCGGCGGTGGTGATGCGGGTGTAGTCCTCCACCTCGGAGGCCGCCGCGTTGACGAGCGCGGTCACCGGCACCGGGTCGGCCTGCTCGCGGGGAATCCGGGCACCCGCCAGCACCATCAGGTTGGCGCCGTTGCGACGCATCCGTGCCGCCAGGTG
>NZ_JBAUJB010000219.1:0-5013 GCF_049683355.1 Mycobacterium sp.
GCTGGAGCCGGCGCCGGAACCGGGAGTGGCGGTGCCGGTGGGGTCGGCTCAGCCAGGGCGGCCGGCGCGGTGAGGGTCAGGGCGGCCAGCGCTGCAGCCCCGACGATTGAAGCGATTTTCACGTCGATTCCGAACTTCACCGATGCCCCCTTCGGGTTTCGCGGCTATTCACTGGATGCATCTGCGGCGGCCCTGAAATCGTTACACCGCGGGGCGGTGGAGTCCAGCGGAACGACTTCCGGGTACACACTTCTCGCAAGTTGTCTCGCCGAGGCCCGACTGTGGTGTAGCAATGCGGTACGGCCACCCCACGGTTAGGAGCCAACGCATGCCGACTCCCACCCTTCCGCCAGGATTCGACTTCACCGATCCCGAACTCAACCGAGAGCGGTTGCCGGTGGACGAGCTCGCCGAGTTGCGTCGCTGCGCGCCGATCTGGTGGAACGAGCAGACCACCGGCGGGGCCGGCCCTTTCGGTGACGGTGGCTACTGGGTGGTGACCAAGCACCGCGACGTCAAGGAGATCTCCAAGCGCAGCGACGTGTTCTCCAGCCTGGAGAAGACGGCGCTGCCCCGGTATCCGGAAGGGTCCACCACACCCATCTGCGCAAGATCATCTCCAGGGGTTTCACCCCCCGCGCCGTGGAACGGTTGCGTGACGATCTCAACGAACGAGCCCAGAACATCGCCAAGGCGGCGGCCGCCGAAGGCACCGGGGACTTCGTCGAACAGGTGTCCTGCGAACTACCGCTGCAGGCCATCGCGGGACTGATCGGCATCCCGCTGGAGGATCGCAAGAAGATCTTCGACTGGTCCAACCAGATGGTGGCCGACGACGACCCCGAGTACGCCCACCATGACGGACGCAACGCGGCAACCGAACTCATCATGTACACCATGCAGCTGGCCGCGATCCGGGCGAACGAGCCGGGTGAGGACATCGTCACCAAGCTGATCGAGGCCGATGTCGACGGACACAAGCTCTCCGACGACGAGTTCGGGTTCTTCATGGTGCTGTTGGCGGTCGCCGGCAACGAGACGACCCGCAACTCGATCACCCACGGCATGATCGCGATGGTCGAGCATCCCGACCAGTGGGACCTCTACAAGCGGGAACGCCCGGTCACCGCAGTCGACGAGATCGTTCGGTGGGCCACGCCGGTGACCTCGTTCCAGCGCACCGCCCTGCAGGACTACGAACTGTCAGGAGTGCCCATCAAGACGGGACAGCGGGTGGTGATGTCCTACCGGTCGGCGAATTTCGACGAGGAGGTCTTCGATGACCCGTTCTCGTTCAACATCCTGCGAGACCCCAACCCGCACATCGGCTTTGGCGGCACCGGCGCCCACTACTGCGTCGGGGCGAACCTGGCCAGGATGACGATCGAGCTGATGTTCAACGCGATCGCCGACCACCTGCCCGATCTCGCCGCGGTCGGCACCCCCGAACGTCTGAGGTCGGGTTGGCTCAACGGCATCAAACACTGGCAGGTCGACTACACCGGGCAGTCGGGCTGCCCGGTGCAGCACCAGTAGCGCTCGGATAGTCGATGATGGAACGCCCATAGTCCTCGGGGATCTCGGCGTTCGACCTCAGCACGATCGCCAGTCCGGTGGCCACGCGACGCCCAGCAGTGCGAGCCACAGTCCGGCCAGCCCGATGGCGGGCCCACGCCACCGTGGTGAGCAGCGGCCAGGGTGAGACCACCGCGAGCACGGGTGCGAAGAAGAAGCCGGCGCCGATGTACCACGCCGAGCCCGCGCGGTCGCAGATCAAGACAAGGCGCAACCACCGCGGGACGGGTGGCGCCGGTGCCGCCGCCACCGTTGCCGATGCCGATGTCGTCACACCGCGTTTTGTGGTCATACCTCCACGGTCCCCCTCAGAGGTAAGCGGCGCAATTACCTGAGAGGTAGTGGTCGGGCGCCCGCCGCGGGGGCACACTGATCTCCATGACAACGCCGGACGGGCAGTGCGAACCGCCCGCGACGTTCGGTGCGTTGATCCGTGCCTGGCGTCTCCGGCGCCGGCTGAGCCAGTTGGATCTCGCCGTGGAAGCCGGTGTCTCGGCCCGGCACGTCAGCTTCGTCGAGACCGGCCGTGCCAACGCCAGCAGGGCGATGGTGCTGCGATTGGCCACCGTGCTGGACGTGCCTGCGCGTGACCAGAATCGGCTGCTGGTGGCGGCGGGGCTGGCCCCGGTGTACGCCGAACGGACTCTGGACGCACCGGACATGGCCGCGGTGCGGGCCGGCGTGGGCAGGGTGCTGGACGCCTTCGACCCCTACCCCTGCGTTGTCGTCGACAAGGGCTGGCGGATCGTCATGGCCAATCCCGGCGCCGGGGTGTTGCTCGACGGGGTCGCCGCGCATCTGCTCGAACGGCCCAACGCGCTGCGCATCGCGTTGCACCCCGACGGCCTGGCGCCCCGGATCGCCAATCTCGCGCAGTGGCGGACCCATCTGATCGACCGGCTGCGTCGTGAGGTCGCTGCGGGCGGCTCCGCTCAGCTCGCCGAGCTCTTTTGCCGAAATCGGATCGTAACCAGGAGGATTCGAGGACAGCCCGAACCTAGGAGGGGTCGCGGTGCCGCTCGAGCTGGCGACACCGGACGGCAGGCGGCTGCGGTTTCTGAGCATGGTGACGACGTTCGGCACCGCGCTGGATCTCACCGCAGCGGAACTGAGCATCGAAGCGTTCCTGCCGGCCGACGATGCCACCGCAGCGGCCCTGCGCGGGGCCGGTCGGGCGGCCAATCGGTGATCACCCCGCCATTTCGGCTGGAATCGGTCGCTGCAGCGCATAGAGTCGGGCGCCATGGAGAACCGACACTTCATCGCGGCCGCCGTCGGCGGCATCGCCATCGTGGGCGCGGCCGGCTGCTCGGCACCGGAACCGGCACTGGGCGGCACCACGGCCACGGTCACCATCGACGGCACCAACACCGGCGGGGCGCAACCGGTGCGCTGTCGTCAATCGGGGTGGTCGTGGTACATCGAGACGCCGCAGGACGACAACGGCTTCACCGCGGTCCTGGAAACGGGTGGCCCGGTGACGCCGAAGTCCGTGGAGTTCCGCGATGTCGGCGGTTTCACCGGGACCTACTGGGCCGACAACATCGGGGACGCCGAGGTGGAGGGGGCTGACGGGAGTTACACGATCACCGGCACCGCGGACGGCACCTTCACCGATGACCAGATGAACAAGGCCACGGCGAAGTTCAGGATCGAGACCAACTGCTGATCGTCGTTCAGGCCTGCACGATGATCGGGTCACCCACCCGCACGGTGTTGAAGTACCAGGCGGCGTTGTCGGGGCTGAGGTTGATGCACCCGTGGCTGACGTTGGCGTACCCCTGGGAGCCCACCGACCACGGCGCCGAGTGGACGTAGACACCGCCCCAGGTGACACGGATGCCGTACTCCCCCTTGATCAGGTAGCCCTCGGGATCGTCGAGAGGTATCCCGATGGTGCGGGAGTCGAAGGTGACATTGCGCTCTTTGCTCAGCGCCGTGAACCGCCCGACCGGGGTGGGGAACTTGGCCTTGCCCATCGAGGCGGGCATCTGGCGGGCGATTTCCCCGTCGATGCTCACGGTGAACGTGTACGCGCTGATGTCGGCGACGCCGACCACCGACGAACCGGTCTGGAAGCTGGTCTTGAATCCGCCGACCGAGACGTTGATCGGCGAGTGCGCCGGGAAGAACTCCGCGGGGGTCCATTCCACGACGTGATCGTCGAGCCAGGTGAACGAGCCTGATGCTGGTGCCGGAGCGGTTGCCGGCGCGACGCTGATCGCCCTCTCGGCAGCGCGCCGATCGGCGACCGCGCCGGTGAACGCCACGGTCACCGGATGGGCCACGCCGACGGTCTGCCCCGCCGCGGGCGACACACTCGCGACCGCTTCCGGGGCGGCCGATCCTGCCCACCCCGTCGCGATCGGCCCACCCAGCGACAGTCCGGTGAGAACCACGACCGAGCCGGCCAGCGCAGTCAGCCGACGCGCGACCACCCGCCATCGATGCGTTTGCTGCAGAGGGGCGCTCGCCACGGTGCCATCCTAGTTATCGTCCCGGTTCGGCGCAGACACGCTGGTCGCGCGGGGGTTCGGGGTCGGTTTCACAATGCGTCTGTCTGACTATCGAACTCCCACGTCGGAACGTTTCATGGCACCTCGACGCCCACCGTGGTCGCGGCGCGATGAGCGGCCAGCAACGCGTACCCCATCACGAGCACACCGCCGGCCAGTCCGACGACGTTCAGGGCCACCGTCGTGGTCCCGACGGTGGCGGGATCGAGAAGGTAATAAGGTGCGCGCCGACCGAATTCGTTGAGCACCAGCAGTGCCAGCAGCAGATAGCCGGCGGGGTAGGCCAGCCAGGCCATCGGTTGCCACCACGACACCCTGGCCGTCCCCCGGCCGATGAGAAGCCAGTCGGCCAGCGCCAGCACCGGCACCACGACATGCAGCAGCAGGTTCGCCGGGGTGTAACCCATGCTGTGGCCGGTGAGAAACAGGTTCCATACCGCACCCGCCATCACCACGTAAAGCACCACGGCGCCCCGCAGGCCCACCCGGGTATCGGCGCGCGGCGACACCAGAGTCCACAGGTAGTACCCGGCGGCGAGGAGGTTGGCCTGGTAGGTGAACGTGATCAGGCGCCACCACACTCCCCGCTCCGAGGTCATCGCGACCACGGCCACGGCCGCCACCACGGAGGCGATGATCGCCACCCGCAGCGTGGTGCGCAGGATCGAGGTTCCGGGCGGCGCGAGAGGCAGACTCACCTCAGCGAGGGTAAGCGTTGCTGGTCCCGGGTGCCCGCGGGTGTTACGGCAGCGGCGGGGGTACGGCGGGCGGCGGGGGCACGACGGCCGGTTGCTGCTGGTCGGCGCCACCTCCGGCGAGCCGCTCCCGGATCCGTTGCAGGATTCCCGGGCGTTCTTCCGGTACCGGCGGCGGGATCATCTCCGGGGCCGGCGGCGGGGGCGCGAGGCCGGCGGGCGGCAGC
>NZ_JBAUJB010000220.1:0-21662 GCF_049683355.1 Mycobacterium sp.
AGGTCGTCGCCGTCACCGCCGGCGGGGACAGCCTCGGGATCCCGATGCGGTGCGTGTTCGCCCTGACCGCGATGGGCTTTCTGCCGCAGACGCCGGCAGGAGACGACTTCGCCCCGGAGTCGGTCAGCGTCGACGAGGTGGTGCGGGTCCGGGCGATGCCGGCCTGGCTGCGCATCGACGCGCGGTTCGGCACCGTCTACCGTCGTCGCGGCGACCCCGCCGTCGTCCTGCGCTGACGGGTCCTCAGAACGGCGAGTTGACCATCGATTGCGCCGCCATCTCCAGATAGGCGATCAGTTCCTGGCGGTGGACGTCGTCGAGGGTCTCGGAGTCGATCCCGGCGACGGCGGTGTGCATACACCGCAGCCACGCGTCGCGTTCGAGATATCCGATCCGGAACGGGGCATGCCGCATCCGCAGCCGAGGGTGTCCGCGTTGGTCGGAGTAGGTGCGCGGGCCGCCCCAGTACTGCTCGAGGAACATCCGCAACCGCACCTCGGCGGCCTCGAGGTCCTCCTCAGGGTAGAGCGGACGCAGGATCTCGTCCTCGCGCACCAACTCGTAGAACTTCGCCACGATGGCGTAGAACGTCGCATGGCCTCCGACTGCGTCGTAGAACGACTGCTGCTTCTCGACTGGATTCTCTTGCACGCCCATCGTGTCCATTGTGGGCCATCGCGGCCGTCGACCCACGTTCGGACGCTGCCGGACCGACGCTCCGAGGTTGTCCAGAAGGTGACGGTCACCCGATGTTCATCGACTGACCAGCGAACACGTCGAGAATTGCCGTGCGGACCGGGGTGATCCATGGTGGACTGTCCGACGGAGGACGTATGGCTCAGCGTAAGAACGGTCGCGGCCACCGGCACCGGTCCGCGGTAGGCTCATCCGGGTCGACAACAAGTACTGGCACGCGCGCGCTGCACAGTGTCGGCCCAGGTCTGGACGCCCACCCCGGCACGCTGCCCGAGGCGTCGATCTGGGGCCGCAGGCGAGTGTTGCTGCTGAATTCGACCTACGAGCCCCTTACGGCGCTGCCGATGCGTCGCGCGGTGATCATGCTGATGTGCGGTAAGGCCGACGTGGTGCACGACGACCCCCAGGGTCCGGTGGTCCACTCGGCGACTCGGACCATCGTGGTCCCGTCGGTCATCCGGCTGCGCACCTTCGTCCGGGTTCCGTACCGCGCCCGGGTTCCGATGACCAGGGCGGCGCTGATGCATCGCGACCGGTTCCGGTGCGCGTACTGCGGCGCCAAGGCCGACACCGTCGACCACGTCATTCCCCGCAGCCGCGGCGGTGCCCATTCGTGGGAGAACTGCGTCGCCGCGTGTTCGGCGTGCAACCATCGCAAAGCCGACCGGTTGCTCAGCGAGCTGGGGTGGAAGCTGCACACCACTCCGCTGCCTCCGAAGGGACAACACTGGCGGTTGCTCTCCAGCATCAAGGAGCTCGACCCGGCCTGGGTCAGATACCTGGGTGAGGGCGCGGCCTGACCGGGCCGTGAGTTACGGTTTCGGGGTGAACACGACCGCACTGATTCACGCCAGCTTTGTGCTGATTCCGCTGGCTCTGACGTTGATTCTGTCCCTGTTCATCTTCACCAAGAAGGGTCCGCACCCCGCGACCTTCGATATGTCGGAGAAGTGGACGCACAGCCCGATCCTGTGGGCTGCCGAGGAACCGGCCGATCACGGCCATGGCGGCCATGGCGGCCATGGTGCACATCTGACAGTGGGAGGTGGTGCAAGTGGCAAGTGGTGAGGTCGCGACCGTCGGGTCGAACGAACTGGCAGAACTGCCCCGTGGGTACGCCGTCACGTCCAGTGGCCGCCTCTCAGGGGTCACCGAGCCGGGCGAGCTGTCGGTGCACTACCCGTTTCCGACGAAGGACCTGGTGATCCTGGACAACGCGCTGAAGTACGGTTCGCGCGCCGCGCGGGCCCGCTTCGCGGTCTACATCGGTGATCTCGGGGCGGATCCCGCGGCCACCGCGCGAGAATTGCTGGCCAGGGTGCCGACCCCCGACAACGCGGTGCTGCTCGCCGTGTCACCGGACCAGAGGGCCATCGAGGTGGTCTACGGATCTCAGGTCAAGGGCCGGGGCATCGAGGAGACCGCGCCGCTCGGCGTGTCTGCCGCTGCCGCGTCCTTCAAAGAGGGCAACCTGATCGACGGGCTGATCAGCGGCGTGCGGGTGCTCTCGGCCGGCGTCTCGCCGCACTGACCCTCGCCCTGCGCTGCGACCTGCACCGCGAAGCGCCGCGAAATAGCGTTCCGGGCTGTGATTCACCCGGCGATCGCGACCGTGGCTTCACTCTCGACGGCGGCGTAGTTGGTGCACGGACCGGTGTCTCGGCGACCTTAAACTGGACTGCGGGCCGCTGAGGGGAGGTTCGGGCGTTGGGCGTGCTGGACGCATTCATGGCGGTATGGGCCGAGGCACGTGCCACCTTCGGTGAAGGCCTACCTCAGGACGGGTCCGCCTTCGACGAGAGTGCGGCGTTGTTGCGGTTGCAGTCCGAAGTTCGAGCTGCCAAGCCCGGGGAACGCTGGCAGGGCCCGGCGTCGAATGCCTACGCCGCGGCCAACGACCAGCACGCGGGTGTTCTCGGGGGAGCCGCGCATCTTGACCGACGGCTGCGCGCTGAGGTCGACAAGTCGGCTGCGGTCGTGGCCGCCGGGCGGCGCGACCTCGATGCAGTGCGGGAATGGGTGACGAACGCCGCCGCGACGGTGCCTCAGACCCCCCAGGGTGAACGGATGCTCTACCCGGTGGTCAGCAAAGGCAGCGGTGAGGTCGTCGAGATCCTGCAACGTTCGCACACGGATATGGCTCAGATCGCCGGACGGATCCATAGCATCGGCTCCGAGTACCAGGCGCTGCGAGGTGAGTATCAGGGTAGTAACCGGGCCGAGTGACCAGTTCGTCGACGAGCAGTACCGGCAGATGGCGGCGATGGTGCACACTTCGGCTGATTCTGTGACGACACCCGAGATCAAGCAGCACCTGAGTGAATGGGCCACAGCGGCAGATCGGCTTGCGTTGTCCCAACGAGATGTCCCCGGCGATCCCGAGCCGCCGGAAACGCTCGAGGGGATGCTCGAGGTGTTCACTCCGATAAATGACGCCGCCGGCGCCCTCGGCGAACTCTGCCCGAATATGCCCTCAGCGCAGCGGGGAGGGTATCCCGACTGATCGTGATGGTGTGTTGCGCCGCGCTCTCCGCGACGACCATGGCGTGTGGCGACGAGTCGCGACCTCGGGGCGGTACCCGCTCTGAGGTCTCAAACGAATCAGCAGGTGAGCGATTCGAAGGTCAACGGCAGCACCTCCGGGCCGTTGGCGATTCCTGGCGTCCAACGGATCTCGTCCGGATCGCAGGCCAGACGCACGCGGGTGAGCCGGGCCAGGAGCTCATCGAAGACGATCTCGAGCTGCAGCCGCGCGAATTGTGCGCCGAGACAACGATGTACACCGAGCCCGAAGCCGACGTTGCCGCCTCTGCGGATGTCGAACCGAGGCGTGGCTGCCTCGTCGAACTGAGTCTCGTCGCGGTTGGCCGAGTCGAATCTCAGTAGTACATGGTCGCCGGCGCTGATCTGTACACCCCCGAGCTCGACGTCGGTAGTGGCCCGCCGGCCCAGACACCCAACCGATGAGCCCAGCCGGATCAGCTCATCCATGTCATGGCGGATCCATGCCGGATTCCGCAGCCGTGTCTCGAGATCCGGTTCCACAGCCAGCGCATGCGCGATGAAACCCATTGCGCCCCGGGTGGTGTCAAGCCCACCTAGGAACAGCACGGTGATGACGCCGAGGCGTTCGACCTCGGTGAGCAGTCGTCCGCCCGCCACGGTGCCGGTGGTGATCGCGGTGAGCAGGTCATTGCGGTCGGTCGGATGCTGCTGCCGGTCGCCGAGATACAGTTGGGCCAGCTCGGACAATCGCAGGTAGGACTCATCGTTCGGTTCCATGGCATTGGCGATTACGACCTCGGCGATGGCCTCCATCTTGTCACGGTCACCCTCGTTGAACACGACCGTGGCCATCGCTCTCGCGACGAATGGGGTGGCGAAGTCCCTGACGAACTCACACCGACCAGTGCCGCGGAACGCGTCGACGAGGTCGGCGGCTGTCTTACGCAACTCGGCTTCGAACCGCAGCAGATGACCACGGGTGAAAAACGGGTTGAGGAGCTTGCGCAACTCGATCTGAAAAGGCGGATCCACATCCAGTGGGTTGAGGCAGACCGGGGAAGTGCGGGGAGCTACCCCCACCGAAGAGAAGGTCTTCGGGTCCATCAGCACTCGTTTGACATCCTGGTAGCGCGTGACGACGTACTGGCCCTTGCCATCTGCGTCGGTGTGGAAGACCGGGCAATTCGCCCGCGCGTACTCGAACAGCTTCCACTTCACCTGTTCGTGGTCCGCGTCGAACATGTCGTAGTGCGGCAACAGTTCGGCGGGATCCAGATCGGCGTCCGATGGCACGGCGCACCTTCCTTTCGTCGATGGGTCAGTCGCTGGTGTTGGTGCTCGGCGAGCCGGGGTAGTCGGTCAGGCTGACCACCGGCCCGAGCGCGGCGAGGCCGGCCGGATTCTCGATCCAGTTGTCTCTGACCACCAAAGTGAGGTTGGGCAGGCTCACGACGAAGTCACCGTAGGTCCGGAGGATGGAATCGCCTTTGGACATCACTCCGGTGGAGTACGGCGGTACCGACTGTTTCACGGTGGTGGATTCAGACTCCTTGGTCTGTTTGGATGCGGAATAGAGGGCGGTTGCTTCCAATTCCATTTGCTGGACGAGGAACAGGCCGGACTTCTCCTTGATTTTGAGCCCCCCACCGACGGACCAGCTTTCCTTTGTGGACTCGTAGGTGACGAGGGTGTACGAGAACGTGGCGGGTTGGGAGGAGTCGTTCCAGTGGTATCCGCCTTGCTGCGGCGCAGCCACCGGGTTGGTGTAGTACTCCTGGCCGGTGACGTTGGCGGCGCAGGTGGATGGGCTCCGCCCTGCGGAGTCGGTTTCGCACGCTGCGTTGATGGCCGCAGACGCCGTGTTGGGATCACGGGTGAGGTCGATGGTTCTGGGCGACTGCGCGATGAGGTACATGACGCTGGCTGATAGTGCGCTGTCGTAGCCGCCGTTCATACAACTGAGGCTCGTGCAGTCGACGTATGAATTGCCGGTGCCGACGGTGCTCAGGGTGGCATACGATCCGGCTCCCGATCCCGTTGGATTCGTATGCCATTGCACGTACGCTTTCAGGTCGTTGCCGAACAAGGAGTACGGGACTTCCACACGCACCATCTGGAAGGGCGCCAGCTCGTAGCCGACCGGTGGCGAGCGGTCGACGTCATAGTCGCCGCTGATGCTGGTCAGGTACTGGGTGTACGGGGTGAGGTTGACGATCTCGAAGCCACGGGTGGCGCCGAAAACCCCGAAGCTGTTGAACACGACGCCGGGCAGACTCAGGACTGCTCGCACTTCGGCCACCACGAAATCCGCGAGGATCGCGCCGAAGCTTCGGGGACTACTAGGTGCGGGTGTAGCGATGTCGGGTGCTACCGGCGCTTCGCCCGCGTCAGGATCGGGCATGGGACCGGTCCCGATGTCGTAGTCCCGGGTGACCCAGCTCGGTAGGGCGACCGGCGACCCGTCGGGGTTCGTGGCGTCTTCGGGGACCGGGCTGACCCACTGGGTGCCGGGGATGTGGATGGTGACGTTCTTCTGGGTCAACGTCATGTCGACCGTGTCGTGATACTCGGGGTAGGACAGCAGGATCTGACCGTATTTTCCGGGCGCCACCGACAGCGTGGCGCCTTCCTTGGTGATCACGCCGCTGCTCCAACTGCGCCCGTACTTGCCCTGGAGGACCGCGTTGAGTTCCCCCTGGAAGGTCAACGGCCCCAGCGTGAAGTTCAGTCCACCACCGAGGGCCAGTTTCAGGTTGGCTTCGAAGCCATTGGTTTTGACCGCTTCGTGGAACATCTCGTAGGTGTTGGTCGAGTTCACAGTTCCGTAGTTGAAAACGGTGTTGCCGACGTTCTTCGTATCGGTGTACTCGATCCGACTGTCGATGGCTTCCATGTTGCAGCTGCCGGCGACTCCGCACAGTGACATGGCGACGATTGCCTGCCCCATGCCGTCGCTTTCGTCGATGGTGATTTCACTGCCCGACGGCGGTAGGAAGACGACGGTTTGCCGAAGAGCGCCCTCTGGAGAGACGGGCCCTGTCACGGGTTGGGGTGTGGTGAAGACGTCCCCCTGAAGATTCCCCGCAGGAGCCACTTGGGCACCAAGAGCTCCCTGCACAAGCACGACGTAATCGGTAGCAGAGCCATCGGTCCACTCCATGAGTGCACCGGGAAGAAACGCCGAAGTGTACAGCCCCATTTCGACCTGGCGAGCATGGCCGAGGACGTAGCCGTCATCTGGTCCGTAGGCCAGTGGGTACGTCGTATCCAGGCTGGTCAGTTTCAGAGACTTGCCACTCAGGTTGAGGAACGTGATCTGGCTGTTCGGCTGCGGAATGGGGATGTCCGAGCTGGGTGTGCAGCCCGATGGCGTGCATGCGCCGGGGAAGCCGACGTAACTGGCCGGTACCTGGCCGGGTAGCCCGGCCAGTCTTTCCCCGCGCAGTTCCGCGAGCAGTGTCCTGACCGGGCCCAGCAGCGTATTGATCGTCTGGTCGATGAGCGTGCCCAACATGCCTGGCCCCGTCGAGCCGACCGGCGGGTGGGAAGGCTCCAGCCCTAGGACGTTGCTCAACTCGCCGAAGTCGGGATCCAGAATTCCGCCGAGCCACCCGGGACGCTCGACATCAGGGCCCGCACCACCCAGTTCACGGCGCGCAGCGGCTGCCACCATCAACTCCAACGGTGATACGTCAGAATCGCTGAACGGTGCGGTCGACGAACTCGCCACCGACGTCAAGGGTTCGGGTACGGCCTGAACGATGGTGCGGGGCAACGCCGATGCTTTGGCACGCGGCTTCGTCGGTGTTGTGGAGACGCTAGCGGTAGTGGTCGCTGGGGCGGGTGTCGTAGCAACCGGCTCGGCGGTCGGGTCGTCTTCAGCATCGGCGGCTGGGGCCGCCGGCCCGCTAGGGGAACTCTCCTCGGGCGGGTTCGGGGCGTCGTGGTCACTGGAGGCGTCTGCAGTCTCGTTCCCCTCGTTCTCCTGGGGTTCTTCGTCGCCATCTGGTTCGCCGGATGGCACGTCAGCGTCTTCAGTCGTCGTGACGGGTGTCGCGGTGTCGACATCGACGGCGTCCACTTCGCTGTCCGGAGTGGCTGGCGTGCCGGGGTCGTCCGTTTCCGTCTCATCTGCGTCGGCGACATCTGACGACGGCGACTGTGCGTCGGAGTTCGACCTCGAACTGCGCGAATCGGTCTTCGTTCGGGCTGTGGGTTTCGTCGGCCTCGAACTCGGCGAATCGGTCTTCGACCCGGCTGTCGAATTCGCCGACGTCGAACTCGCCGAGGACGAGTCGTCCTTGGGCGCTGAGTCCGCCGCAGCCACAGGGATGCTGGCCAACGCCGCCATCCCCAGGCCCAGCGCGACGGTCGCTGCCGCCGCGTGTGTGGTGAGCATGTCCGACCTCATCGATTCCTCCGGCGGTAGCGGCGATGACTGCACTGATTTGGCAACCGCCCCAACATCTATCAGGCGAGCTTAGCTGGCGCTGAGCGAAGCCGCTCTGTTACACAATTAATAGCGAGTCGTTTGTCTGGAAGACGTGAGCCGATAACCGGCCGGCTCTGCCGCACGATCAGGTGACCGATTCGGTCATGCTGCCTGACTGGCCGATGTACCCTCCAGGACGTTGTTTTCGCAAAGATATTCGGCTGACCGGTGGACGGCTGGAGGGCATCCGTTGAGGCATCCGATCTCTCGCCAACGGTGATGGCAGTGGCCTGGAACGAAGTACCGCAATGGAATAGGATGGTCAGATGCGCATCTGTGTCTTCTGTGGGTCATCCAACGGTCGGGACATCTATGTCGATGCCGCCAGGGAAGTCGGGCGGACGCTGGCCGAACGCGGGGTCGAAATCGTTTACGGCGGCGCACGAGTCGGCACGATGGGGCATGTCGCCGACGCGGCACTGCAGGCAGGTGGCACGGTCATCGGAGTGATTCCGCGCAGCCTGGTGGATCGCGAAATTGCCCATGAAAAACTGTCAGTGCTGCACGTGGTCGACGGTCTACATGAACGAAAGGCGTTGATGGGCGATCTTTCCGATGGTTTCGTCGCGTTGCCCGGCGGGGCGGGAACTCTCGAGGAGATCTTCGAGGTCTGGACTTGGGCGCAGCTCGAGTTGCACGCAAAACCTGTGGGGTTGTTGGACGTCGGCGGCTACTATAGGCATCTGTGTCTGTTCATCGACACCATGGTCGCCGAGGGGCTGCTGCGGCTGCCCTACCGCGAGATGCTGATCGTGGAGTCGGACATCAATCGCTTGCTGGACCGATACTCCGGATACGAGCCACCGGAATATATTTGGACAGAAGACGTGGTGGTCCGGCCTGGCGGATAACCCGGCGTATCGCTGGCCATCTGGTACCGGTCAACAGCGCCCCTAGGCGGTGCGCAAAGTTTCGGCGGCATTGGTCTCGCTTCGGCGAGAAAATGTCTCGGCAGCGATATTGCGCAGCCCACAGTAAGTTTCAAGAGGGGCCGTCAGTAGCAAGTCACAATTGGTGAACTCGTCAGGAGTCCGCACTCCCAGGACCGTCATAATTTGCCTGAGCTGCTCATCCCAGGTCCGGATCATCGCGATCAGAGCTTCCGTGCCGTGCGTGGCCAGCGCTTCCAGAAAGCAACCGGCCACTCCCACCGCCGACGCACCGAGCGCCAGCCCCCGCGCCACGTCCAACGGGGACCGTACTCCACCGGAAGCGGCGAGCTGAATTCCGCCGATACCGTACGAATCCAGCAAGCATGCCGTGGCGGACTGTCCCCACCCGGTGATGAAAGAGTAGTCGGCGGACTGCCGTCGGCTGTTTTCGATGTCGGCGAAGTTGGTGCCGCCCCGTCCGCCGACGTCGGCGACGGAAACGCCGGCAGCGCGCAGCGATTCAACCGTCTTCCGGCTCAACCCGAAGCCGACCTCCTTGACTATCACCGGGACTTCCAACGCACTCACGATAAGCTCGATCTGTCGTGGCCACGAGCCGAACGACCGGTCACCTTCAGGCATGACGATTTCTTGTACCGAGTTCAGGTGGATCTGCAGGGCGTTCGCTTCGAGTAGGTCTACGGCTCTCTTGGCGAGGTCGACCGTTGCATTGGCGTTGACATTCGCCATCACGACCCCCGACGGGTTCTCCCTGCGCAGCACACGGAAGGTGTCCGCGGTCGTCTCGTTCTTGAAGTACGCGCTCATCGACCCCGACGCGATGGGTATCCCGGTCTCGCGTGCCGCGATGGCCAGTTCGCGATTGATTGCGCCGGTGAGCTCACTGCCACCGGTCATGCCATTGATGAAAAATGGCGTTTTCCAGTGCATGCCGGCTAAAAGTGTGTCGAGCGAGATGTCGGCGTTGTCGATGCCCGCCAACGCATGATGGACGAACGCGACCGCGTCGAAGTCGTTCCCGCGACCGCCGGCACGCTGCTGTTCCAACGCTCGGTTGACGTGGTCGTTCTTGCGATCCGCGATCATGTTGACGGCGCCTCCAGTAGACGATTGTCGGACCGAAGCCCCGAAGCCAGTCGATAAATGGTGTGCGCCATCCCGGGCGGCGTGGCGGAGTGGTGCTGTGAGGCGAAGGTTTGCACCTGGATGCCGGCATACTGATAGTGCGCCGCGCACACCCGGTCGAGAACCGTATCCCGCTGTGCAGGAGAAAGACTCTGCGAGCTGAGCTCCTCGACTGGTATCCCGGCGTCGTCACACCAAGAGAGCACGGCATCCAATCCACAGATGGAGTGAAGGAAGCCGCGCTGCTCGTGCAATCGCCAGGCCTCGCGCAACTCGTCCAGCATCGTCAGTGCCGGATCACCGTCATAGCCGAGCATCGAAGCGACCCGCGCCCGCACGGCTGCTCTGTACTCCAGCGATTCGACGTCGACGTTACGTGCGGTGACAGTTGTTCCGTAAGGCAGGGATTCCAGGGTAGGACTGAGAAGGTTGTAGAGCGACAGTGACCCGCCTTCGATGATGACGAAAGGTTCGTGGCCGGCCAGTTGGTCGAGGATATCCAGCAGTGCGGTGTAGGCGTCGACCGTGCAGAACTCGCCATCTGCGAGTCTTCGGTCAGCCAGGTATATCCGGGTGGTCGAACCGACGGCGTCCTCAGATGGCCGGCCGCTCGTCACCGCCAGTTCGGGATAGCATTGAAAGCGGTCCAGGACTACCACCGGTGCATCGGTGAGACGCGAATACTCGGTGGCTGCACCGGTTTTCCCACTGCCGGTCGGACCGACGATGATGAGTAGCTGCATGCGCTGACCCTTCTTCGAAAGTGACTGTTGATGGTGTGTCCGTCTCGTGCGGCCGAAGTACCCTCCTTCACGATCAGCGCCGAGACGGACAGCGATGTCCGAAGGACAGGCGTTCACTTCGCTACCAACGTCGAGGTTGTCGAGTCGAGGGCGTCGAGGACTCGCTCGCCAGTGAAGGGCAGGTGCCGGCACCTCACCGAGACGGCGTCGGCGATCGCGTTGGCGACCGCGGGCGCGACAGCCATGACCGGGCATTCACCGAGGCCTTTGGCGCCCAACGGACTGTGCGGGTTCGGCCGATCGGTGACGAATACAGCGTGGATATCGGGAATCGATGCGGCGGTGGGTATCAGGTGGTCGAGGAAGCCGAGGGTCGTGGTCACCCCGCCGGTGTCGATGTGTGCGCGTTCGGATAGCGCGAAGCCGATACCCTGAACTACGCCGCCTTCGACCTGAGAGACGGCATTCCCCGGGTGCAGGAGAGCACCGACATCGTGTATCGAGACGACCTGTTCGACCTCGACGTGTCCAGTGTCTAGGTCCACCGCGACGTCGGCGATCTGCACGCCGGCCGACAGGGCGTTGTCCGGTGCCTCGAAGGTCGCTTCGGACGCCAGGGAGCCCAACTCGGCCCAGGTGTGTGACCGCTCTTGGGTCTTGACACCATGCTCTGACAACACCTCGATCGGGATCCCGTTGACCCGATCCTGTATCAGCTGCAGCAGTGCGCGAGCAGCTTCGACTGCGGCACCGACGGTGAGATACGTGCCACGAGAGGCGTATACGCCGAGATCGTCCGGTGCGGTGTCTGTTCCCGAGTGGTTGACCCAGGCCGTTAGACCGGGCAACTGGTCCTGTACGGCGGATTGGAGGGAAGTGTGGATGCCTTGGCCCATTTCGACGATGCCGCTGTCGACCTGCACGCGGCCGCGGCTGTCGATTGAACAACGGACGGCGGCCTTGTCCGTTCCCCACGGCCCGCTGATGCTGGAGACGTTGGCCAACGCGGCAAAGCCGCGGCCTCGAGCGCGGCCGTCGCCAGGGTCGCGGGGACCTCGGGGGTGATCCGCCAGATACCGCTGCGCGACGTCGAGGCAGCGGTCCAGGCTGAAGGACTCGACAGGCCACTCCCAGAACTGGTCGATGTCGCCGGCCTTGAGCATGTTCCGCCGACGGATATCGAATGGATCCAGATCGAGTGCACGTGCGATCTCGTCGATGTGGCTCTCGACGGCGAAGAGCGCCTGTTCACCGCCATAGCCGCGAAACGCGCCGCCGGGGGTGTGGTTGGTCGTGACCACGCGGGCGACTGTGCGGGTGCACCCGGCGTGGTAGAGCGCGTGAACCAGACTGCCACCGTTGCCAGCGATGTCCGGGCTGTGAAAGGCATACGGCCCTGCGTCGACAACCCAGTCGAGTTGTCGGGCGAGGAACCGGCCCTGGTTGTCGACGCCTGTTCGCACCCGAAGGGTCCCGCCGTGCCGATGACGAAAGCGTGACATCTGCGCGCGTGTCATCTCGACGCTGACCTTGCGTCCCCCGAGTACGCGAGACCCCAGTGCGGCGACGGGCTCCAGATGGACCTCTTCCTTTCCGCCGAAGCTCCCGCCGATCGAGACCGGACGGAGGACGACCCGGTCGACGGGAACGCCCAGTAGGAGAGCCGTTGTCGCGGCCGCAGCAGGCGGCAGTTGGGCGGTAGAGGTGACGTAGCAAGTGTCGCCGATCCATTCGGCAGTTGCGGCGATCGGCTCGAGAAAGCCGATGGGCGAAGGATCGATCTCATAGCTGCTGTCGAAGACATGCGGCGAGTTCGCGAGCGCTTCCGCGAGCGCGTCCTCGGGTGCTCCTATCACGATCTCGGCGATCAGATTGGAGCCGAAAGCCCGGTGCGCCGGTGGCGAGCCCGGCTGGAGCGCCGCGTCGGTGCTCAGGACGGCCGGCAGCGGGTCTTCGATGATCTCGACCGCTCGAAGCGCCTTGGCCAACGCGGTGCGGTCCTCGGCGAACACCGCACCGACCACATCGCCGGCGAATCTGGCCTCCGCGGCGAACACATTCATGTCCTCGCGGCCACCCTGAGCGGTGGAGTTGTACAGGACGGCGGGGTCATCAGTGGCATCGAGCACCGCGAGAACCCCGTCGATGGCCAACGCCGTTCTGCCGACGACCGTGACTTTGCTGTGAGGGCATCGTGAGGTCAGGACCGCCCCGACAGCCGCCGTCTGAAGGGAGGTGTCGGCGGTATAGTGCACAGTTCCTCGCGCCTTGGAAGCGGCGTCTACACGTGCGGGTCGGTCACGCTTGACCACGACGGCTCGCTTCCTTGCCCGTGCCGCCAGGTGATGCCGCGTCGAGCAGCTCGTGGAGGCAGTCGAGATAGCCGACGTATCCGGTGCACCGGCACAGATGGGCCGTTATCGAGGCGGCAGCGTTCTTCTGCGGGGCGGGTGAACGCTGCTGTGCTCCAGACCCATTCGTTCGGTCCTGCAGTGCCGCAGTCATCGTGCACAGCAGGCCCGGCGTGCAGAAGCCGCACTGCATGGGTGCCCGGTTGGTGAACAGTTCGGCAACCTGTCGGCCCTCAGCGGAGTGTCGGGCGAGATGCCCGGCGGTCTCGACGACCGTTCCGTCACAGAGGCCGAGCGGGATGACGCACGAGGGCACCGGTTCCCCGTCGCAGAGGATTGTGCACGCGCCGCAGGCCCCCTCGCCGCAGGCGAATTTCACCGCCGTGATCCCCAATTCGTCGCGCAGGTAGCGGGCAAGTGTCCACTCCTTGGGGTCCACCTCGACCTCCCGGCCGTCGACCCTGAAGCGAACTGCGCAGACGGCGCCGTGCCCCGGATCTTCATCACTCACCATGGCCGTCCTCGAGGTCCTTCATCACTAGATCCGTCAGGTGGGCAGTGAGCCGAGCACGATATGCAGCCGATGCGCGGTGATCGCTGATCATGTCGGCACAGGTGGGCCGAGTGTCAGGCGTGAAGCAGATGGGCCGGCGTGCGACTGCTCCTGCGACCAGCGTTATTTCGTTGTCGTGGCGGTAACCGGCGACAGACGCCAACGCTGGTGCCGGACCCCTGCGTGCCGAGATCCTGCGGTAGCTGCTCACCCCATGGTGGGGGAGGTCGATCTCACTGATCAGGAAGCGCGACCCTTGCGCCGCGGACAGTTGGCTGACCGACATTCTGTCCTGCCGTCCACTGACGTCCACACACCCGACTCGGGCTCCGACAGCAGCAAGGGCAACGGGTAGGTCAGCGGTGTAACCACGCCAGCCCAGCACGCCGCCTGCGGTTATCCGCCTGCGTAGATTGGGGTTCGCGGTGGCCGCTGCCGCCTGGGCGACTGCGCGGGGTACACCGTCCGTGGCCGCGATCGTCGACAGCGTGGCCCGCGCCCCGATTCTCTGGGCGCTGGCCGAGTCGCCCAGTACCAAGCTGAGATCGATCAGACACGATGCCGACAAATCACCCGGGAATGCGGCCGAACTGAGGCCGACACCTCCGCCGACCATGACTCCGCCACTACTTACCAAGTCGAACAGTTCGGGATACCCCCCGGGGCGATACCATGTCACCGTGTTTCAGCCTGACTCACGGTAGATGCGCGGACAGCAACCAGGCCGATACCGACTGGCGGCCCGCCGGTTCGTCCGACAGCAGCGCGTCGGGAAAGACGACGAAGTTGTCGCCGTGGATACGAGCCGGCTTGATGTCGTCGATCTCCCAGTACGCCGCTACGGTGTCGGCCAACTCCTCGGCGGTCACCGGACATGCTGGTCCGTCACCCAGCCCATGCTTGTCGAAGACGAGGGCGAAGTAGGAAGCCCGGGGAGCGGCGGCCTTCGCGATGCAGCGTTGATACTGTTCCCGTGATTCGACGGGCATGGAATGAAGCAGCGTGCTGTCCACGATTGTGCCGAACCGGCCCTCGTATCCGCTGAACGACGTGATGTCGGCGACCTCGAAGGATGCGTTGGTCAAGCCGCGTCGTCGGGCCTCCGATCTCGCCAGCTCGACCGCCGTCGGCGAGATGTCCACCCCGACGGTGGTGTAACCGCGCTCGGCGAGGTACATCGACACTGCCGCCTCACCGCATCCGGCATCGAGGACCTCGCCGTGGAACCGTTCTTGATCGATCAGCGCCTTGATCTCCGGCTGGGGCTCGCCGATACTCCACGGCGGACGCTCGCCCATACCGAATGCCTCGTACTCGCGACGGTACGCGGCTTCGTATTCCTCTGGTTTGGCCATCTGTCCGGGACGTCCTATCTCCGTGCCTCTGGTCGGACCTACTGACATGCGTTGACCGATCAAAGCCGCCGAAGCGCAATACTTTTGCCGGCGCTCGGCTGTACTGGACTCGGTCGGCAGGCGATGACACTGTCGCACCCGGACCTTTATGGATCCTCAATGGATCCTTTCAGCCGGCGCGGTGCAGATATCGGCACGACTTTGTGAAAGTGATTTGTATCAGGGGGCTTTCGAAGAAGACGAAATGGTGCCTACACTCACCGTGTGCTCGATCAGATCCGCGGTCCAGCTGATCTGCGTCGGTTGTCCCGCGAGCAGATGGTGGACCTTGCCGCTGAGATTCGCGGGTTCCTGATCCACAAGGTGGCGGCGACTGGTGGGCATCTGGGCCCCAACCTCGGCGTCGTCGAACTCACGCTGGCTCTGCACAGAGTTTTCGACTCTCCCCACGATCCGATCATCTTCGATACGGGTCACCAGGCATATGTGCACAAGATGCTGACCGGACGTTGTGCGGATTTCGGCACCCTGCGAAAGCGCGGGGGGCTGTCCGGGTATCCGTCTCGGGCCGAGAGTGAGCATGACTGGGTGGAGTCGAGTCACGCGTCGTCGGCACTCTCGTTCGCAGACGGCCTAGCCAAGTCTTTCGAGCTGTCCGGCAGCCGCAACCGACATGTCGTAGCCGTAGTCGGCGACGGGGCGCTCACCGGCGGGATGTGCTGGGAAGCGCTGAACAACATCGCCGCTGCGAATCGGCCGATCGTCGTGGTCGTCAACGACAACGGCCGAAGCTATGCCCCAACCATTGGCGGCCTTGCTGCGCATCTTGGAAGGCTACGACTGCAGCCGGCCTACGAGAATCTTCTCGACAGTGGCCGCAGGGCCATCCGAGGGTTGCCGGCCATCGGCGAGGCCTCTTACCATTACATGCACAGTGTCAAGGCCGGCCTCAAGGACGCTTTGGCGCCACAGCTGCTGTTCGCCGATCTGGGCCTGAAGTACGTCGGTCCGATCGATGGGCATGACGAGCATGCTGTGGAAGTCGCTCTGCGCGACGCTCGCTCCTTCAGCGGTCCGGTGGTCGTGCATGTCGCCACACGTAAGGGCATGGGATATCCGCCTGCCGAGAGCGACGTGGCCGACCAGATGCACTCCTGCGGGGTGATCGATCCCGTGACGGGAACACCGGCGACCACCGCCGGCCCCAGTTGGACCGCGGCATTCGCGGACGCCTTGATCGGCTACGCTGGGCGCCGGCGCGACATCGTCGCGATCACCGCCGCGATGCCGGGCCCCACAGGGCTGAACAAGTTCGGTGCCTGCTACCCGGACCGCCTGTTCGATGTCGGCATCGCTGAGCAACACGCGCTGACGTCGGCAGCAGGATTGGCGTTAGGTGGCTTTCACCCCGTCGTCGCAGTCTATTCGACGTTCTTGAACCGTGCGTTCGATCAGATATTGATGGATGTCGCGCTGCATCGGCTTCCGGTGACCATGGTGCTGGATCGCTCGGGCGTCACCGGAAGCGACGGTCCTAGTCACAATGGCGTATGGGACATGGCGATGCTCGGCATCGTTCCCGGAATGCGGGTCGCCGCACCCCGTGACGCCGCACGGCTGCGCGAGCAGCTTGGCGAAGCGCTGTCGGTCGATGACGGGCCGACCGCCCTCCGATTCCCGAAAGATTCGTTGGGCGAAGATATTCCGACGTTGTGGCGGCACAGTGGGATCGATGTTCTTGCCGCTCCGGCGGCCGGGCGCCCTCGGGACGTGCTGTTCATCGCCGTAGGGTCGTTGGCCACGGTGGCGCTTGGCGCCGCAGCGCGGATGCAGGAGCAAGGCTTCGGGGTGACCGTCGTCGATCCCCGATGGGTGCTGCCGGTCCCGCACGCCGTGGTGGAGCTCGCCGCGGCACACAGGCTCGTCGTGACGGTGGAGGATGGAGTGGTGAGCGGCGGTGTCGGCGCCGCGGTGTCTGCCGCGCTGCGCCGTTCGGGAATCGACGTGGCGTGCCGCGACATCGGTGTCCCGCAACAGTTCCTCGACCAGGGCTCTCGCAGTGAGTTGCTGGCTGAGGTCGGTCTGGACGACTGCCAGG
Source organism: Mycobacterium sp. (assembly GCF_049683355.1). Classification (GTDB taxonomy): domain Bacteria; phylum Actinomycetota; class Actinomycetes; order Mycobacteriales; family Mycobacteriaceae; genus Mycobacterium. The sequence goes on from NZ_JBAUJB010000220.1 coordinate 16,812, forward strand.
TCGCCAAGCGAGCTATCAGTTGGGTTCTCGCGTTGCGGCCTAATGCATTTGAGAGGGGGGCGGTGCGCTCAGCCCGGGTCGAGCGCGACGGCCACAGCCTCGTCGAAGGTGAGCGCTAGACCCTCATTGTGGGTTGCGCGCCATTCTCTGTCGCCCAGTTGACGGTGTGAGCGTTTGTCGCACCATTTTTGATAAGACCGGGCAGCTCGGATCAGTGCAAGCTGCCTGTTGGTGGTTCGCGCCAAGGTAGCGGAGGTTGATCGGCGCCACGCACTGGTCACCGCAGACAGCAGCGTAGCCCGGTACGGATGGGCGTTCACCGCCGCAGTCCAACTCAGCAACTGCAGACAGAGGCTGGCTGTTGATCGATCATCGACGGCAGCCGCATGGGTCAACGCAACCTTGAGGGTCTGTTCGGCGCCGCGAATGTCGTTGCACATGAGGCAACGTGCTCCCCATGACATCAGCAAGTGCGCCGTCAGTTGTGATTCCCCGGACGGTGCTGGTGCTGCCCGCATGCGTCCGAACCACTCGTGGGCGGAACTGAAGTCACCGGAGGCAGCGGCCACCCAGCCCAGTACCGACATGCTCAGTGCACGCGTGTGGACCCTGTCGGTCTTCACCAGCGCCTGCTCGGCGAGCCCGCGGGCACGGTCTGGCTCAGCGGTGAGCAGGGCCACGCAACTTTCAATCAGGTCGATGTCGGCCTCCACTGCAGTGCCGGTCAGATCGGCAAGTGCCGTTCGGGCCTGGTGCACTCGCGTCGTGGTGTTGGCAACGTCGCCTTGCCGAAGTGCGATCTCCGCAGCGGCGCACAAGGCCCCGATATCATGAGTGGTCTGGTGGTATGGCCGTGCGTCCAGTGCCTGGTCGAGTACCTGCTGTCCCTCACCGAGTTTGCCTCCGAGCATCCAGAATGCGCGCATGGCTGCGGCGATACGCAACGCATCAGCGGGTGAATGGACGAGGTAGTACTCGAAAGCTGCCATGATGTTCGGCTTCTCGGCAGTGATCCGCCTGATCCACCGCGGTTGTTGATCGGTGAACCACTCGACGTCAGCAGTAGCAAGCAGGCGCAGGTAGTAGTCGGCGTGGCGGCGGCGCAGAATACGATGCTCGTCGGCGGACAGGCGTCGGCGACCGTAGTCGCGATTTACCTTCAGCATCCGGAAGCGCACTGTTGTGTGGTGCTCTTCGCGGATCAGGAGCGACTTGGTGACCAGCGCGTCCAGTTGATCGTAAAAGGTCTCGACAGGTTTGCTGCCTGACACCCCGTACGCAGCATCGAGGTCGAAACTCTCCTCGAAAACCGACAATCTGGCCCAGAGTCGCTGCTCGTCGGTACGGCAGAGGTCGTAGCTCCACTGCGCATTGTGGTCCAGTGAGCGGTGGCGCGTCGGCACGTCGCGACGCCGACTGCCGAGCACGGTGAAATCCTCTGACAGTCGCTGCGCGAGTTGATCGGCTGACATCACCCGCAGTCGTGCGGCGGCCAGCGTGATTGCCAAGGGCAATCCTTGCACTTGGGAGCAGATGGTCTGGACCGCTGCCACGTTGTGGTCGGCCAGCACGAAAGTTGGTACCGCGGCACGCGCATGGGTCGCGAACAGTCCGAAAGCAGGGCACTCCGACGCCGGATCTGGCTCATCTGCATCCCAGTATGCGAGCGGCTCGAGCGTCAGCACCGACTCGCCGTCGACCCCGAGGGTCTCGCGACTCGTGGCCAATATGCGTAGCCGAGGGCACCGGATCAGCAATCGACGAACGAGCCGAGTCACTGCGTCGATGAGGTGCTCACAGGTGTCGAGCACCAGCAAGGCATCCCTGTCCCTGAGAAAAGTCACCAGGGTGTCGTCGGTGGTGCGATCGGTGCTGGCGCCGAGGTGCAATGCAGTGCCGATCGCTGAGCGCAGCGAGGCGCTGTCCTGAACCTCGGCGAGATCGACGAAGCACGCGCCGTCGGCGAAGGAACGCAGCGCTTCGCGAGCCGTCGCCGCGGCCAGCACCGTTTTGCCGATTCCGCCGGCTCCCGTCACCGTCACCATCCGCGAGGTGGCCAACAGTCCGCGCAACTGGGCAGACTCGACCTCGCGTCCCAGGCACTTCTGCATGGGTATCAGAAGGGCCTCGTCTCCCCGAGCGGGCAGACCGCCGGAGCGGACCACCGCGGCCCAGGTTGTGCGGTGGTGCGCCGGTACCTGCCGGATCGCGTCGGCCAACTCTGCTGCTGAGGGCCGGCTACTCGGTTGCGTTGCCATCGCGCCTTCGATGAGGATGGCCAGGTCACCGTCGACGCCGTGCAGGCGCGGGTCGGGTAGAGGATCGGCAGCGATGCGCAAGAACTGAGTCACCAACTGCTCGCCCTCACGTCGTTCGAACGCGGCGTGGCCCGTCACTGCGCAGAACAGCGTCGCGCCCAGACCGTAGACGTCGGACACTTCTGTGGGGCCTGCACCGCTGACTACCTCGGGCGCGGTAAACGCCGGCGACCCGCTGAAGCTCCCCGACGTGGATTGGAATGCGCCGACAATGCGCGCAATACCGAAATCCGTCAATGACGGTTCGCCGCTTTCGGCGATCAAAATGTTGGCTGGTTTCACGTCTCGATGCACAATGCCCATATTGTGCGCATATGCCAGTGCGTCGGCAATCTTTGCCGCGATGTCGAGGGCTTGTTCACGGGGCACTCGCCCGAGGGTTCCAATCTGCTGCTGCAAACTCCCGGATGCGTAGTAGGGCATGACGAGAAATGGATGGCCGCCGACGGTCTCGCCGGCCTGTAACACGGGGACGATGTTCGGGTGACCGTGGAGTCGTCTCATCGCGCGGTGCTCACGCTCGAACCGCTCTCTGTCCTGCTCGGACGTGGCGGTGAGCACCTTGACCGCCACAACTCGGTCGAGTTCTGTTTGTGTACAACAGAATACAGATCCGAATCCGCCTTGCCCGACCGGTGATGCGTCGTGGAAGCCGGCCGCGTTCAACTCCGTGAGCAGATGATCGGCAACCTCGCACTGCTGACTGCACACGTTATGGCTCCTGGGATCCCTCACCGATTGTGCGATGTCCGGCCTCGTGTCATCTTTGGCGGAGTCGCGCTTTATCAGGCGGCACGCTACCACCTCGACTTGTCTATTGAATGCCGATGTGGCCATATGTATTTGATTGTTGTTGTCCTCGTAGCGAACAAGCAAGAAAGGTATTCTCCGAGAGTTGTCCGGCCATTGGTTCAGCGCCTGATATCGACGGAAAGGTAAATGGGAATTTGCTGGATGGTGTATGCTTCGGTCTCCTGGGTCCGTTGCAGTTGAGGGTCGGATCCGTGGAGGTGCCGTTGGGCACGCCGAAGCAGCGTGCCGTCCTCGCGGTGCTGCTGTTGAGCCGCAATCGGCCGGTGAGTATCGAGAGCCTCATCGACGCCGTATGGAACAATCGGCCACCGGACACCGCGCGGACAACGGTGTACACCTACGTCTCGAATCTGAGGCGACTGATGGCCGACGCTGGAATGCACTCACAAGCCGTGCTGGCCAGTTCGCCACCGGGCTACCGACTGGCGGTACCCGACTCGCAATGTGACGTGGCCACGTTCACTGCGCACAAGAACGCGGGTCTGCGGGCCGCGTCTGCAGGCCGATTCGATGAGGCGAGGGGCTGGTTGTCGAGTGCTTTGGCGATGTGGCGTGGCGACGTCCTCGCAGATCTGCGTGAGTTCGCTTTCGTCGATGTGTTCGCCGATGCGTTGACCGAGGACAGGGTGATCGCCCGAACTGTCCACGCCGAGGCGGAAATCGGCTGTGGCCGCGCGAACTCCGTGATCGGCGACCTCGAAGCCCTTGGCGCCGAGTATCCCTACCGTGAGTCCGTGTGGGCCCAGCTGATCACCGCGTACTACGTCGCCGACAGGCAGTCCGAAGCACTCGAGGCGTACCATCGCTTGAAAGCCAGGCTCTCCGAGGATCTCGGTGCAGATCCAGGACCGACGCTGCGCGAGTTGTACCAACGGATCCTCCGACAGCAGCCCTTGATCCACCCCCGGGCCGTATCCGCAGCAGAAGAAGCCACGGTGTACGTCGATGGGCGCCCAGGTGTCACCGACTCCATGCCCGTGGCAATTCTGTGCGACGCGTCCGGCCATCAGTACCCGATTCTGGACGCTCCGACCCGGATCGGACGCAGTGCGGTCAACGAAGTGGTGCTCTCCGACGTCAAGGTCAGTAGGTTGCACGCTGTGATCGTCGATACCGCAGCCGGGTTCGTGATCACCGATGTCCGCTCAGCCAATGGCGTATTCGTATCGGGTCGTCGGGTCCGGGGTAGTGCAGAGCTCTCCCACGGGGACCGGATCCGCATCGGCGACCATGAGCTCACCTTCTTGTCCTCGCCCGAGGTCCCAACGTTTCTCAGCTGACACAGTGGCGTCGTTCGGCGTCGTCGATCACGGGATCCATGCGGATCGGGGCAGCGGTACGCCGCGGGAAGGCAGGAATCGGCGGTCCGCTAGCTGACGTCGAATTCCCTTGCCCGCAGCGAACGTTCCACCCCTGCGCGGCCTTCCAGCACCAGCCTGTGCAGCGCCGGCGGCACGTCGGAGTCGGCGAGGAACTCGTCGGCGGCGTCCAACGCCTCCTGGCTGATGTCCCAGGAAGGGTACAACCCGATGACGACGGTCTGCGCGACCTCGCTCGACCGCCGCTCCCACACCCCGGAGATGGCCTCGAAGTACTTGGCCCGGAACGGCGCCAGCAGCTCGCCCTGACCGGGCCGCACGAAGCCGCCGATGATCGCACGCGCCGTGATGTTGGCCAGCGTGTCATCCTCGACCACCTGCTGCCACGCGGACTCCTTGAC
>NZ_JBAUJB010000221.1:0-7595 GCF_049683355.1 Mycobacterium sp.
GCGCCTCCTGTCCGGAGGCGCCGCCACACTGGCCACAGCAGGAGCCCTCACGCAGTGTGGGTTTGCCGAGTCACGTTCGGTCACCGCTGGTTTCGGATCCGACACCGAACCGTTCCATGGGGCACACCAGGCGGGTGTCACCACCTCCCCGCAAACGCATGCGCTGTTCGTCGCACTGGACCTGAAGACCGACGGCCGGCGAAGCCCCCGGGAAACCCTGACTGCGATTCTGCAGTTGTGGACTGCGGACGCGGCTCGTCTGACCAGAGGGGTGCCCGCGCTGGCCGACACCGAACCCGAACTCGCACAGCACCCCGCCCGCCTCACGGTGACCGTGGGGCTCGGACGAGCGTGTTCGCCCGGATCGGGCTTTCCGGGTTGCAGCCCGCCGCGGTGGCGGAGTTGCCCGGATTCGACACCGACCGACTCGAACCGCGTTGGTGCGGCGGCGATCTGCTCCTGCAGGTCTGCGCCGACGACCCGGTCGCCGTCGCCCACGCAAGTCGTGTTCTGCTCAAGAATGTCCGCACCATGGCCGTGCGGCGCTGGCGGCAGAGTGGATTCCGTCAGGCTCGGGGCACGGATCCGAGCGGTGCCACGATGCGCAACCTGATGGGGCAGGTCGACGGCACCGCCAATCTGCGCACCGACGCGCAGTACGACCGCCACGTCTGGGACGACGGCGCCCGGCAGGGGCGGTTCACCGGAGGAACCGTGCTCGTCCTGCGCCGGATCCGCACCGAACTGGACACCTGAGACGAACTCGACCGCACCAGCAGGGAACTGACGGTCGGGCGTCGCCTGGACACCGGAGCACCGCTGACCGGCCGACGGAAGTTCGACGAACCCGATCTGGGGGCACTCGTCGGCGGCATACCGGTCATTCCGCCCAACGCACACATCGCGCTGGCGCGGCACCGCAACGACGACGAACAGTTCCTGCGGCGGGGCTACAACTACGACCACACTCCGGCAACCGGCCAGACGACCGACTGTGGGCTGATCTTCGCCGCCTACCAGCGCGATCCGGGCCGGCAGTTCATCCCGGTGCAGCAGCGCCTGGCCGCGGCCGATGCCCTCAACCGGTGGATCACCACGACCGGGTCGGCCACGTTCGCGATACTTCCGGGCGCACCGGAGGGAAGCTATCTCGGCCAGCCGCTACTGACCCGTTGAGAGACTGACCCGAGGCCGCAGGACAATACCTGTCTACCTGTTCACATGTTAAAGTGAAAACACGGTTCGGTCGTGGGCGGCGTCGATGCAGCACATCACGTAGCGACTGTCTCCACAGGCGGTGGCGATGCCACGGCCGAACCGTTCTCGAATCAGCCCGTCGGGCAACTCTGCGCGGCGTCACGCAGCACTTCCGCAGAGGGCGCATCCACGGGCAGGCCGTAACCCCGAAGCACCGCGATGTACTGCATCGAGTACTGGCAGTGGAACGCGGAGTTCGGCGGCATCCACAGCGCCGGCTCCTTGTCCCCCTTGTCCTGATTGGTCGGCCCGTCGACGGCCAGCAGGTTGGCCGGATCGTTGGCGAAGCGGAGCCGCATCTCCTCGGTCCAGTTCCGCGCGCCCAGGTCCCACGCGAGCGCCAGCGGTACCAGGTGGTCGATCTGCACCGCGGCACCGGTCTGGTTGCCGCGGGTGAACGGCACGACCCCGCTGGTGTACGGGTCGTGCAGCGTGCCGGTCGCCACCGCGGTGGGACAGCGGCTGATCGACACATAGGTCTTGTCGCTCAGGTCGCGGTCGAGGATGTCGTTTCGGGTGTCGCAGCCGTTGCGACCGCCCGGTGCGGTGGTCTCGTCGGTCCACGACTCGCCGAACGCGTCCCGCCGGTAGTCGTATCCGCGGACCCGTCCCGGTATCTCGGCCACGCCGGCAAGCACATCGGCACCCGGCGTCACGGTCGGAAGGTCGGCCTGCGCGATGACCCCCGAGTGACTCTGTGATGTCGAGGTCACCTGCACGGCGACGATCACCGCGAGCGTCGCGACCACCATTGCCCACAGAACTTGCCTGCGGCTCATGACTTCTCCAGGAACTGCACCCGATCGGCGTCGATGAACGGCGCCGAAAGCACTGCCATGCCGGGGTCGTGCGGGTCCGATTCGTACACCCGCTCGCTCAGCTCTTTGGCCGCGAGGATGATGTCCAGGTGCCGGGCCAGCGACAGGAACCGCAACGTGACGGCGCGGCCGGACTGGTGGAATCCGAGCACATCTCCTTCGCTGCGTTCGACCAGGTCCAGATCGGCCAGCTTGAAGCCGTCGAGGGTGCCGGCCACCGCCGTGAGCCGTTGCCCTGCCTTGGATGTCTCCGGCAGCCGGGTGGCCAGCAGGCACAGGCTGGAATGCTGACCGCGGCCGATCCTCCCGCGAAGTTGGTGGAGCTGACTGATCCCGAACCGGTCGGCGTCCATCACGACCATGACGGTCGCGTTGGGCACGTCGACGCCGACCTCGATGGCCGTCGTGCACACCAGGACGTCGATCTCGCCGGCGCGGAACGCCGCCATCACGGCTTCTTTTTCGTCGCTGGGCAGGCGACCGTGCATCAGCCCGAGCCGCAGACCCGCCAGTGGCCCGCGCTGCAGCCGCGCGAACAATTCCACGACAGTGACCGGTGGCGGACCCTGCTCCTTGGAATCCTGGCCTTTCTTGCCGGGTTTCGTGTCCTCCTCGTCGATCCGCGACGCGACGATGTAGGCCTGGCGACCGGCGCGCACCTCCTCCACCACGCGGGCCCAGGCCCTGTCCAGCCAGGCGGGCTTCTGGGTGATGAAGATGGTGTTCGTGGCGATGGGCTGCCGGCCGCGGGGCAGTTCCCGCAGTGTCGACGTCTCGAGGTCGCCGTACACCGTCAGCGCCACCGTTCTGGGGATCGGGGTCGCGGTCATCACCAGCAGGTGGGGGGTGATGCCCTCGGGAGCCTTGGCGCGCAACCGATCCCGCTGCTCCACCCCGAACCTGTGCTGCTCGTCGACGACCACCATGCCCAACCGGTGGAACTCCACGGCATCCTGCAGCAACGCGTGCGTGCCGATGACGATCCCGGCCTCGCCGGAGGCGACCTCGTCGCGCACCTCGCGCTTCTGTTGCGCCGACATCGATCCGGTCAGCAGGGCCACCCTGGTGGCCTGCTCCGCCCCGCCCAGCTGACCCGCGAGCGCCAGTGGTCCCAGCATCGCGCGGATCGACTGAGCATGTTGGGCGGCAAGCACTTCGGTCGGCGCGAGCAGTGCGCACTGGTAGCCGGCGTCGATCATCTGCAACATCGCGAGCACCGACACGATCGTCTTGCCCGAGCCCACCTCGCCCTGCAGCATGCGGTTCATCGGACGGGTTGCGGTGAGCTCGGCGGAGATGACTCCGAGGACCTCGCGCTGCCCGTCCGTCAGTTCGAACGGTAACCGGTCGGCCATCGCGGCCGCCAGACCGTCGTCGCGGCGCGGCGCCGGTGGGCCCGAGTCACTCAACTCACTGTGCCTGCGGACCACCAGTCCCCACTGCAGCCCGATCGCCTCGTCGTAGGTGAGGCGTTCGATGGCTCGCGTACGGTCGATGTTCGTCTCGGCGAGATGGGCCGCTCGTAGCGCCTCGTCCTCCGACATCAGATCGTGTTCTCGGACAAACCATTCCGGAATCGTCTCGGCGACCGGGTCCAACACGGCGAGCACCTGACGTACGCAGGCGTAGATCTCCCAGGTCTGCATCTTAGAGTTGGCCGCATAGATCGGGAAGAACTCCCGCTCGAACTCCGACAGCAACTCGTCACCGGACGCGCCGGAGGCGGCGGCGATGGAGGCCAGCGACTTGGTGCCTTTCCCGGAGTCCAGGACCAAAAACGCCGGGTGCGTCAGCTGGATGGTGCCCTTGAAGTAACCGACCTCCCCAGACAGCATCACCCGGGTCTTCTCGGTCAGCTGCCTTTTCAGGTACTTGGCGTTGAAGAACGTCGCGGTGACCCTCGGCCGGCGGTGTCCGAGGGTGATCACCAGGTACTCACGTCTGGGCCCACGGGTGGTCCATTTGGGTTCTGCCCTGGTGATCTCGTCGACGAAGGTGACGTGCTCCCCTTCCTCGAGGTCGAGCTCCTCCCCTTCGCCGCGGGTGGTCATGGCATCGCTGTACTTGCGCGGGAAATACCGCACCAGGTCGTAGACCGTGCGGATACCGAAGTACTCGTCGAGTTGGCTGGCAGCCTTGTCGCCGACCAGGAACGGCAGCCGATCGTTCAACGAGGCCATCTCACTCCACGCCGATCAGCAGCGCGTCGCCGCGGTGGCCGGTGTGGAAGGTCACCATCTCCGTACCCAGGTGATGGTGATGAACGTGGTCGACCAGCGCCTCGGCGACGCCGTCGTCCACGCCGTCGCCGGTGAGCACCGTCACCAGTTCACCCCCAGCACCGATCAACAAGTCGATCAGTCCCGCTCCCGCGGTGACGATGTCGTCGCCCACGATCACCACCTCGTCACCGGCGATCCCGAGCCCGTCGCCCGGCTTGCAGGCGCCCGCCCAGGTCAACGCCTCAGCGGCGGCCACGCGGACCGACCCGTAGCGGGCGCCCGCAGCCGCTCTGGCCATGGTGTAGCCGTCGTCGACGAGCCGACGGTCGGCATCGTGGACGGCCAACGCCGCCAGGCCCTGCACCATCGACCCGGTGGGCACGGGCGCCATGACGATTCCCCAGTCCGACGCGACCGCCCACCCGGCGAGCAACTCCTCGGCGGCGACATACCCGTTCGGCAACACCATCACCTGCGCGGCGCCGGTGTTGACCAGCGCGTGCAGCAGCTGCTGGGCGCTGACGGGCAGGTCCGGCTCCGCGCGCAGGATCTGGGCGCCTTCACCGGTGAAGAGGCGTTCGGCGCCGTCGCCGTCGACGACGGCCAGCACGGCCCGCTCGCGGCTCCAGCCGCCTGCGGGATGGCGGTCGGTGGTCGCCGCGAGCGAGGTGATCTGGATCCGGCTGAGGCGCCCCACCTCGAGGCCGGCTTCGACCGCGGCCCCGGCGTCGTCGGCGTGCACGTGCACCGAATAGTGCCCCGCCCCGGCGCCGCCCGATGCGGCGATGGCCACTGATTCGCCGAGTTCGTCGAGACGGGCCCGCAGTTTCTCCACGGCACCGGCCTCACAGTCAGTGAGCAGATACATCACTTCGAAGTCAGGAGATCGCGAGGCCGCGGCCGTCGCCGGGGCCGGCAGGTAGGCGTCGCGCTGGGAAACGTGCCCGGACAGCGTGGCGCCCAGCGCATCGAGCAGTACCAGCAGGCCTCGGCCGCCCGCATCCACCACACCGGCTTCGGCCAGCACCGCGAGCTGAGTGGGTGTGCGGTCCAGGGCCTCGGCCGCCGCATCGGCACTCGCGGCGACCACCTCGGCCACCTCACAGCGGTCACCGGCGGCCTGCTCAGCGGCAGCAGCCGCCCCCTGCAGAACCGACAGGATGGTGCCCGGCACGGGTTCCCCCATCGACGTCACGACCAGGGCGGCCGCGTGCCGCAGCGCGGCACCGAAGAGCGCGCCGTCGATGTCGGTCAAGGCGCCGTCGCGGTCAGCGGCCGCCGCCCCCGTCACCTCCGCGAGTCCGCGCAGGATCTGCGACAGGATGACCCCGGAGTTGCCCCGCGCACCGCGCAGTGCGCCGTCGGCCAGCGCGGCGGCCAGCGCTGCAACGTCGTCCACAGTGGCGAGCACGTCGGCCTGGGCCCAGGCGGCACGCATGGTGAACAGCATGTTGGTTCCGGTGTCGGCATCGGCGACCGGAAACACGTTGAGCCGATTGATCTCGTCGGTGTGCCTGATGAGGTCCGCGACGGCAGTGTGTGCCCAGCGTCTCAAGGCAGGCGCATCGAGCCGCCGAGCCGACATCCCCACCTCCAACATCCGCCGTGGCGCCGGCGTTGCACCAGATGCGCAGCCACCGTGGGCGCCAGCCTATCCAGTACCGGCGACAGCGCCGAAGACGACGAGGCCGGGCCTGTGGACACCCGTCCTCGGGCCCGATTTTTGGCGATACCTGCGTCGGCCGGTATTCTGATCGGGTTGTCGGGTCAAGCCGCTGATGAGCGGCTGAGAGGCCCAGACCCCCAAGTACTGATTCGAGGAGTTCTACATATGGCTGCGGTGTGCGATATCTGCGGGAAGGGCCCCGGCTTCGGTAAGTCGGTGTCGCACTCCCATCGCCGGACCAGCCGTCGGTGGAACCCCAACATCCAGCCGGTGCGCGCGGTCACCCGGCCCGGCGGCAACAAGCAGCGGGTCAACGTGTGCACGTCCTGCCTGAAGGCCGGAAAGGTCTCACGCGGCTGATCGCCGTCTCACACGGCTGAACGCCGTTTCGCACATCTGCACCGACATCTCGACCGTTTAGCGTCGAACCTGTCGGGTAGGCCAAACCTTGAGGTCGGGCACGAGGCCCGGTCGGAAAGGAAATGGCCGTACAGATGACTTTTGCCGCAAAGGCCCGTCCCGCTCTGATCACCGTCTCCGGGGCTCTGGCCGCCGGATGGTTCCTGGTCGCATGCGGTGACGACGGAACCGCCGACACCGAGAACACCACCGTCGAGACGACGGAGACCACGCAGACCACAGAAACCACCACGGAGACCACCGAGCCCGCCGAGACCACGGAGCCCACCGGACCCACCGAGACGACCGACGGTGAGAACACCATCGAGATCCCGTCACCGGACGTGGATATCCCGTCACCGGAGGTGCCTGACGTGACGGTCACGCCGAGCCCGGTTCCCTGACCCGCGTCCGGGGTCATTAGGGGAGCCGCCAGTCGACTGGCTGGGCTCCCATCTTCTCCAGCAGGTCGTTGGTACGGCTGAACGGCCGCGACCCCAAGAACCCCCGTGACGCCGACAGCGGTGACGGATGCGCCGATTCGATGATCGCGGTGTCCCCGAGCATGGGTTTCAGCGTGGCGGCATCACGCCCCCACAACACTGCGACCAGCGGTTGCCGGCGGGCCACCAGCGCTCGGATCGCGCATTCGGTCACCGCTTCCCAGCCCTTGCCGCGATGTGACGCCGGCATCCCCGGGCGCACCGTGAGCACCCTGTTGAGCAGCATGACCCCCTGCTGCGCCCATGGCGTCAGGTCTCCGTTGGCCGGGGCGGGTAGGCCGAGGTCGTCGCGGTACTCGGTGAAGATGTTGGCCAGGCTGCGGGGCAGCGGGCGTACCTCCGCTGCGACCGAGAAACTCAGCCCGACCGCGTGCCCTGGCGTCGGGTAGGGATCCTGGCCCACGATCAGCACCCGCACCTGTTCGAACGGGAAGCTGAACGCGCGCAGGACGTTGGGCCCGGCGGGCAGATAGCGCTGGCCATCGGCCAGTTCCGAGCGCAGGAACTCACCCATCTGCGCGACCTGGGGTTCGACCGGCTCGAGTGCGCGGGCCCAGGCCTCGTCGACCAACTCGCTGAGAGGACGTGCAGTCACGAGAGGCCAACATAGTGTGCCGCGTAGCTCAGAACGACTGCCAGCCCGGATCTCCGCTCCACCGGGCGCCGTCGACGGTCACCCGCGGCGGCGCGTCGACGGCGGCGTCGAGGACCGTGCCGATCGCGCGCCAGC
>NZ_JBAUJB010000222.1:0-4321 GCF_049683355.1 Mycobacterium sp.
GGTCGGAGAACACCGCGGCGGCCCAGCCGTAGACGTCGTCGCCGACACCGCCATGGCCGAGTTCCGTGGTGGCCTCGGTCAGAGCCAGCGCCGCGCGCTCCCGTTCGCTGAAGAGCTCTCCCGCCTCCGCCCACGCGGCGAGGACGTCGAGCTTCTGCTCGGCCACGCCCAGCTTGCGGGCGTCGCGGGTGTGCATTTCGAGGCAGAACGCGCAGTGGTTGACGGATCTTGATCGGCTCACCCAGCTCGGGGTCGAGATCCTTGGCCGCCGCCGCGGACAGCGTCATCATCGCGTCGTACAACTCGGGGGAGGCCTTGTAGATCTTGAGCCGGTCCCCGGTGGTCAGTGTCTTGTGTCATAGCCCCGACGCTAGTACCGGATATCCCGCTCCAATGGTTCAATTCATGCGTGACTTCGTGGGCCAATTCGGGAAGCCGCGACCTGCACCTCGATCTACGACAGACGTTCGTTCCCGGTGCTCATGGAACCAGGGACGCGCTGAGCGCGGCCCTGCGCGACGCAGCCAGATCGGGTCGACTCACGCCCGGGACGATGCTGCCGCCGTCCCGCACCCGGGCCTCCGACCTGGGGGGCTGGCCCGCAATACGGTCGCCGAGGCCTACGCCGAACTCGTCGCGGAGGGCTGGCTGGCGTCGCGGCAAGGCGCGGGCACCTGGGTGGTCAACACCGCCCGTCCCGTCGCGCCGCCCCGACCCGGGGCACCCGCGTCACGCCCGTGCACAACCTGATGCCGGGCACCCCCGACGTCTCGGAGTTCCCCCGCAGCCAGTGGGTGGCGTGCACCCGTCGGGCGCTGGCTCACGCACCCCACGACGCGCTGCGGATGGGTGATCCTCGCGGCCGGCCTGAGCTGCGAAAACGCCCTCGCCGACTATCTGGCCCGCGCCCGGGGCGTCCGCACGTCACCGGAATCCATCGTGATCTGCTCGGGGGTGCGACAGGGCGTGCAGCTTCTGGCGCGCGTGCTGGGCGGACCCATCGCGGTGGAGGCCTACGGCCTGTTCCTGTTCCGTGATGCCATTGCGGCCGTGGGGGTTCCGACGGTACCGATCGGTGTCGACGGCGACGGCGCCGTGGTCGACGAACTCGATCGGCTCGATGTGCCTGCGGTGCTGTTGACCCCGGCACACCACAACCAGCTGGGGATGTCGCTGCACTCCTCACGGCGCACGGCCGTCGTCGAATGGGCGCAGCGCACAGGCGGTTTCGTACTCGACGACGACTACGACGGCGAGTTCCGGTACGACCGTCAACCCATCGGTGCGCTGCAGGCCCTGCGGCCGGAGAAAGTCGCCTACCTCGGCTCCGCCAGCAAGAGCTTGTCGCAGTCACTGCGGCTGGGCTGGATGGTGCTGCCCGACACGTTGGTGGATCCGGTGATCGACGCGGCGGGCGAACAGCAGTTCTCCGTCGACGCCATCGCGCAGCTCACGTTGGCCGAGTTCATCGTCGGCGGGTACTACGACCGCCACATCCGGCGGATGCGGGCCCGGTACCGGCGACGCAGGGACGCGCTGGTCTCCGCACTGTCCCCGTTCGGGATCGCCGTCGGCGGGCTGGCCGCCGGGGTGAGCACCCTGCTGACACTTCCCGATGGAGCGGAGGCCGAAGTGCTCCACCGGGCCGGCGAGGCCGGAATCGTGCTCCAAGGGTTGTCGATGATGCGCCACCCCGCTGCCGGTGCTGACCATCCCGATCCCGACGGCTTGATCGTCGGCTTCGCCGCTCCGGCTGAACACGCCTTCGCTCCCGCGGTCTCCGCGTTATGCGATGTGCTGCAGGCCAGCGGGCTGTAGCTTTCAGCGATGACAGCTCCGCGCCGTCACATGAACGTCTATGAACGAGCCGTCGAGAAGTTCGCGAGGACCCCGGCCGGGTACGGGTTCGTCAGAAATGTTGCGCCGCGCGTAGACCCGCCGCTCCTACGAATCACCGGCGGCCGGTTCAGCAGCGTCTACCCGGCGCCGACCATGCTGTTGACGACGATCGGGGCCAAGAGTGGGCTGCCCCGGACACTGCCGCTTCTGTATGTCGCCGATGGCGATTCGCTCATCCTGATCGCGTCGAACTACGGCAGACCGGGTCACCCGGCGTGATACCGGAACCTTGCGACGAACCGGCGAGTCGAGGTTCTCGCGGGCACGCACAGCGGGGTCTATACGGCGACCGAGATCGCCGACCGAGGACGCTCGGCGGCGTGGCAGAAGGCTCTCGACCTGTATGCGGGCTACAGCGACTACGAGGCGCGGACCGGCGGCAGGACGATCCCGCTGGTCCGACTGCGTCGCCGATAGCAAAAAGGGGCACCTCCTGGTGGAGGTGCCCCTTTCTGCTCTGTCGGGTTACCTGACATCGACGAAGACCACGTTGCCGGTGGTTTCGAGGACCTTGTCGTCGCCCTGGGCGTCCCAGACGTATTCGCGGATCGGCTGGCCCTGGCGGACCGAGACGACCTCGGCGCTGTCGAGCGCGGTCGAGCCCTGACGGTTGACGATGACGCGGTTGCCGTCAGCCTCGAGCGAAGCGATGGTGTCGCCGGCGCTGCCGGAGCCGGACGGGGCGGCGGCAGCGGGACCGGCCAGCCCGGTGAAGGCGGCGGTGAATCCGGCGGCGATGGCGGTGATGGTGGCGGCGGCGGTGAAGTTCTTCATGGTCTCTGCTCCCTATGTGTTCTATTTCTTGCTGATCTTGTTGGTTCTAGTGGCTTAAACCAGCAGGTCAGGGGATTAATTCCGGTGGCAGCAATTGAACGGCCGCTGGCAGAAACACCTCGATGGAAGGGCTCCCCGAGACCGCGGTCGCTGACGAGAAAAGGGGCACCTCCTGGTGGAGGTGCCCCTTTCTGCTCTGGCGGGTTACCTGACATCGACGAAGACCACGTTGCCGGTGTTCTGCAGAACCCGGCGGTCGCCCTGGGCGTCCCAGACGTATTCCCGGATCGGCTGGCCCTGACGGACCGAGACGACCTCGGCGCTGTCGAGCGCGGTCGAGCCCTGACGGTTGACGACGACGCGGTTACCGTCGGCCTCGAGGGAGGCGATGGTGTCGGCGGCGCTGGTTCCCGAGGGCGCTGCTTTCGGGGGCCACGGCCCGGCGGCAGCGGGGCCGGCCAGCCCGATGAAGGCGGCGGTGAATCCGGCGGCGATGGCGGTGACGGTGGTGGCGGCGGTGAGGTTCTTCATGGTCTTTGCTCTTCCCTGTGTGTCGGGTCGCAGCCGTGGAGCGAATCTCGCGGTTTCGACGTTCTGTGTTGCTCTTTTTGTTGGTTCTGGTGGCTTGAACCGGCAGGTCAGGGGTTTAATTCCGGTGGCAGGAATTGAACGGCCGCTGGCAGAAACACCTCGGTGAAACTTGTCGGTGGGTCGAACTAGTGTTCGAAGTATGTTCGATGAAGGGCTCCCCGAGACGGCGGATCTGGCCGCGCTGACCGATGCGGAGCTGATCGACGCCGCCCGGGGGTGGGCGCGCACCGAAAACGCCGCGTGTGCGCGCAAGTTGTCGGTGATGGCCGAAATCTTCACCCGCCGCACCGACCTGCCACCGGGGGATCGCGAATCGTGGTGGCTCGACCCCGAAGCCGCCGTGGTCGCCGAACTGGCCGCCGCCCAGAACATCACCCGCTCGTTGGCGTCGCATCAGGCCCACCGCGGGGTCGCGCTGCGTGATCGGCTGCCCAAGGTGGCCGCGCTGTTCGACGCCGGGCTGATCAACGAAATGCTGGCCCGGGCCATTGTGTGGCGCACCTACCTGATCGAGGATTCCGCCGCGATGACCGCCGTGGATGACGAACTGGCGCAGCGGATCGGCGCGTGGGGCGCATTGTCGATCAAGAAGACCGAACAGGCCATCGACGCGCTGATCGAACGCCACGACCCGGGCGCGCTACGCCGCGCCCGGGAATCAGTCAGCAGCCGTGATGTGCAATTCGGCTCCCCGGGCGACCCACCCGGCTACACCAGCCTGTGGGCCCGGCTGTTCAGCGCTGACGCCGCCCTCGACGAAAAACGTGTCCAAGAAATGGCCTACAGCGTCTGCGACCGCGACCCCCGCAGCGCCGAGGAACGCCGCGCCGACGCACTCAGCGCACTGATCCAACAGACCACGATGAACTGCCTGTGCGCAGACCCTGACTGTGAGGCCACCCGCGGCAAACCGCCGGACAAAAACACCATCGTCTACGTCATCACCGACCACGACACCCTCACCGCCAGAAACGGCGACGGCGACGAGGATGGCGGCGGCAATCCCGACGGCGGCGGCGGCGATGGCGACGACGGCCGCGGCGGGCCCGACAGTGGC
>NZ_JBAUJB010000223.1:0-5700 GCF_049683355.1 Mycobacterium sp.
CAGGCCACCGTGACCCCCCGGAACAGGGGGCGTCGTCACCATGCCGCCGCTCAGATCCCGCCGAAGCGTCCTCACCCTCAACGCCGGACCCCCACCCCCAGGTGGTCACCCTGAATGTCCGTCAACAATCGGGGACGCCACCCGGTTAGCGTTGGATTGTCTGATCCGCGACCCGCAGGGCGCGGTCTATCTGCGCTACCGCAACCACAAGATGCGCCGCGAAGCAATCGTACCCATCGACGACGAACTGGCTACCCTGATCCAGGCGCAGCAGACGCGCACCCGGACACGGTTCCCCACCACCGCCGTGCTGTTGCCGCGCGGCAGTGCCAACCCCGACGGGCACCTACCCATCCCGACCGCGACATTCCACCTCCAGCTCGGCCAGTGGCTTCACAACTGTTGCGTTACAGACGAACTCGGGCCACCGGTCCATGTCTCCGCACGCCAGTTCCGGCACACCGCGGCGACCCGGTGGATCAACCATGACGTGCCACAAGAAGTGGTCCGGCGACTGCTCGACCACACCAGCCACACCATGACCGCGGTGTATGCCCGCCTGGCCGACAGCACCGTCCGTGCCCAGTGGGAACGCGCCCAGAAGATCAACATCCGCGGTGAGCCCGTCGACACCACGATCGACGGGCCGCTCGCCGATGGTGAGTGGATGAAGCAGAACCTGGCCCGCGCGACCATGACGCTACCCAACGGCTATTGCGTTCTGCCGCTGCAGAAATCGTGCCCGCACGCCAACGCGTGTTTGACCTGCCCACTGTTCGTAACGACCGCCGAATTCCTACCGCAGCACCGCCGCCAACTGGAAGACACCCGCGCACTGATCGCCCGCGCCGAATCAGACGGCCACACCCGCCTGGCCGAGATGAATCGCACCGTCGAAACTAACCTGCTCACCATCATCACCACCCTCAACGCCGAGCACCCCGACTGCCGATGCGGCTCAGCGGGCAGCCAAACATGCTGCGGGAAGGACGAATCCGATGCGCCCTAACAATATCCACCATCTCATCGCCGCGGCCCAACGCCGCCGCGCCGACACCCTTCAACGCGCCCACCAAGCCCTGCAGGACCTCGGCGACACTGGCCAACAGCGCACCGTCACCCAGATCGCCGCCCACGCCGGAGTCTCCCGCTCCTGGCTATATGCCCAACCCGAACTCCGTGACCAACTCCGCCAACTGACCGCCAGACCCCAACCGAGCGAACCGGCAGCAACCCAAGTCGCACGCAGCTCCGAGGCCTCACTGCGCCAACGCCTCACCCTGGCCCACGAACGCATCCGCGAACTCGATAACGACAACCGTCACCTACGCGACCAGATCGCGCTCCTGCACGGACAACTTCGCGCCAACCGCATCGCCGCGACCCCCGTCACGGACACAGTCCACGACACAAACACCCAGCTCAAGCCACTAAAAAGCCTATCCGACCCAAGATAACATTAGTCTGCTCGAGCTCGGACACCTTGCGGCGCAGCTCCCGGTTCTCCCGGTCTGTTGCGGTGCTCACCCCGTCGCGCTCGCCGGCATCGATCTCGGCCTGGCGGACCCACTTGCGCAGCGTTTCCGGGCCCACGCCGAGAGGGCAGCCACCACTCGGACACAGCCGTACGCACTGTCGTACTCGCGTCCGCGGTCACCTCGGTTTATGCGGTCGTCAGTATCTACGGTCTCCACGACTGGGAGGACCGCGCGACCCCGGAGCGGGCCCGATTCATGGATTTCCTGGAACGCGTCGTCGTCAAGCGCCAGCAGTCCCGGCACCCGGACCTCTTCCGGGATGCGTCTCCGTTGGCGCGCGTCAACAGCGCGGCCCACCGTTTCTCGTGCTCCACGGCGACAGCGATGTCCTCATCCCTGTCGGTGAGGCGCGAGCGTTCGTCGAGCGGCTCCGCGCCACCTCGAACAGCGCCGTCGGTTATATCGAACTACCCGGCACCGGCCACGGCTTCGATCTCACCGACGGCTCCAAGTCCAGCGCAGCGGTGCGGGCGATCGGGCTCTTCCTCGACCACGTGCACCACACTCGACCGCACGCAACGGTGGACGCGGTCGGCTAGCTCGCTCAGCTTGCCGCGGACAACATTTCGTCGAACGTCGCCTGCATGCAGTCGGCGTAATGCGCCGGATCGGGCAATGCCCTGCGGTCGGCCGTGACCCCCATCGACATGGTGTCGTTGTAGCTGGCGACGACGTGGAACAGATTCGACCCCGCGACCAGCGGGCCAAGGCCGGTGACGCGAACCAGACGTGCGCCCCGGAAGTAGATCGGTTCCGTTGGCCCTGGCACGTTGCTGACCGTTGTGTTGAGGATGGTCGGACCGGAGAACGGCATCACGATCACCGCCTTCACCGTCACGCCCAGCAGCGTGGTCGGAATCAGGCCGACGAGATCCACCAGCCGCGCGTTCCTCGACGGATTCGAGTTGTCGCGATACACGGCAGATTCGGCGGCGATCGACGCCAGACGCTCACGCGGGTCCGCTGAGTCCGTATGCAGCGACAGCGCTCTGCCGAACAGCCGGTTGCCGCCGCCACCCTTCTCGCTCGCGTCGCGGATCGACGCGGGACACGCCGCCACGAGGGTGTCGTCCGGCAGCTCCCCGTGCCCGTCCAGATAGCGGCGAAGTGCGCCGCCCACGTACGCCATTGCCACATCGTTGATCGTCGCTCCCTCGACGGTTGCCTTGATGCGCTTGAAGTCGGCGAGATCGTGGAAGCGGGCCTCGAAGACTCGATGGGGTGTGACCGAATTGTTGAACCGGGTGGTCGGCGGGAAGATGGAACCGGAATCGCTTCCCAGCGTTGAGGCGATGCCGCCGGCCAGCTTGCCGGGCAGTCCTGCCAATTGACCGACGGCCTTGAGCGCACTGGGAATCATCACCCTGCTCGCGCGGAGAGGGTATAGCGCACCGTCGATCGCTGCCCGCGAGGCCAAGCCTGCTCTGGACGGCAGAGCGCTTGGCTCCCAAGGTGTTTGGGGTGGATCGGGGCGCCGACCGTCGGGGGACAAGTCGTGCAGGGCCGCCATCAGCTCGATGCTTTCCATCCCGTCGACCACGCAGTGGTGCAGCTTGAGACTGATGGCGAATGCTCCCGGTGGCACCCCCGGCACCGAGGTCAACCCCTCGATCACGGTCATCTCCCACGGCGGGCGGCGCAGGTCGATCTGCCGCGCATGGATGCGCGCGACCTGGATGCACAGCTGACGCCAATCGCCCGGTTGTGGCAGTGCGATGTGGCGGACGTGGTACTCGAGATCGAAGTCGGGATCATCGACCCAGTACGGCATGCTCGGGCCACCGGGCAACTCGGTCAACCGCCGGCGGAACGTCGGTGCGAGATGGAGGCGGGCTTCGACCTCTTCGAGGATCCCTTTGAAAGTGACTTTGCCGCCGGGTGCTGTCGCCGGGTCGTAGATCAGCAGCATCTGGATCTGGATCGGGGTCTCCGGCCGTTCGGCCCGCAGCATCATGTCGTCTGTCCAGCTGAGCTGCTGCACGCAAATACTCCATCTCCCGGGCCCCTGTGAGTACCACGCTAGGCCGGCATTTGTCAAGTCAAATGAGACAGTGCTGATCAGTTGATTTGCGGTTGGGGTTGGGGTGTGGGTTGGTTGATGTAGGTGATCGTCTTCCTCTTCGGTGGGGTGGGTCGGCGACCGAACCGGGCGGGGTTGGCGTGGTAGGCGGCGGTAAGGGTGGTTTGGCGGGCTTCGTCGATGGCATCGGCGGTGCCGAAGTGGACCGATGCCGGGGTGTGCCAGCCGATGCCGGAATGGCGTCGACGTGGTTGTATTCGTTGAAGAACCCGTCCAGGTATATGTGCGCATCACCAAGGGATGCAAAGGATTTCGGAAAATCGTGGACGTATTTCAGGGTTTTGAACTGGGCCTCGCTGAAGGGGTTGTCGTTGGATGTTCGCGGGCGGGAATGGGATCGGTCGATGCCGAGGTTGGCCAGCAGCTCCGACACCGACCCTGAGGTCATCGACGTGCCGCGATCGGCGTGCACCGTGTGCGGGACCGCGCCGTTGCGGTTGACGGCCTCCTCGATGAATTCCTCTGCCTCCTCAGCACTTTCGGTTGTTGAGAGCAGCCAGGACGGGTTGTAGCGGGAGAAGATGTCGATGATGACGTACAGGTGGTACCAGACGCCCTTGGCCGGGCCGCGCAGCTTGGTGATGTCCCATGTCCAGACTTGGGAGGGGCCGTCGGCGAGCAGTTCGGGTTTGACCTTCGCAGGATGAGTCGCCTGACGTCGCCGTTCCCTGGTTTGATCTGCGGCTTTGGCGATGCGGTACATGCTCGATTTCGAGCACCAGTAGTTCCCTTCGTCGAGTTCACGCGCCCAGATCTGGCAGATCGCCAGGTCGGCGGTCTTAGGGCGCGTGCAGTAATTGCTTAGGTTTTTCCGTTTGGTTTGTTCACACTTGTGGTATGACGCTGCCTGCTGTGGACTCCGATCCGGTCGCCGCCCGTTTGTCGTTGATCCGCCCGCATCTGGACGAGCGGGCGTGGCGGTTGTTGCTCGGCGCGGAGGCGAAGGTGTTGGGTCGGGGCGGGATCAAGTTGGTCGCGGCGGCCGGTGGGGTGCATCCGGATACCGTGGCGCACGGTGTGCGCGAGTTGGATGACGACGAACCGATTCCGGGGCGGGTGCGCCGGCCGGGTGCGGGGCGTCCGCCGATGGCGGTGACCGACCCCGATCTGGTCGCCGCGCTGGATGCGTTGGTGGATCCGGTCTCGCGCGGCGATCCGGAGTCGCCGTTGCGGTGGACGACCAAATCGACGGCGAAGCTGGCCGCCGAGCTGACCGCCAGGGGGCATCGGGTGTCCGCGCGGACGGTGGCCAAGCTGCTCAAAGAGGCTGGTTATAGCCTGCAGGCGAACTCGAAAACCCTCGAAGGCGCCCAGCATCCGGATCGGGATGGGCAGTTCGGCTATCTCAACACCCAAGTCGAGCGGTTCCAGGCCGACGGGGACCCGGTGATCAGCGTGGACACCAAGAAGAAGGAACTCGTCGGCAACTACAAAGCTGCTGGCCGCGAATGGGAGCCCGCCGGGTCACCGCGCACGGTGAAGGTGCATGACTTCGCCGACAAGGCGCTGGGCAAGGTGGCTCCCTACGGGGTCTACGACATCGCCGCCAACACCGGCTGGGTCAACGTCGGCACCGACGCCGACACCGGCCAGTTCGCGGTGGAATCGATCCGCCGCTGGTGGACCACGATGGGCGCTACCAGCTATCCCGGATCCGACAAGCTGCTGATCACCGCCGACTCCGGTGGCTCCAACGGATCCCGGCTGCGGCTGTGGAAAACCGAACTCGCCGCCTTCGCCGCCGAGGCCGGACTCGACATCACGGTCTGCCACCTGCCGCCCGGCACCTCCAAATGGAACAAAATCGAACACCGGCTGTTCTCCGCGATCAGCCGCAACTGGCGCGCACGCCCCCTGGAATCTCACGAGGTTGTCATCGAAACTCTCAGGGCAACAACCACATCCACAGGACTGACCGTAAACGCGGTGCTCGACACCACCACCTACGACCGCGGCATCAAGATCACCGACAAGCAGATCGCCGCCCTCGAAGCCACCCAGCTGCACCGTCACGAGTTCCACGGCGACTGGAACTACACGCTCACCGCCGACCACACCGCGACACGCCCAACGTCACCTACC
>NZ_JBAUJB010000224.1:0-7153 GCF_049683355.1 Mycobacterium sp.
ATCCAGGCCATCCGCGTCTCCGCCCGCGGCTACCGCAACCGAGAGCACTTCAAGACCGCAATCTACTTCCACCTCGGCGGATTACAGCTCTACCCGGTCACACCATGACCCACGGACTTCCCGGAAGAGCCAGATTGTGTTGGCGGGCCAGGGCGGCGCGTTCGGGCAGGGTGTCGGCCAGCGCGCCGATTTTGAGGGTTTTGAGCAGTCGGGTCAGGTCAGCGCCGACCGGCTCGGCGGGGGCACGGTGGGTGGTCATGTCAGCAGGTCTCCTCGGAATCGGTAACGGGCACTACCACAATGATGGTGTGATGATGTTGAATTCGGATGGGTTGCGGGCGAACCGGGTGGCTGTTTGGCCGACTGCTTGCGGTGGTGCCGGGGCGGTGTTCTCGGTGGCGCGTTGCAGCATGGAGGCGATCTTGTTGACCGAGACGACGTCGAGGTCCAGCGATAGTGAACATGCTTGTTCGACGCGCTGCGCGCCGAAGCGGCGCACCAGGCCTTGGAGCCGGTAGACGGTGCGCATCCGGGTCCAGGGCAGCGGGTCATCGAGGATGCGTTCGGCGTAGATCCCGATATTGGACCCGCGCGCCGCACACGCGGCGATCAACGCCGCCAGGTCCCGCAACGCGTAACCGGCTTTTGTGTTCGGGCAGGTCAGCGCGGTCGGTGCTGCGACCACCGGCCGGCTGGCGGGGATGGACTTTCACCAGCGTGGCGCGGTGATAGAACTTCACCAGCTCACTGTCGGCGCGTACGTCCAACGTGTGCCCGATCCAGCACTCGGGCAGCGAATACAGGGCTTTGGCGACCTCGGCGTGGAAATCGCGGTGTACCTTGACCGCTTTGAACACCGGCACGTCATAGGTCCCGGCACCGGCAGCAGCCGGGGTTGCTCGTCGGTGGTGAACACCTCCAGGGGACGTGCGCAGGTGGTGCCGTGGATGCGGGTACCGGCAGTGCGCAGACACCAAGTCATCACAGCCTGCTGCGCCTGTTCGAGGCTGGTGAATGTTTCCCCGTCCCAGAAGTTTCGGCGCACATACTGGACCATGCGCTCGACCCGCGGCTTGTCTTGGGGGCGGTGCGGGGTGGAATGCACCAACCGGATCCCCAGTTTCGCGCAGGCCCGCAACAACCAGGCATCGACGAACGCCGACCCAGGTGTAGACGCTGGCCGGAACTCCACGAGCGGCCAACGCCGGTTCCAGAGCGACGCCCAACCGGACGGTGTCCTCGCTGAAGCCGAACCGATAGCCGCAGACCAGCCGGGAATGATCGTCCAAGAAAGCGAACAGATAGGTTTTGCGGCCACCAATCTTCGGGCCACGCAACGCATCCCCGGTCCACCGATCATTGGGGTTCTCGGCCTCGAACCGGCCGAACACCGCCGGGACGTCCCCGGCGGCCGGGCCGATCAACTCGAGGCGGTGAAACAGGCGCAGCAGCGTCGACTCAGACGGTGACCACCCCGTGGCCGCCCGCAGGATGCGCTGCACCTGCGCGGCGGTCCGCGCCGGATTCTCCCGCTTGAGCGAGGCCGCCAACTCCAACGTGGCGCCGTCGGTGCGCGGCGCCGACGATCGCGGTGAGGGGATCAACTCGACGAACCCGCCAGCGCGGTAGCGGCGGATCCAGCGGTCCAAGGTGTCGCGCGAGTAGCGCACCGACGTCCCGAACGGGTCGGTGTGCTCACGGGCGGCGATCTCACGGACCAGCCGGCCACGAGCCTTCGTCGACAAATCCTTGTCCAATGCCGGGCAGATCAACTGGTAGCGGAACAACCCCACGGCGTGACTTCTCTGGCGGCGCTTCTCGTCCTCGGTACTGATGACACCCACTCCTGTCTCGGTGATGCCACCCAAACCGTTTGCCGCGCAGTCATCCCCGCGACGATGACCCATCCACACCGCTGATGTCAGGGTCAACTGGTGTTGCACCGGCCGGTTTCGGCGCCGGCGGCCAACCCGGTGACAGCAGCCGGGCACCGCTGCACGCGGCAGCCACCCGCGCCGACGTCACCGCACCGGTCACCGACCGCTCACCGAAACGCGCCCCGATCGCGGCCCGCGCAGCGCCGACCGCGGCGACAACGTCCCCGCATCCCGACCCGGTCGACCTCGGTATCGACACGTCTACCCCCGCAGCGACCGCGACCGAGAGGAACCAGTGCCGCACCACCTGCGCGCGCCCGGTGATCACTCGCAGCCAGCCGCGGACCGTCGATCCGGGAATCCCCAACCGCGCCGCGATCCGGCGGTGCCCCCCATCGGCCGCCTTCGCCACCACCGCCGCCCAGATCAGCTCCGCGACATAGGCCCTGCGCAGCAGCAACGTCACCGGCAGCAACACATGGGTCACCAAACACGTGCGGCACCGAGACCGCCGCGGCCGCACCGGCGCGGCCGACCCAACCACCTGGCGAGAACGGGCGAAACCCCACCGCACCAACACCCCGTCCGGGCATGACGGGCACGACACCTCCCCAGCAGCCAACCGGGACTCGACGCGCTCGGAATCGACCTCTACCGTGACCATCAGTGCCTTTCGCACTACGCACGGCGTCGCGGAAGGTCTCGGCCAAGAAATCAGCGGGGGCGCCGTGCACCCATCAGTTCATCGACACACTGACGGTGCAGACCACCAAGATCAAACCCACCCCAACGCCGACCACCACATCGGCAGGATCAACGACGGCACAACACCCCGTGGTCGTCATCCCGAGAGACGGTCAACACTCGCCACCGCCGCCGGCATCTGCGGATAGGCCGTCAACAGCGCGCGGATGCGCGGCTCCACCTCGTTGATTGCCGACGGCGCCGAGGCTCACTCGTACTTCGGCGGACCTTCGGCGGCCAGCGCACTGGCCACCGTGTCCCGCGCGATACCAAGCTGCCGTGCGATGGCCCGCTGCGACAAACCCTCGCTGCGGTGAAGATGCCGGATCAAGGCCCAGTCTTCCAAGGAGATCACCCATCCATCTGATTGGGTGGCCTACTTTTCAACCGTCGCGACTGGCCGGATTCTCAACCGTCGTCAACACCCTGCCGGCGCGGTGTGCACGGAGGCCTGGTCCGGAGACGATGGAGGGTTGCACCTCAGCTTCTCGACGACGACGCCAACATCGTCAACCACACCACGCAGCCATAGGTGGGCACGCACGGATCGACAGCGTGAGGGTCGCCAGACACAGCGTCCTGCTTGTGCAGCCGCCCTCCTCGATGTGGCACCGGCGGACGCGGCCGCATGCGTGAATTCACCGAAGGGGCGACATCAGCGCAGCGAGTGAAATCAGGTGTCGCTGTGGGCAGAACGGCTGGACGGCCCTGGCGACATCGAAGCCGGCGAGCATTCTCGGATGATGCTGTCGAGATTTTGCTGCACGCGTTCCGGGGCAATACCGATCGATGGTGCGTACAGCATGATGTGGTCAAGGACGCCTTCGTAGCGTCTAAGTTGTTCACGGACTTGGTGTGCCGTTCCTGCGACGCCCATGGTGTCGATCATCTTATCGGACACCGCGGCGAACATCGCCGGGAAATCGCGTCGGGTGAATGCATCCCGAATGGCTCGACCCTCGGTGGTGAAGCCGTTCACGTCGAGCACCAACTCGTAGGACTTCACCGAGGAGTAGAACGCAATCTGTTGCGCCAGTTCGCGCCTGGCGACTTCGGCATCCTCGTGGATGGAGCACATGACCATGGATACGATTTCGACCTCGCTGGGGTCACGGTCGGCGTGCGCCGCGCCCTTGGCGACGGCGGGTCGGACGATCTCCTGGACGTAGGTGGTGGTGAACAGCGGGTGCCCCGCGAGGCCGTCAGCCACCCTGCCTGCTGTCTCGCACATCCGGGGCCGAACACCGGCGGTGATGATCGGGATCGGCCGACTCGGGGGCTGCATGTCGCCGGTTGGAATGAGGTTCAGGGCGTAGAAGCGGCCCTCGTGATGGACCGGACCTTCGTGCAGGTTCCAGATGCGGCGCAGCAATATGACGAGTTCTTCCATCCGCAGCGCGGGTGCGGAGGTGTCGGGCACGCCGTGCCAGTCGCTCATCATCCGTCTGGTCCCGTTGCCGATGCCGAGCACCAGTCGTCCGTTGGAGAGTTCGTCGAGATCGCGCGCCTCGGTGGCCAGCACCAGAGGGCTTCGGCCGACGCCGTAGAGAATGGAGGAACCGATCCGACAGTTCTGTGTGCCGTTGGCCATCGCGGCCATGGAGATCGATCCGGACCGAGAGTAGAACTCCGAGGCCCATACGGCGTCGAACCCGGCCGCGTCGGCGGCCTGTGCGGTCTGGGCCAGTGACTTCAGATCCGCGCCGAGAACCGACAGGCCGTAGGTGCTCATATCTCGTCTCCTGAACGCGGGCGAAGGCCGTCGAGCATGACGGCGCTGATTGGACACCGTCTCGTCGAGGTAATTCTCGGTGAGCAGGTACATGAGTGCGTTGATGGTGACCGCGCCGAGCGGGGCAATGGACGTGGGTCGGGCATCGCCAGGCGTGCGGCACCTTCAAAGCTGGTGCTCAGCATCTTCCCTCCCGGGTCGATCCCACAATGCGGCGTGTCGAGGACGCCTTCTGCATGGAGCTGGTGAAGTGCGCCAGTGTGACGACGACGAATAACCCAGATGCGGACGCGACTAGCTGACCGGTTGTTTCCTCGCGCAATTCTGTCCGGACTTCGAGTTTCCGGCCGGTCTTGGACACCAGCTCCGCGCTGACCTCGTAGGGGACCCCCAGCAACACTGGCGCGTAGAACTCGGTGTCGAGCTTACGGGTCACGGCCATCTCACCGACCACGTAGAGCAACATGCCCACCATGTCGTCGAGTACGGTCATGACTGCGCCGCCATGTGCAATACCGGGTGCGCCGCGATGTCTGCCGTCGAAGATATGCCTGGCACCCACCCCGTCGCCATGCCGACGCGCTCGCAGGCGATGACCGTGCGGATTGTCTGTGCCGCAACCAAGGCACCACGGGTGGTGCGCGTCAAGGTAGTCGCCGTCGGCGGCGACAGCACGATTCTGAAAGCTATGCCACCATGCGATGGCCGAATCTTCTTCCGCTTGCTCTTCGATGACGAAACCCCTCCTAAATAGGACCACGCAGTGCATAGTTCATCCTGCGACTTACGAATTGCGCCGACGTCAGCGCTGCTCGCCGGAAGACAATATGTAAAGACTCGCTAGCCCGCCGAGATCATCGCTGCGGTACACCTTCCAGTTCGGTCACTGTCGGCCGTTTAGTCCTGCCCGTAACCCCGCCGAATTCAAGGAGATCATAGCCGACGAGATCGCGTCACAATGAACTGGCACACAGTCCGCAGCGCCTCACAACTCCTGGGAGAAGGCGTCACGCTGGGCTCCAGCGTCAGCCATGAGCGGGCCGTACCGGTGATGCAACTCTGTAACGATGTCGGTGAAGGGGAGATCGTGGTACCAACCGCGGTCGTGGAGATACTCCATGTGTTGGCTTCCCCCACCGTCGTAGGCATGGAGGAGCGCATCGGTGTGGCCGTCGAAGTCGATCGGAGGTACACCGAATCGCGCGCAGAGCTCGGCGTTGAACGCCGGAGTAGCCTTCACCCAGCGGTTGTTGAGTTGTAATTCGCTATATCCGTGGTAGACGAACACGTCGGTACCTCCCATCCGGGCACGCAATGTGGTGGTCTGCAGATGGTTGCGCACGTCCGCGAATCCGAGCCGGGCGGGAATGCCTGCGGCACGAGCTGCCGCGGTGAGCAGCACCGCCTTCGGTATGCAATACGCCCTCGACGCTGTCGCTACATAGCTCGCCCGATAATGCTCGGGATCGTCGTCGGTGCTATAGGGATCGTACCAAATCCTGTCTCGCACAGCGGTGAAGATCAACCTCGCCTTCTGCACAGGGTCACGCACGTCACCGACGGCGTTCTCGGTGAAGCGCTGTACATCGTCATGCTGCCAATCGAGGAAACCAGTTGTCTCGAGGAAACCAGTTGTCTCGAGGAAACTCGATTCGCTTGAAGTGTCACTCACAAAGAGCCTTTCAGATGAGCCTCGATGCGGGTATCGACAGTGCCAACGGATCGACTGGCCGTTTCGAGGGCTTCGACGAGGCGCGTTTCGGCGTCCGGGATCGTCGCAGCGATTGTGGCCGCAGCTTGACTACGACTCCGTAGCGATGTATCGGCATCCGTGGCGGCGGCCGCAAGCTCAGACCACGCTTGGGAAGCGTGTCGTGCCGCGGCCGCCGCTTCGGCTGCGGCGGCGTCATCTAGGAGATCGGAGATGTCCTGGCAACCTTGTGCCTGCAGCATACGAAAGAGCCCGCCACCGGTACCAGCTTTCTCGATGAACGCCCCGAGACCGAACAATGCCGCGGCCAGGGCATCGTCGTCGAACAGCGTCGGCCAATACCGTACGTCATCGGCGAAGTCCTGCACACCCTTCAAACCGGAAGACTCGACTTCAGCTTCCTCGATGCGCAGTAGCGGCGCACTTACGGCACCGCCACGCATGAGCGCTGCGCTCGCGGCTAGAGCAGTGGCTGCAATCAGCTTAAGGTCGGGCACTCGCTCCGGCCAGTCGACGTGATATGTGGTGTGCCGGGTAGGCATAGGAAACCCTACCGAGGACCGCGCCCGGCGCAGATCGTCATAGGCCACCGTTTGGGTGGTCTCGCGGTCATTATCGACTACATAGGCAACCCGTTTTTCGTCATCGTATCCGGTGATGACGATGTCGTGACGGCTCATGTGCAATCGGACGCGCAGGTAAGGAAGTTCGCCGATGTCAGCCCACACCATGACAGGTCGGCCCTTGTCGACTTCGTCGGTCACAAATGACCATCCCACGTCTGGGTCATCGGTCGATCGCACGACGAAGTTTGCCCCAACCCGGGAGAGGTAATTTTGTTCCAGCTCGCTTCCTCGTCCTACCAGGTATATCTGGGGAAACAACTGCGTAGAGCGGACGTACGAGAAGTCCAAGGCTCCGCCGAGGGTGAATACCAATCCTTCACTGAGTGCTTCTGTCCCCCATCCTAGTTGGGCCCATTCAGTAAGGTCACGCAGCGCACCGGAACCACAGTGCCCTCCCTTCCTATGGGGATAGGGAATTTGAATCCTCGTCATCGCCGCCTCCTCTCTTATCCAATAGCACTGT
>NZ_JBAUJB010000225.1:0-5751 GCF_049683355.1 Mycobacterium sp.
CGCCTCTACGCGCGGATCAACGCCATGCCGGATTCCACGGTTCGTGACGAGCTTCTGGCCATCGCCCAGCGGCACGAGGGCATGCATCGCTGACGCGACGCTCCTTGTCCAGAGCCGGCAGCCCCGACGGGGTGCCGGCTCTGTTGTTTCCTATCCAGGTGTCGGGCGGCGCTCACACCCGTTGCATCGCCGGTGCACGGTCGGCGACCACGAACGTCGCGCCCGTCTGCACCGCGGCGCCCGGCCGGGAGACGTACGGCACGATCCGAAAGTCGACGCGCACCTCGTCGCCGGTCACCCGCATCCGCACATAGCCCCTGCGGTTGTTGAAGTATCGGATGTGCGGGTTGTCCGGCAGCACCGACACGATCTCGTCACGGGTATCGGAGCCGTCACCGCCTGAGCTGATCGAGCTGGTCACCAGTTCTGTCGCCACCACGGGAGTGCGGGTGTCACCCGGACGTTCGTGGACGTCTGCGGCCCAATGGGAATGCACGTCGCCGGTCAGCACCACCGCGTTGCGCACCGGCGAGTCGCGGATGCCGGCGACGATCGGGTCCCGGTTGACCACGTACCCGTCCCAGCCGTCCGGATTGAACGAGCGCTGATCGCCGGCCGTGAGGTCCAGTTGGGAGAAGAACACCTGCTGGCCCAGGACGTCCCAGCGCGCGCGGGATCTCGCGAACCCGTCCAGCAGCCACCGTTCTTGCGCCGGACCGATCAAAGTCGCTGCAGTAGAATACCGTTCGACACAGTCGGAGGAGTACCTGTCGCCGCACGGTTGATCGGTCCGGTGTTGACGAGTGTCGAGCATGTGGAACGTCGCCAGCGCGCCCCAGTGCACCCTGCGGTGCAGATCGATGTCGGCACCGCGCGGCCGCCTCGCCGCCCGTAACGGCATGTTCTCGTAATACGCCTGCAGTGCGGCCGCGCGCCGGTGCAGGAACGCGGGGTCCGGTGTGGCCGGCACCGTCCCGGCCCAGTTGTCGGCCACCTCGTGGTCGTCGAACACCGCCAGCCACGGTGCGGCAGCGTGGGCGGCCTGCAGGTCGGGATCGGTCTTGTACTGCGCATACCGCTGCCGGTACTGGGCCAATGTCGCCGTCTCGGAACCGATGTGGTCACGCACCCGGACTGCGCTGCGCCCGGCACCGTACTCGTAGTGGTAGTCGCCGAGGTGCAGTACCAGATCCGGATGCTCCTCTGCCAGCCTGCGGTAGGCGGTGAACCAGCCCTGCTCGTAGTTCGAACACGAGGCGACGCAGACTGTCAGCGGGTCGAGCGAATCCGCCGCGGGTGTCGTCCTGATGCGTCCCGACGGTGACAGGTATCCGCCCGAGCGGAACCGGTAGAAGTACTCGGCGCCGGGCCGTAACCCGGTCAGTTCGACGTGCACGCTGTGTGCAGCCTCGGGCACTGCGGCGACGGTCCCCCGCTGCGCGGTTCGCATGAACGTGTTGTCCTCGGCCACTTCCCAATCCACGTCGACGGGTCGTGCCGGCATGCCCCCGAGGCCGTCGTCGGCCAACGGTTGCGGCGCCAGCCGGGTCCAGATCACCGCACCGTCGGTGGCGGGTTCCCCGGAGGCGACGCCGAGGGTGAACGGATCGGCCGCGGGGCTCAGTCGCTGCGGTGAGCTGAATCCGACGACGGGCAGCGCCGCGAGTAGCGCGGCACCTTTGAGCGCGGTCCGGCGGGACGGATGTGGGGACACGGCGCAGTGTCAGCCGCGGAGCTGTCGCGGCGGTGACGCGCAGCGGTACGGTGTCCGCCTGTCGGTATGCCGTTCGGGAAACTCTTGGACGCATTCGCTCGGCAAGCGGCCGCGGCACCACCATGATTCACTTCAAAAAGGCGGTGGCCTACGACGCCTTCACCCGCGACATGGCCTCCGCTCGACGACCGGGTGAACGCCGGGCAAACTCAGGCAATCAGGAACAGTGCGCTGGTGCGGCCGGGGGTCAATCCGACGAGTCGGTGGAATCGGCGGAGCCGGAATCGCTGGAGTTGGACTTGTCCGCGCGGGAATCGCTGCCGCGCTCGGTGCCCCGGTCCGACTTGTCCCGCTTGGCAGCGCGATCCTTATCGCCCGCTCGATCACTGTCGCTGTCGGCGCGGCCAGCGTCGACGTCAACGTCGGTGGCGGTGGCGGCGTCGTCGGACTCCCGCTCGCTCGCAGCGTCGTCCTCGCCCTTGGCCGAGCTCACGTCGGCGTCATCGCTGTCTGAGACCGACTCCACCACGCTCACACCGGATTCGGTCGCCTCCTCATCGGAGATGACAGTCTCCTCGGCCGGCGTGGTCTCCTCGGCCGGCGTCTCGACGGTGTCTTCGACCGCCTCCGGAACGGTGACGGCGGTGCTGCGCAACCAGGAGGGAGCCGGGTCGTTGCGGGTGTACGCCTTGTCGATCGAGGCCTTCAGCTCGGCCTCGCGAGGTGCGAGGCTCGGGAACAGCTGGACCAGAGGCAGCCTCTCGGCCGGGATCAGATAGTGAGTGGTGCTGCCGCTTGGAGTTCACCTCCACGGTGACGTTCTCCTCGGGCACCTCGGTGAGGTCGGCGAACATCGTCGGCACGTGGACGAAGATCGAACCGGCCATCGCATTCGCGACCGCGGTCAGGTTCCACCAGCGGTCGGGGAAGTCGGCGAACCCGTCGTATTCGCCGGTGACGACGATCGTGTCGTACACCGTCTCGGGCGCCGGCCGGTAGGTGTAGTCGTAGACGGGGTTGTAGTTGTCCGTGTCGGCGATGATCTCCTGGCGGCTGGAATCAGCCGCCACGACAAAATTGATCTCCCGCTGGTCGGGCGCATCGAGGTCCGCTGCGGCCAACCGCAGCACCTCGGTCACCACCAGCGACCAGGCCGAGAGACCGACCACGGTGACGCGCTCGCCATTGATCACGTGGCCGTCCTCGTCCCGGGAGAGACGAGCGAGTGCGGCGTCGATCTGGGCACTGAGGTTGGTGATGCCCACGTCGATCGAGGCGCCCAACGTCAGGTCGTCGGCCCCGGTGTACGGCCTGGCCTCTGCCGGCCAGTCGACGCTCACCCGCTCCACGTCGCTTAGTGCGCCGCCGAGAAGCTGCGACATCACCACGTCATGCATCGTCGGGGTCCCGATGCCGCCGATGATCAGAGCTGTGCTGGCCGCCCACCCCGACGGGGCGGAAGACACTCCCAGAACGACAGCAGCTAAGGCACCACCGCAGGCAATTCGATCGGGCGAACGACAGTGCTGAAGATCTTGAAGGCGGCCGGTGTCACGGTGCGGCCGCAGGGGCGGAGGTACTGAGTAGCTCGGTGGCGGGTACATCCAACCCGTAACGAACTGCTGGCGCACGAAGGCAACGAAACGCCGGGTCCCGGCCGTAGGCGTATCGGATGTCTTCAATCTGAGGTATTATTCGAACGTTCCGAAATCTCTTTCGATTAGTTTGACTAGGGTCTGACATGAGTGCCGAAGCTGCAGAAGCAGTCACCTTCATCCCCGAAAATCCCGACGAGTTTGCCTCGGTCGTCGGGTTCCTGGCCAACCATGAACGCATCCGGGGCAAGGTGGCATCACCCAGTTACGCCCTAGTTGGGATCGATGAGCATGACCGCATCGAGTTGCCGCGTTCAGTCCACCAAGCCTTGACCAAGGTCGTCGCCGCACTACATGCTGGCAAGGCGGTCACCATCGCGCCGCAGACGATGAAATTGACCACCCAGCAGGCCGCGGACCTTCTAGGAGTCAGCCGCCCCACTGTGATCCGCCTGATCACCGACGGTACGTTGGCCGCCGAACGGATCGGCAATCGTCACCGCCTGTTGCTCGACGACGTTCTGGCATATCGCGAGCAGCGGCGCAATCGTCAATACGAGGCGCTGGCGGCTGCAACGGTCGATATCGATGCGGGCGACGATCCCAAAGTCGTTCGCCAGCGACTGCGTGAAGCGCGCCGAGTCGTCGCCGAACAACGCCGGGCCAAGGTCGAAACGCACTGAAAGAAATCCGATAGTGTTCGCCGCCCTGTTGGACACCTCAGTGCTGTGGCCCAGCCTGCAACGCGATTTCCTGCTGTCGTTGGCGATCCAGGGCTTGTATCGGCCTCTGTGGTCAAGCGCAATCCTTGACGAATTGCGTTACTACGAAGGACAAAAGCTCGTAGACCGTGGCCACGCCCCAGTCCTCGCAAGGCAGACAGCTCAAAGCCTCGTCGATCAGATGAGTTCGGCTTTCAACGATGCCGTGGTGGCCAACTGGGAAAGTCTCGAGGGCACGTTCGGACTGCCCGACGTCGACGACGAACACGTGGTCGCGGCGGCACTGGTTGGCGGGGCTGACACAATCGTCACGAGCAATCTGAAGGACTTTCCACCGCAACTGATCCCCAAGTCGCTCACCGTAATATCGCCTGCCCAGTTCGCCGCCGACACTGTCTCAGTGTCCCCCGACGTCGCACGTCAGGCAGTGATCGCCATGTCCTCCAGATTCATTCGGCCGCCGTCCACCGTTGATGAGATTCTGGATCAGCTGATTGCGCGTTACGCCATGATCGAAGCCGTCGAACTCATCCGTGGCGCCAGGTAGCACAAATTCAAGGAGTACCGACCGTTAGCGGCATCGAGAAGTTCCCCGGCGAGTTGGACACACTGCGTGCCGACAACGGGCGCCTGCGTCGTCTGCTCCGATTGAGCGAAGAGCAGGCTCGGGCGGCCGCCAGCGACCAGGCGACACTCACGGGAGCACCAGCCTCGCCCGTGACCATGAGCTCGAACTCAGCCGATAAGGTGCGGTTCTTCATCAACCTGTTCCGTTGTCGCACCGATATTTACGCGGTGCGTTGGGAGAACCGGCGAGACGGCCGCTCGGGCTGGATGCCGGCAATCAAAGGCTACTGGCGCAAGGGGATGAATCGGGCTGACGCCCCCTACCTGCCGCTTACCCCCGAGGTCGTCGATGCCCACCTCGCGGCGAGGCGCACATCGGCGTGTACCCACTCAGCAACGACGACACCTGCTGGTGGGTCGCGGCGGATTTCGACAAGGAGGCCGCGATGCTCGATGCCCTCGCATACATGAAAGCGGCCCGTTCTCATGAGATTCCAGCTGCGTTGGAAGTCTCACAATCCGGCAGAGGCGCTCACGTCTGGATCTTCTTCGCTCACCCCATCTCGGCTTCGGTCGCCCGAAGGGTGGCTACAAGTCTGCTGGGCGAGGCGTTTCGGCTGCGCGGCAGCATGCATTTGAGCAGCTACGACCGATTGTTTCCTTCCCAAGACGTCCATACCGGGCGAGGTGTAGGCAATCTCATCGCCGCACCGTTGAACGGCAAACGCCGACAACACGGGACCACCGTGTTCCTCGACCCCGCCACCCTTGAACCATATGAGGATCAGTGGGCATACCTATCGAGCATTGCCCGACTGTCGACCAAAGATGTGACTACGCTGACGCGCCGGCTGCCTGACCCGCAGATCGGCCACAACGTCCGGCGCCTGCAGCTGCCGACCTCGTCACACATCGTCCCGCGACCTGCGGGCAATCGTCCGCGCACTTCGCTTCTTGCATCACGTTGATAGCAAACGATCTTGGCCCTGCAATGATCTCGGCGGTCAAACACGCCGCATCCATACGCAACCCCGAGTTCGATGTCCGCCAACGTGCTCGCCGCAGCACCTGGGACACGCCACGGTTCCTCTACAGCTACGACGAAACCCCTGACGGTGATCTGGTTCTGCCGCGCGGTCTGCAACCGCTACTA
>NZ_JBAUJB010000226.1:0-19065 GCF_049683355.1 Mycobacterium sp.
GGGATATGCAGTACCCGGACGGAACGGTGACATGGACAGCCCCCGACGGACGCACGTACACCACCCGCCCGGGCAGCACCCTGTTCTTCCCCACCGCCAACCTGATCACTGCCGACCTCCCACCACCCACCTCGGACCCGCCGGCCGCCGCTACCCGGTCGATGATGATGCCCCGCCGACGCCGCACCCGCGCCGCAGAGGAAGCCGCACGCATCAAAACCGAACGCGCACAGAATAACCCGGCTCCTCAGAACTCCCCGAGATAGAATCGGGTTCCCTGGTCGTCAGTGCACAGCGCCGACATCCCGTAGGGCTGACGTGACGGTTCGCCGATCACCGACCCGCCCGCCTCACGCACCCGCGCGACCGCGGCGTCGATGTCCTCGACCGTCCACATCGGCACCGTCACCGGTGCGTCAGTGCCGCCGGCGACCCCGGCCATCGGGTGAGTCGGGGAGATCTGCCAGCCGTCCTGGACGTGTCCCGGTTCGAACGACCAGAACAGCAGACGGCTGTAGAACGCCTTGAATGCGTCCGAGTCGGGCACCTGGTAGGTGATGTAGGACAGCTCGCCGTGCCCGCCGCCGTTCAGC
This sequence comes from Mycobacterium sp., assembly GCF_049683355.1. Lineage (GTDB taxonomy): Bacteria > Actinomycetota > Actinomycetes > Mycobacteriales > Mycobacteriaceae > Mycobacterium. The sequence continues at coordinate 594 of NZ_JBAUJB010000226.1, forward strand.
TCGGGCCGGGGCTGACCGGGAGTCGGTTCGAACACCGCGAACTCGTTTCCCTGGGGGTCGGTGGCTCCGAGCACCGTTCCGAAGTCGAACTGCTCGACCTCGTCGACGGCGCCTCCGGCGCCGACGATGCTCTCGCGCGCGCCGGCCAGGTCGGTCACGGCGTAGCAGCAGAACAGCGTGTGGCGGTCGGCCGCGGAGAAGATCCCGATGCGCTGACCGGTATTGGTGACCATGCGCGTCGCGGGGTCGTAGATCCAGCCGAGTACCCGCCCGTAGAACACCGCCGCACGATCGGCGTCGGGGGTCCAGACCGAGACATAACCGACGTCACCGTGCTGGATCGGAACGGGCGACCCGGTCGTCGGGCCGGTGAGCATCCAACGGTGTCCGAACGGATCCACGAGCGCGGCGCCCCGGGTGCCGTGGTCTTCGTATGGTTCGCGCTGAACATCCGCCCCGTGCGCTCTGGCCCGCTCGAGCGTCTCGTCCGTATCGGCCACCGGAAGCATCAGGCTCACCGAAGCGTGTTGCGGAGAAGGGGCTTTCAGGCCGAGTTCGGGGTACTCGTCGGCCAGGTACAACATCCCGCCGGAGATGGCCAGCTCGGCGTGGCCGATGCGGCCGTCGTCCATTTCGATCGGGTCGCCGACGAGTACGGCGCCGAAGGCGTCGGTGTACCAGCGGATGGCGGCGCGGGCGTCGGGGACGGCGAGGTAGGGGACCGCGGCGGGCCGCGGCGAGGATGTGGCGGCGGGCCGCGTCAGTTCGGCCAGGGCCGTATCGGTGCCACTCATGATCACTCCTTGTGTTCGATTTGGTTGCTGTTCAAACAATTTCGCGGCTGCCTCAAGGCGTGCGCGCAGTCGGGCGGCGAAGGCCGGATCCGGCTCCGCCGGAAGGTCGGCGCCGCGAAGCGCGTCCAGCGGATCGTGGTGGTTGTTCACGACATCCCTCCTTCCGGTGATGGGTACTGCGCCCGGAACGCTCTGCGTGCCCGAACCAGCAGCGCTTCGGTGGCATGGACGGTGCGCCCGATCAGCTCGGCGCACTCCGGCACCGAGCAGTCGTCCAGATAGCGCAGTGCCAGCACCGTGCGGTGATGTTCGGGCAGGCGGGCGAGAACGTGTTCCGCGACGATGCGATCCAGTTCGGCGTCCCAGCCGTCGGCGGGATCAACCGCCTCGGGCAGCTCGGCCACCGGGACCGAGAACCGGTCGTGGCGCCTGCGGTAGTGGTCGGCCAGTTTGTGGCGTGCCACCCCGATCAACCACGGCACCGTGAGTGGTGGCGGTGTCTCCTTCCTGGCAGCGTCCATGGCCGCCAGGAAGGTCTCCGAGGTCAGGTCCTCGGCCGTTCCACGGTCACCACAGCGCCTGGCGAAGTACCCGTATACGGCCGGCAGAGCTTCGTCGTAGAGCGCTAGCAGTGCTCGTGGAGCGTTGTCACCATTCGGTTCGCCGCTCACACCTCTATCGTCGCCGTTGGTGCCCGGACTCCGACACCCCGATTTCCAGACCGGTCAGGCCGGGGGCGAGCATGTCGAACGCATCGCCCAGTGCGTCGGGCAGTGACGCCTTCTCGTCTTCGAGCCAGTGCCCGTAGGCGGCGAGCGCCACGCCGAGCATGGTCCACGCCACCGTCTGTGGCACCAGATCCGTCGGCGCCACGCCCATCCGACCTGCCACGAAGGCGGCCACCACGGCACGCCAGCCGGCGTACATCGTCATCGAATACGCCTGTAAAGCTTCGGTTTCCAGGATCAGACGCATCCGTTGGCGGTGCCGGTCGGGGTCGTCGAACTCGTTGAACGCGAGCAGGGTGGTGCGCAACGCGTCGCGGATGGGCACGTCGGGGTCCAAGTCGGCCAGCAACGTGCGCATGTTGTGCAGGTGGGCGTCGAAATCGCCCCACGGCAGCGCGCTCTTGGAGGGGTAGTACCGGAACAGCGTGCGGCGGGCGATCCCCGCGGCGGTCGCGACGTCGTCGACGCTGACATCGTCGAACCCGCGCGCCATGAACAGGTCGATCGCGACGTCGCTGATGTGCTCCCAGCTCGTCGATCGCCGCCGGCCCACGCGCCCCTTCACTGCGTCCACCGGAATCCGCCCTTCCATTTAGGCACCCGATGCCATATTGTTGCGATTTGGATCACAAATGTCGAGACCCTATCCGGGGATCGCATCGGAGAAAGGTGAGATCAATGGAGCCCAATCAGAACGTGGAAACCGAAGAGCTGGTCACTGAGAGCCTGGTCGAGGAAGTCTCGATCGACGGGATGTGCGGGGTCTACTGACCGTGGTTGCGCCGATGACGGAGACCGGCTTCGACCCGGACCTGCGCTGGCGGCTGCACCCGCAGGTGGCGGTGCGGCCCGAACCTTTCGGCGCGCTGCTGTACCACTTCGGTACGCGCAAGCTCTCTTTCTTGAAGAACCGGACGATCGTCGAGGTGATCAACTCGCTGAGTGATCACCCCGACGTTCGTTCCGCCTGCCGCGCCGCGGGAGTCGACGATGCGGCTCAGGCGCCCTACATACACGCGCTAGGCGTGCTGGCACAGTCCCAGATGCTGGTGCGCGAGGAGGCCCCATGACCACCGTTGAATCGGCGCCCGCGCCGGCTATGCAACCCGTGCCCCGTCTCGTCGATCAGTTCGAGCATGGTCTCGATGCGCCGATCTGCCTGACGTGGGAGTTGACCTACGCCTGCAATCTGTCCTGCGTGCACTGTCTTTCCTCGTCGGGCAAACGGGACCCGCGCGAGCTGTCCACCGAGCAGTGCAAAGACATCATCGACGAGCTGGAACGCATGCAGGTGTTCTATGTGAACATCGGCGGCGGCGAACCCACTGTGCGGTCGGACTTCTGGGAACTCGTCGACTACGCGACCGCCCACCACGTGGGCGTGAAATTCTCGACGAACGGTGTCCGGATCACCCCCGAGGTCGCCGCCAAACTGGCGGCCAGCGACTACGTCGACGTGCAGATCTCGCTGGACGGTGCGACCGCGGAGGTCAACGACGCGGTGCGCGGTCCCGGCTCCTTCGCGATGGCGATGCGCGCCCTGGAGAACCTGCGGGACGCCGGCTTCTCCGACGCCAAGATCTCCGTGGTGGTGACCCGCCACAACGTCGACCAGCTCGATGACTTCAAGGCGCTGGCCGACACCTACGGCGCGACGCTGCGCATCACCCGGCTGCGGCCGTCGGGCCGGGGTGCCGACGTGTGGGACGAACTACACCCCACGCCCGCCCAACAGGTGCAGCTGTACGACTGGCTGGTGGCCAACGGCGAGCGGGTGCTCACCGGTGACTCGTTCTTCCATCTGTCGGGGCTGGGTGAGCCCGGCGCGCTGGCTGGACTGAACCTGTGCGGCGCGGGCCGGGTGGTCTGCCTGATCGATCCGGTGGGTGATGTCTATGCCTGCCCGTTCGCCATCCACGACACATTCCTGGCTGGGAACGTGCTGTCGGACACCGGCTTTGGGGCTGGTTTCCAGAACGTCTGGCAGAACTCCCCGCTGTTCCGCGAGCTGCGTGAGCCGCAGTCGGCCGGTGCGTGCGGGAGCTGCGGGCACTACGACAGTTGCCGCGGTGGCTGCATGGCCGCCAAGTTCTTCACCGGATTGCCGCTGGACGGCCCGGACCCCGAATGTGTGCAGGGTTACGGTGAACCGGCCCTGGCCCGCGAGCGGGACAAGCCCAAGTCCAGCGTCGACCATTCCCGCACCGGGAACCGCAAGAAGCCGTCGGGTCCCGTCCCGCTCACCCTGCTGAGCGCTCCGCCCAAGAAATTCTGCAACGAGAGTCCTGTGTAACCCATGGCACGTGACAAATGGTTCGAAACCGTCGCCATCGCCCAGCAGCGGGCCAAGAAGCGGCTGCCCAAGTCCGCGTACCTGTCGCTGGTGTCCGCCAGCGAGAAGGGCGTGACGGTCTCCGACAACGTCGAGTCGTTCGCGCAGCTGGGCTTCGCACCCCATGTCATCGGTGCCACCGAGAAGCGGGATATGGCGACAACGGTGATGGGCCAAGACGTTTCGATGCCGGTCATCATCTCTCCGACCGGCGTGCAGGCGATCGATCCCGAGGGTGAGGTGGCGGTGGCGCGGGCCGCAGCCGCGCGGGGAACGGCGATGGGGCTGTCGTCGTTCGCCAGCAAGCCGATGGAGGAAGTGACCGCGGTCAACGACAAGGTCTTCTTCCAGATCTACTGGCTGGGCAGCCGCGACGAGATCCTCGCGCGGATGGAGCGTGCCAGGGCAGCCGGAGCCGTCGGTCTGATCCTGACCACCGACTGGAGCTTCTCCCACGGCCGGGACTGGGGCAGCCCGAAGATCCCCGAGCAGATGGACCTCGCCACCATGGTGCGGATGTCCCCCGAGGTGGTGACCAAGCCGAGCTGGCTGTGGAGCTTCGGCAAGGGCCTGCGGCCACCGGCCCTGCGGGTGCCCAATCAGGCCACACGCGGTGAGGCCGGCCCCACCTTCTTCGAGGCCTACGGGCAGTGGATGGGCACCCCACCGCCCACCTGGGAGGACGTCGCCTGGCTGCGTGAGCAGTGGGGCGGGCAGTTCCTGCTCAAGGGAACGGTACGTGTCGACGACGCCAAACGCGCTGTCGATGCAGGCGTTTCAGCGATCACCGTGTCCAACCACGGTGGCAACAACCTGGACGGCACCCCGGCGGCGATTCGGTGCCTGCCCGCCATCGCCGACGCGGTGGGCGACCAGATCGAGGTTTTGCTGGACGGTGGGATCCGACGCGGTAGCGACGTGGTCAAAGCCGTCGCGATGGGTGCCAGGGCGGTGATGATCGGCCGGGCGTATCTGTGGGGTCTGGCCGCCAACGGCCAGGCCGGTGTGGAGAACGTGCTCGACATCATGCGGGGCGGTATCGACTCGGCATTGATGGGGCTTGGCAAATCTTCCATCCACGAATTGACGCGCGAGGACATTCTGATACCGGACGACTTCACCCGCACTCTCGGGGTCTGAACGCCTGGTACGGGCGTGGCGCAGGGGGCTGGCGTGAACCCGGCGCGGATGGCGGGGCCGGAACCCCGGAAATTAATTGCCACGCATGCGCCAACAATTGGCGCACACCAGGTGAATTCGGCCTACCATCGTCGCGTGGCATTCCCCAGCAAGCTCGGGAACTCAACGTCGAGGCAGCTGCACCACACGTCGCCCGCGCTGGTCGTCCCGGTAGGTTCCACCGAGCAGCATGGACCCCATCTGCCGCTGGACACCGACACCCGCATCGCGACCGCGGTCGCAGAAGCCCTAGCTGTGCGTCTCGGCGCCGGGAATGAATGCAGCTGGCTGGTCGCCCCGACCATCGGTTACGGCGCCAGCGGAGAGCACGAGGGCTTTCCCGGCACTGTCTCGATTGGCACACCTGTACTGGCGGAACTGCTCGTGGAGTTCGCCCGATCCGCCTGCCGGTGGGCTTCGCGCATCGTCTTTGTCAACGGCCACGGCGGCAACGTCGAGGCGTTGCGCCGCGCGGCCGGACTGTTACGGTTCGAAGGCCGCGACGTGGGGTGGTGCTCCTGCAGTGCCAGCAACGCCGACGCCCACGCCGGCCACACCGAAACATCTGTATTGCTACATATTTCGCCGGGGGCTGTCAGGGAGGATGAACGGGTGCCGGGAAACCGGGCTCCGTTGTCCGAGCTGATGCCCGAAATGCTGCGTGGGGGAGTTGCTGCCGTCAGTTCGCTGGGGGTGCTGGGAGACCCGACCACGGCGACTGCGGAGGAGGGCGGGAAGATCTTTGCCGAGATGGTTGACGGGTGTCAGGGAAGGATCATCCGGTGGGCGCCCGACCATGAGGGGATGCTGACATGAGCGGGCCGCGGCTGCCCGACGGGTTCGCCGTCCAGGTCGACCGACGGGTGCGGGTGCTCGGTGAGGGTGCGGCGCTGCTCGGCGGTTCGCCCACCCGTCTGCTCCGGTTGGCGCCGTCCGCGCAGACGATGCTCAACGGGGGCAGGCTCGAGGTACACGATGCCGTCAGCGCGCAGCTGGCCCGCACGCTCTTGGACGCCACCGTCGCCCACCCGCGACCTCTGACCGGACCGTCGCACCGGGACGTGACTGTCGTGATTCCGGTGCGGGACAACATATCCGGACTCTCTCGGCTGCTGCTGGCGTTGCGAGGTCTGCGGGTCATCATCGTCGACGACGGGTCGACGACGCCGGTGCTCCAATCGGATTTCCACGCCGTGCACTGTGACGTGCGGATCCTGCGGCACTCCCGCAGCAAGGGGCCTGCCGCCGCGCGCAACCTCGGTCTGAGGTCCTGCGACACCGACTTCGTCGCTTTTCTCGACTCCGATGTGGTGCCCCGCCGCGGGTGGCTGGAGGCACTGCTCGGGCATTTCTGCGATCCCGCCGTCGCTCTGGTCGCGCCGCGGATCGTCGCGTTGCGGCCATCCGACAGCGTGGTGGCGCGCTACGAGGCGGTGCGCTCGTCGCTCGACCTGGGGCTGCGGGAGGCGCCGGTGGTCCCGTTCGGCACGGTGTCCTACGTCCCCAGTGCCGCGATCATCTGCCGCCGTCGCGGCCTGCTCGAGGTCGGTGGCTTCGACGAGTCGCTCGAGTCCGGTGAGGACGTCGACCTGTGCTGGCGGCTGAACGAGGCGGGTGCCCGGCTGCGGTACGAACCGATCGCGATGGTGGCCCACGATCACCGCACCGAGTTACGAAAGTGGCTGGCCCGCAAGTGTTTCTACGGCGGGTCCGCGGCGCCCCTGGCGATTCGGCACCCAGGCAAGACGGCTCCGCTGGTGATCTCGGGGTGGACGCTGGTGGTGTGGCTGCTCGCCGCGATCGGCTCCAGCCTCGGCTACCTGGGCTCGGCAGCTGTCGCGGCCATCACCGGTCACCGGATCGCCAAGTCGTTGTCCAGCGTGCAGACCGAGCCGATCGAGGTCGCCGTGGTCGCCGCCCACGGGTTGTGGTCGGCCGCCCTGCAATTGGCGTCCGCGATCTGCAGACACTACTGGCCGCTGGCGCTGATCGCGGCGGTGCTCTCGCGCCGGTGCCGGCAGGTGGTGGTGGTGGCCGCGGTGCTGGACGGCGTCTTCGACTGGATGACCCGTAACGGCAACGCTGACGACGACGAGACCAAACGGATGGGGCTGCTGACCTACATCCTGCTCAAGCGCCTCGACGACATCGCCTACGGTCTGGGGCTGTGGGGCGGTGTCGTGCGAGAGCGGCACGCAGGCGCGCTCAAGCCGCAGATCCGGACCTGAAGCGCTGCGCGTTGCGTAGTGACATCCTGATCCTCGGCGCGGGCAGCGCGGGATCGGTCCTGGCCGAACGCCTTTCCCGGGACGAACGCTGCCGCGTGACCGTCGTCGAAGCCGGTCCCGGGCCCTCGGACACGAGGGTGCGCAGCCAGATCTCCGACGCTCTTCGCCTCCCGATCGGGACGGCGAGCTCGGTGGTACGGCGCTATTCGACAACCCTCACCGACAATCCTGTGCGCCACGCGCAGATCATGCGCGGTGCGGTGGTGGGCGGCTCGGGAGCTGTCAACGGCGGGTACTTCTGCCGGGCGCTGCCCTCCGATATCGCCGGGTGGGCACTCGACGGATGGTCTTGGGACGACGTGCTGCCACACTTTATCGCCATCGAGAACGATCTCGACTTCGGCGGTCCGCTGCATGGCTCGACCGGACCGGTCACTGTGCGTCGTGTCACCGAATTCGACGGCTGTACAGCATCATTCGTCGAATCGGCACGGGCGGCGGGTTTCGGCTGGATCGACGACCTCAATGGCTCGGCACCGGACGCCGCGCTGCCGGCCGGGGTGGGTGCGCTGCCGCTGAACATCGACCGCGGCGCCCGGGTGGGTCCCGGGGGCGCATTCCTGCAGCCGGCCTCGTCCCGTCCGAACCTGACGGTGCTGACCGACACCCGGGTCCGGAGGATCCGGATGGACCGAGGGCGGGCCGTCGGCGCCGACTGTGTCGGACCTGACGGCGCGCTGGTCCTGACCGCCGACCGGGTCGTGCTGTCCGCCGGGGCGATCGCGACCGCACAGTTGCTGATGATCTCGGGAGTGGGGCCGGCGCAGCTGCTGCAGGCCGTCGGGGTGCCTGTCCAGGTCGATCTGCCGGTGGGTGTCGACACCGTCGACCATCCCGAGTGGGTGCTGCCGGTGAGCTGGCGGCCGACACACGGGGTACCGCCGCTGGAGGCCGTCCTGACGACTCCGGGCGGGTTGGAGATCAGACCGTACACCGCTGGTTTCGCCGCCATGACGGACGGCCGGCGCGACGACCCGACCGATCGCCCGCACCTCGGGGTGGCGCTGATGCGTCCCCGGTCGCGGGGCCGGATCACGCTGACGTCCGCCGAGCCCGACGTCGCCCCGGTGATCGAGCATCGCTACGACAGTCAGGCTGCCGACGTCGAGTTGTTGCGGGCGGGATTCGAGCTGGTACGCGAAATCGCCGGTGACACAACCCGGTCCGATGCGGCCTGGGCCACATCGCAGCACCTGTGCGGTAGCGCCCGAATGGGCAGGGACGGTGACCCAGCCGCAGTGGTCGACTCCCGGTGTCGGGTGTTCGGTGTCGAAGGCCTGTGGGTGGTCGACGGATCGATACTGCCCGCGATCACCAGTCGAGGGCCGCACGCGACCATCGTGATGGTGGGTCACCGCGCGGCGGAGTTCATCGCGGCGAGGTGAGCTTGCGGATCGGACGTGACTGCCGACCGTCCCGACCGGGTGACCACACCGCGACGAATGCGGCCGCGACGACCATCACCGCGGAGAGCAACATAACCGCCTGGTCCATCGCGTGCAGGAACGCGGACTCGGCGATGCCCGCCAGGTCCGCGCCCATCGGGCCCATCTGGTCGGCGACCGACAGCGCGTAGGCCAGCGACTCGGATGCAGCCTGGCGGGTCTGCTCGGGAAAAGCGCCCACGTTCGGTGCCAGGCTGTGCTGGTAGCCCGCGGCGAGGACCGAGCCCGCCACGGCGATGCCGAGTGCCGCGCCGATCTCACGGGTGGCGTCGTTGACCGCGGAGGCCACCCCCTGCTTCTCGTCCGGGACCGCTCCCATGATCGCCGAAGTCGTTGGCGCCGTGCACAGCCCGATACCCGAGGCCATGATGAGCAGTGGCCAGGCCAGATCCAGGTACGACGAGTCCGTTCCCAGAGTGCGCATGCAGAACAACCCGACCGCCAACATCAGCAATCCGCCGGTCACCACCGTCCGCAGCCCGAGCCTGGGCAGATAGAGATGCACCGTGGCGCTGAGGATCAGCACCGGAAACACCAGCGGCGTCAACGCGAACGCGGTCGTCAGTGGGCTGTAGCCCAACACCAGCTGCATGTATTGCATTGATACGAATAAGAATCCGAAGTTCGCGAAGAACAGGAACGTGATGCCGACGGCGCCGGTGGCGAAGCCGGGTTGTCTGAAGAGCCTGACATCGAGGAGTGGGTGTGTGCGGCGTAGTTGCACGCGGGTGAAGACGACGGCGATCGCCAGCCCGGCCACCATGCAGGCCAGGACGACGGGGTCGGTCCACCCGCGGTGGGGAGCCTCGATCACCCCGAGCACGAACACCGCGATCGCCGCGCCGATGAGTCCGCCGCCGAGCCAGTCGACCGGCGCGCCGGTTTCGTCGCGCGACGACCCGACGGTGCAGGTGAGCCCGAACAGGATGACTGCGGCTGCGCCGAAGGCCCAGAAGATCGACTGCCATGGGAAGTAGTGCAGCAGCGTCCCGGTGCCCAGGAATCCGATGATCGCCGCGGAACCGGCCACACCCGCCCAGATCCCCACGGCCTTGTTGCGTTCGGACTTCGGAAACGCGGCGGTGAGCAGCGACAGTGTCGCCGGCATGATGAAGGCCGCACCGACACCTGCCGCCGCGCGTGCGGCGACGATCTGCGTCGGACTGTCCCACACCACCGGGGCCAGAGAGGCCACGCCGAAGATGGCCAGTCCGGCGAGGAGGGCGCCGCGCCGGCCGTAGCGGTCGCCGAGGGCCCCGGCGAGTAGCAGCAGGCATGCCAGCGCGAGCGTGTAGCCGTCGATCACCCACGTCAGTTGCGTCTGGGACGCCGACGTCTCCACCGCGAGGTCGGGCAGTGCGGCGTTGAGCGCGACCATCGACGCGATGACCAGGATGACGTCGGCGCAGGCGACCGCCAGCAACCAGGTTCTTCTGCGCGGGGAGAGGCTGGTGGTCTCGCCGTCGATATCCTGGCTGGACTCGTCGAGGGTGTCGACCACGTCGCCTCCTTGGGCACGGATATTTTTGAGACTATCAGTCTCGTTCAGAGATCGATAGTCTCGCACCCGTTCGGGAGGTGAGGGAAACGATGCCCGCGGCAAGTGGGGATCCGCGGCCGGCCCGCTCACGGGCTCGGCTGCTCGACGCCGCGACGGCGCTGCTCCGTGAGGGCGGACCCGGCGCGGTGACCGTCGACGCCGTGACGCGCAGCGCCAACGTGGCCCGGGCCACCCTCTACCGTCATTTCCCCAGCGCGAACGACCTTCTGGCAGCGGCGTTCATGAGGCTCATCCCGCCGCCGCCGATGCCCCCCGACCGTGGCAGCCTGCGGGAGCGGCTGATCGCGATCGTGGTCGAATGGGCCGAATCGATCGCCGAGGCGCCGACCACGTTGACTGCGATGGCGTGGCTCTCGCTGGGACCCGACATGGCTGTGGTGCCGAACGCCGGGCAGGCGGGCAGTCAGGAGGTGATGTCGCTACGGGAACGGATCGCCGAGCAGTATTCCGCGCCGTTCGACGCGCTCTTCGACGGACCACAGGCTGCCGCGGAACTCGGCCCTGTCGACCGGACGATGGCGTTCGCCCTGCTGATCGGTCCGCTTGCGTTCGGCCGGATCAGCACGTTGGTCGACTTCGACTACCGAGCGGTGGCGACTGCGGCCGTCGACGGCTTCCTGGCGACGTTCGCCAAGGACCGGTAGGTCAGCGCAGCGAATAGCGGATCGGCAGATGCTTGAGACCGCCTACGAACGTGGTGGCGGATAATTCGGGCTCACCCGCCAGTTCGATGGTGTCCGGGCGGGGCAGCAACTCGGTGAAGAGGCTGTTCATCTCCATTCGCGCCAGCGCCGCACCGAGGCAGAAGTGCACCCCGTACCCGAAGGCCAGGTGCTTGTTCGGGTCCCGGCCGACGTCGAAGCGGAACGGGTCGGTGAAGACCTCCTCGTCGCGGTTGGCCGACACGTAGGCCAGGTACACCGAATCGCCCTCGGCGATCGGCACGCCACGGACCTCGGTGGGGGCGGTGGGGCGGTGCGCATGAACTCCTTGACCGGTGTGGTCCAGCGGATCATCTCCTCTACCGCAGTGCCCATCAGGCTCATGTCGCCGCGCAGTCGTGCCAGCTGATCCGGGTTGTCGATGAGCGCGCGCAACCCGCCGGAGATGGCGTCCTTGGTGGTGTCGTGGCCCGCGCTGGCGACGATCACGTAGTACGACACGGTGTCCATGTCCGAAAGCGGCTCGCCGTTGATTGTGCCGTTGGCGATCGCCGAGGCCAGGTCGTCGGTGGTGCCCTCGCCGCGCTTGTGCTCGGTGTCGTCGCCGCCGAACATCTCCTGGGTCAGCTTGAGCATCCGGGGAAAGTCGTCCTCGGGCAGGCCGAGCAGCGAAAGGATCACGTAGAGCGGGTAATGCTCGTCCACGCGGACCTTCAGGTCACGCAGCGCCTTGGGCCGGAACCAGTCCGCACCGATCTTGCGGACGTCGCGATGGTGCGGGTCGTCCATGTGGATCAACGTGCGCAGGCCGATGCCCGCATCTTACTGCTGCTTCATCACGTCGTCGCCCTCGGCCGGCATCAGCAGCGGGCGTGGGCCGCTGACGAACAGGTTGTTGTCGCGCTCGATGGCCATGATGTCGGCGTGCCTGGTGATCGCCCAGAACGGGCGGTACGGCGGATTGTCCACCCACGCGACCGGCTGGTTCGCCCGCAGGTGGGTGAGCGCTGCGTGCAGGCGGGCGTCATCGGCGTAGGCCGTCGGATCGGCCAGGACATTGGCGGCACTGTCCTGGTGCACGTCCATTGCCGAAGTGCTCATGCGGTCTCCTCGTGAGGCTGCGGAAAGACTTGACGGGTGTCAAGTCGGCAGTCTATGTGACGGACGCCACGCAGGGGAAGAGGTGCGTGTCCTCACCACCGTAAGCTCGGATCTCGTGGCGCCCACCTCGGTTCTCTGCCGCGTCGTGTGCGTCCTGGTGGCCGCGGCGATGGCAGCCGGGTGCGCCCGGGGGCGGGACGAACCGGCGCCGACGTCCGCTGATCCGTCGCTGGTGCAGACCGCATCGGGGACGGTGCGCGGCGTCGTCGGAGCGGACCATCGCCTCTTCGCCGGCATTCCCTACGCCGCACCGCCCGTCGGGGAGCTCCGCTGGCAGCTACCGCAGCCGGCGCAGAGGTGGGACGGGGTACGGGACGCCACCGCGTTCGGCCCGCGCTGCCTGCAGGACCTCGACGGTGGCGTCGAGTTCGGACGCCAGACCGATGAGGACTGCCTCAACCTGCACGTGTGGACCCCGGCGGCCGCCCAGGATCCGGCACCGCCGCGGCCGGTGATGGTGTGGATCCACGGGGGTGCGTTCGTCAACGGCAGCGGTTCGGTCTACGACGCGCAGCGCCTCGTCGCGCGTGGTGACATCGTCGTCGTCACCATCAACTACCGGCTGGGCACGCTGGGCTTTCTGGCGCACCCGGCGCTCGGTCCCGCCGGCGCGGTGGGCAACTACGGACTGGCCGACCAACAGGCCGCGCTGCGGTGGGTGCGGGACAACATCGCGCAGTTCGGCGGTGATCCCGGCAAGGTCACCGTGGCGGGGGAGTCCGCCGGCGGCATGTCGGTGTGCGATCACCTGGTGGCCCCGGGTTCAGCGGGGCTGTTCGACGCCGCCATCATCCAGAGCGGACCCTGTCAGGCCCAGCTCGCGCTGCCGGAGGCCGAGCGCATCAGCATCGACTACGCGCGCGGCGTCGGCTGTGTCGATCCGGCAGTCGCGGCCGGATGCCTGCGGGCGCTGCCCGCCGACAAGTTGCGGGAACCGGTGCGGTACTTCCGCATCGGAGACGACGCGCTGAGCGGGCCGGTCACCGGAAGCACGCTGCTGCCGAGGGATCCGATGACGGCGTTCGTCGACGGCGAGGCGGCGCGGGTGCCCGTCGCGATCGGTACGAATCGCGACGAGTTCACGCTGTTCATGGCGCTGGAGTACCTGCGGGGCGAAGAACTGCTGCCCGCCGAGTATCCGGACGTCCTGACCGCCACGTTCGGCCCCAACGCCGCCGCGGTGGCGCAGCGCTACCCGCTGGAGCGCTACGGCGGGAGCGCCCCGCTGGCGTACTCGGCGGCCGTCACCGACGGCGAGTTCGCCTGCGTGGACGAGCGCATCGGCGAGGACCTGGCGCAGCACGGCCCGGTGTACGCCTATGAGTTCAACGACCCGCAGGCCCCCGCGCCGGAGCCCTTCCGAACCCTGCCGTTCCCGGTCGGGGCCAGTCATTCGCTGGAGCTGCGCTACCTGTTCGACGTCGACGGCGTGGCTCCGTTGGATCCCGCCCAGCGGGCATTGGCGGACCAGATGATCGACTACTGGAGCGCGTTCGTCAGGACCGGTGCGCCCGACCGCGCCGGCTCGCCCGAGTGGCCGGCGCTGGGGGGAGGCCCCGCCCCGGGTCCGCGGTTGTCGCTGGCGCCCGGAGACGTCAGGGTGTTCGACGACTTCGGCCAGATCCACCAGTGCCCGTTCTGGGCCGGTCTCGAGTAGGTTGGTTCTGCACGTCGCGGCCTCCTGCGGAGATTTGGAGCAGGCCAGGTTCGTCAGGCATACTGTTCGGGTTGCCTTGAGCCGGGTTCGCCTGGCCGGGCATGCGACCAGCGCCCTCGCGGGCGCATCCGGTCCCAACCTCGATCGTGACGGGTTTTCCGACGCGAACGAGCGTGCGTGCGGGCGACACACCCGACCGCGGGGGTCGGTGGACCACAGACAGGTAAACAGCGGCGGCACAGCCAGGCCCGAGTTCGGGTCCGTTAGTAGTGAGGTAGGAGAAGCGTGGCGGGACAAAAGATCCGCATCAGGCTGAAGGCCTACGACCATGAGGCGATCGATGCCTCAGCGCGCAAGATCGTCGAGACGGTCACCCGGACGGGAGCCAGCGTGGTCGGCCCGGTGCCGCTGCCGACCGAGAAGAACGTGTACTGCGTCATCCGGTCCCCGCACAAGTACAAGGACTCGCGGGAGCACTTCGAGATGCGCACCCACAAGCGGTTGATCGACATCCTCGATCCCACGCCGAAGACGGTCGACGCCCTCATGCGCATCGATCTCCCGGCCAGCGTCGACGTCAATATCCAATAGGCATCCCAGGAGATATCCAGAACATGGCACGCAAAGGCATTCTGGGCACCAAGCTGGGCATGACGCAGGTGTTCGACGAGAACAACAAGGTCGTCCCAGTCACGGTCGTCAAGGCCGGCCCCAACGTGGTGACCCGCATCCGCACCCCCGAGCGCGACGGCTACAGCGCCGTGCAGCTCGCCTACGGCGAGATCAGCCCGCGCAAGGTGAACAAGCCGGTCACCGGTCAGTACGCCGCCGCGGGAGTGAACCCGCGCCGTCATCTCGCCGAGTTCCGGCTCGACGACGAGGCAGCGGCCGGCGAGTACGAGGTCGGCCAGGAGCTGACCGCGGAGATCTTCGCGGACGGCGCCTACGTCGATGTGACAGGCACCTCCAAGGGCAAAGGCTTCGCGGGCACGATGAAGCGTCACGGCTTCAAGGGCCAGGGCGCCAGCCACGGCGCCCAGGCAGTGCACCGTCGGCCCGGCTCGATCGGTGGCTGCGCCACCCCCGGCCGGGTGTTCAAGGGCACCCGGATGTCGGGCCGGATGGGTAGCGACCGTGTCACCACGCAGAACCTCAAGGTGCACAAGGTCGACGCCGAGAAGGGCGTGCTGCTGATCAAGGGCGCCATCCCCGGGCGCAACGGTGGACTGGTGGTTGTCCGCACCGCAATCAAGCGAGGCGAGAAGTAACGATGACACTCAAAATCACAGTGAAGACGCCGGACGGCAAGACGGACGGCAGCGTCGAGCTGCCCGCCGCCCTGTTCGACGTCGAACCCAACATCGCTCTGATGCATCAGGTGGTCACCGCCCAGCTGGCCGCCAAGCGTCAGGGCACGCACTCGACCAAGACACGCGGCGAGGTCCGCGGCGGCGGCAAGAAGCCGTACCGCCAGAAGGGCACCGGCCGCGCCCGTCAGGGCTCGACCAGGGCGCCGCAGTTCGCCGGTGGTGGTGTCGTGCACGGCCCGCAGCCGCGTGACTACAGCCAGCGCACCCCGAAGAAGATGATCGCCGCCGCACTGCGCGGGGCGCTCTCCGATCGGGCGCGCAACGACCGGATCCACGCGATCACCGAGCTGGTTGCCGGCCAGGTGCCGTCGACCAAGAGCGCCAAGGGGTTCCTGGAGACGGTGACCGCGAACAAGAAGGTGCTCTTGGTGATCGGCCGCGCCGACGAGGTGGGCACCAAGAGCGTGCGCAATCTTCCTGGTGTGCATGTGATCTCGCCGGATCAGCTCAACACCTACGACGTGCTCAACGCAGACGACGTGGTGTTCAGCGTGGAGGCCCTCAACGCCTACATCGCCGCGAACACCAATGAGGAGGTTTCGGCCTGATGGCTAACGTCACCGACCCCCGCGACATCATCTTGGCCCCGGTCATCTCCGAGAAGTCGTACGGGTTGATCGAGGACAACGTCTACACGTTCGTCGTGGCGCCCGATTCGAACAAGACCCAGATCAAGATCGCCATCGAGAAGATCTTCAAGGTCAAGGTCGATTCGGTGAACACCGCCAATCGCCAGGGCAAGCGCAAGCGCACCCGCGCCGGCTACGGCCAGCGCAAAGCCACCAAGCGCGCGATCGTCACCCTGGCCGCGGGAAGCAAGCCGATCGACCTGTTCGGAGCGCCGGCCTGACCGGCCAGAGGCAAGAGATTAGAGAGACTTAAAAAGCCATGGCTATTCGCAAGTACAAGCCGACGACCCCGGGTCGGCGCGGCTCCAGCGTCTCAGACTTCGCCGAGATCACCCGCGATCACCCGGAGAAGTCGCTGGTTCGCCCGCTGCACGGCAAGGGCGGTCGCAACGCGCACGGCCGGATCACCACTCGTCACAAGGGTGGTGGCCACAAGCGTGCCTACCGGGTGATCGACTTCCGCCGCCACGACAAGGACGGCGTCGACGCCAAGGTCGCGCACATCGAGTACGACCCGAACCGCACCGCGAACATCGCGCTGCTGCATTTCCTCGACGGTGAGAAGCGCTACATCATCGCGCCGGCGGGCCTCAAGCAGGGCGCGGTCGTCGAGTCGGGCGCCAACGCCGACATCAAGCCCGGAAACAATCTGCCGCTGCGCAACATCCCGGCGGGCACCGTGATCCACGCTGTGGAGTTGCGGCCCGGTGGTGGCGCCAAGCTCGCCCGGTCGGCCGGTGTCAGCATCCAGCTGCTCGGCAAGGAGGGCAGCTACGCCTCGCTGCGTATGCCGTCCGGCGAGATCCGGCGCGTCGACGTGCGCTGCCGCGCCACCGTCGGCGAGGTCGGCAACGCCGAGCAGGCCAACATCAACTGGGGCAAGGCCGGCCGGATGCGGTGGAAGGGCAAGCGCCCCACCGTCCGTGGTGTCGTGATGAACCCGGTCGACCACCCGC
Source organism: Mycobacterium sp. (assembly GCF_049683355.1). Taxonomy (GTDB): domain Bacteria; phylum Actinomycetota; class Actinomycetes; order Mycobacteriales; family Mycobacteriaceae; genus Mycobacterium. The sequence continues at coordinate 17,356 of NZ_JBAUJB010000226.1, forward strand.
ACGGCGGTGGTGAGGGCAAGACCTCCGGTGGCCGTCACCCGGTGAGCCCGTGGGGCAAGCCCGAGGGCCGTACCCGCAAGCCCAAGAAGCAGAGCGACAAGCTCATCGTCCGCCGCCGGCGCACCGGCAAGAAGCGCTAGGAGAAGTAGCGATGCCACGCAGCCTGAAGAAGGGCCCGTTCGTCGACGACCATCTCCTGAAGAAGGTCGACGTCCAGAACGAGAAGAACACCAAGCAGGTCATCAAGACCTGGTCCCGCCGCTCCACCATCATCCCGGACTTCATCGGGCACACCTTCGCCGTCCACGACGGTCGCAAGCATGTCCCGGTGTTCGTCACCGAGTCGATGGTCGGACACAAGCTGGGCGAGTTCGCACCCACCCGCACCTTCAAGGGTCACATCAAGGATGACCGGAAGAGCAAGAGGCGATGACCACCCCGATGAGCACCCCGACAAAGACTCCGCTCGAGTATCCGTCAGCGCAGGCGAAGGCACGGTTCGTCCGTGTCTCGGCCAGCAAGGCGCGGCGCGTCATCGATCTGGTCCGCGGCAAGAGCGTCGAGGAAGCCCTCGACATCCTGCGGTGGGCACCGCAGTCGGCCAGTGACCCGGTCGCCAAGGTGATCGCCAGCGCCGCGGCCAACGCGCAGAACAACGACGGCCTTGATCCGGCCACCCTGGTGGTCGCGACCATCCATGCCGACGAGGGTCCCACCGCCAAGCGCATCCGGCCGCGCGCACAGGGTCGTGCGTTCCGGATCCGCAAGCGCACCAGCCACATCACGGTGATCGTCGAGAGCCGTCCGCCCCGCAAGGGTGGCGACAAGGCTTCGGCGTCCAGTCGGTCGCGGCGCGCGCAGGGCAGCAAGGCGGCGACCTCGAAGAAGGCGGCCCCTACGACGACTTCCGGAGCCGCTCCGGCGGCGACATCATCGACTGAGGCTTCTAGCGAAGCGAAGGGAGGCTCGCAGTAGTGGGCCAGAAGATCAACCCGCACGGCTTCCGACTCGGTATCACCACCGACTGGAAGTCCCGCTGGTACGCCGACAAGCAGTACGCCGACTACATCAAGGAAGATGTGGCCATCCGCAAGCTGCTGTCCACCGGCCTGGAGCGCGCCGGGATCGCCGATGTGGAGATCGAGCGCACCCGTGACCGTGTCCGGGTGGACATCCACACCGCGCGTCCTGGCATCGTGATCGGCCGCCGCGGCACCGAGGCCGACCGCATTCGCGGCGACCTGGAGAAGCTGACCAAAAAGCAGGTCCAGCTCAACATCCTCGAGGTGAAGAACCCCGAGTCGGTGGCGCAGTTGGTGGCCCAGGGTGTCGCCGAGCAGCTCAGCAACCGTGTGGCGTTCCGCCGCGCGATGCGCAAGGCGATCCAGTCCGCGATGCGTCAGCCCAACGTCAAGGGCATCCGCGTGCAGTGCTCGGGCCGCCTCGGCGGCGCCGAGATGAGCCGCTCGGAGTTCTACCGTGAAGGTCGGGTGCCGCTGCACACGCTGCGCGCGGACATCGACTACGGCCTGTACGAGGCCAAGACCACCTTCGGCCGGATCGGTGTGAAGGTGTGGATCTACAAGGGCGACATCGTCGGTGGCAAGCGTGAGCAGATCGCGTCCGCGCCCGCGGGTGCAGACCGTCCGCGTCGCGAGCGTCCGACGGGCACCCGCCCGCGTCGCAGTGGCGCCTCGGGCACCACCGCGA
>NZ_JBAUJB010000227.1:0-2619 GCF_049683355.1 Mycobacterium sp.
GGGATATGCAGTACCCGGACGGAACGGTGACATGGACAGCCCCCGACGGACGCACGTACACCACCCGCCCGGGCAGCACCCTGTTCTTCCCCACCGCCAACCTGATCACTGCCGACCTCCCACCACCAACCTCGGACCCACCGGCCGCCACTACCCGGTCGATGATGATGCCCCGCCGACGACGCACCCGCGCCGCCGACGACGCCGCACGCATCAAAACCGAACGCGCACAAAACTTTCACGCCACCTGACCCTGCACCACCGGCAGGCCAGGATCGCTGGCCACATCCAGCGGCGAATCCGGCGCACCCGCCGCAATCAGGTGTGCGGCGAACGACGCGATCATCGCGCCGTTGTCGGTGCACAACCGCGGCCGGGGGATCCGCAACGTCAAACCCGCTGCGGCGCAACGCTCCCCCGCCAGCTCCCGAAGCCGTGAGTTCGCGGCGACCCCGCCGGCAATCAACAGGGTCGACACTCCGAGCTCACCGGCCGCGCGCACCGCCTTCGCTGTCAGCACGTCCGCGACAGCCTCCTGGAATCCCGCCGCCACATCGGCCTGCGATGCCTCGGGATGGCTTTCCACATAGCGGGCCACCGCGGTCTTCAATCCGGAGAAGCTGAACGAGTACGGGGCATCGCGCGGGCCGGTCATACCGCGGGGGAACACGATCGCGCCGGGATCACCGGTTCGAGCGAGCTCGTCGAGAACCCTGCCGCCCGGATAGCCCAGGCCCAGCAGCCGGGCCACCTTGTCATAGGCCTCGCCTGCGGCGTCGTCGACAGTCGAACCCAGTTCGATGATCGGCTCCCCCAGCGAACGGACGTGCAACAGGTTGGTGTGCCCTCCGGACACCAGCAGGCCGATGCACTCCGGCAGCGGGCCGTGGTCGAACACGTCGGCAGCCAGGTGCCCGCCGAGGTGGTTCACGGCGTAGAAGGGCACCTGCCACGCCGCCGAGTACGCCTTGGCCGCAGCCACCCCGACCAGCAGCGCACCGGCCAGGCCTGGACCGATGGTGGCCGCGACGACATCCGGCTTGGTGATTCCTGCGACCTGCAGCGCGCGCCGCATCGTCGGGCCCAGCGCCTCCAGATGGGCGCGGGATGCGATCTCGGGTACCACACCGCCGAAGCGGGCGTGCTCGTCCACACTCGACGCCACCTCGTCGGCGAGCAGCGTCACAGTCCCGTCGTCGCCGAGTTCGGCGACGCCGACACCGGTCTCGTCGCAGGAACTCTCGATGGCCAGGACGATCATCGGCGCTCCCGTTTCATCGTGTAGGCGTCAGCTCCGCTGACGCGGTAGTAGCGTTTGCGGATGCCCACCCTGGTGAAGCCTGCGCTCTCGTACAGCGCGATCGCCGCCGCATTGTCGGTCCTCACCTCGAGAAAGATCGTTCCTCCGTCGGCGAATTCGAACAGCCGGTCGAGCAGCTGCCTGCCGATGCCATGCCCCTGGTACGCGGGGTCGACACCGATGGTGTGGATCTCGTACTCGTAGGGACGGATGCGGCCCAGCCGCGCGATGCCCGCATAACCCACCAGCTTGTCATCGACGCGTGCAGCCTCGTAGTGGTTGTGTTTGGCGGCGAGCTCCGACAGGAACGCCCGCTCCGGCCACGGATCGTCGCCGTCGAACAGCTGCGCTTCCAGCTCCGCACAGCGCGCGGCGTCACCGGGCTTCAGCGGGCCGTACTGCGCGGTGTTCACCGTGCTGCCGCCGAGGGCTTGGCATCGGGCCTGCGCAGGTACATCGGCACCAGCGGGTCAGGCTCGCCGTCCCAATCCGATACGGCGCGAACCAGACCCACCGCACTGGGGTAGACCGGCGCCAGCCGCGGCAGATCGAACAGCGCGGCGTGCTCGGGCGACCCGGCGACCGCGTCGGCGCTGACCGGCACGTCGACCGCCGCATTGACGGCCGGGCCGTCGACCCGTGCGCCGTCGCGGTACCGCGCCCAGTACACCTCGCGGCGTCGCGCATCGGTGACCACCAGCACCTCACCGGTGGTGCCGACCGCAATGGCGTCCAGGCTGCACACCCCCCGCACCGGGACGCCGAGGGCATGACCGAACGCGGCCGCCGTCGCCATGCCCACCCGTAGTCCGGTGAACGGGCCAGGGCCGCAGCCAACCACGACGGCGTCGACCTGGTCGACGGTGACCTCCGCGTCGGCTAGTGCGCCGACGATGTTCGGGGTGAGGCGTTCTGCGTGCGCCCTGGGGTCGACGATCACCTGCTCGGCAAGAAGTTCGGTGACATCGCCGTCCAGTCGGACCACACCGGCCGTGACGGCGGGGGTGGCGGTGTCGATCGCCAACACCAGGATGCTCACGCCCGGCTCCACTGCCAGATCGCAGTGCGCACATCGGTTTCCGGTGCGCGCTCCAGCCGGATGTCGAGATGGCTGTCCGACAACCGTTCCGCGACGCCCTCACCCCATTCCACGACCACGACCGCGTCGTCGAGATCGGTGTCGAGATCCAGTGAATCCAGTTCGGCCAGCAGGTCGACCGACGTCTGGTCGAGCAGCCGGTACAGGTCTACGTGCACCATCGCCGGAGTGTCCGCTCGGCGTGGCCGGTGCACCCGCGCCAGCACGAAAGTCGGTGAGA
>NZ_JBAUJB010000228.1:0-13929 GCF_049683355.1 Mycobacterium sp.
GTGCAGAACGTGGGCGCGAAGCTCGCGCAGGTCAGCCTGGCGCAGTGCCGGGAAGCGGCCGAGGCCGTGCTGAAGACGGCCAGTGCCGCGGACGCACGTGCGGCGGCGCTGGCGGTGCTGGGCTGACGACTTTCAGTCGGCATGCCATCCACTGGAGTGGCTCAGACTTTCAGGCTTTCAGGGTCGGGGTCAGCGCGCTGCGGCGAGGATCTTCGCGCCGCGCTCACCCACACTGACGTCGCGGGATCGGCCAGGTGGCCGCAGCAGAATGTGGGTGTCCACCAGGATGTTCACGACGAATCGTCGCCCTCCCAACGCGCCAACTCGGCATCCGGCAACGGGTCGTCGAAGTCTGCGGGGATCGACAGGTTCGGCAGCTGGCCGAACTGCCGAGGCCTCGGGGTTGCGGGCACCAGGCGCGCGACATCACGCCCGTGATTCGTGATGACCACCGTTCTTCCGGTGCGCTCAACCTCGGCAAGCAGCGCGTTCAACCGGTTCTTGGCGTCAGTGCTGGACACCCTCTCCACGGGCATAAACCCAGGTTAAACCGTCCAGCCGCTGGCCTGTGGCCACCGCTCCACGACCTCGCCGTCGCACTTCAGCGTGACGAAGTCATACCCGTGGTCTGCTGCCTCCGCAGTCTTGTCGGCATAGACCCGGCGCGCTTCGTCTTCGGCTCCCTGGACGATCGACGTCTCCTCGGCCCCGTCGCTACGGTCGGCAGTGTCGTACAGCCTGGCGACGCTGACCTCCCACACCTTGGCCGAAGTCGGTTCTTTCCTAGCGATCACCGGAGCTCCCTTCTCTCGACCGAGGGAGTACCCGCTGTGCTGCAAGGGTTACGCAGGACGCCACTTCCCGAACCGCGAAAGAACGCGTCGGCCAACTCGGGGATCTGGCGTAGGTGGACACGCGTTTCCGGAGGTTTTTCCCAGGTTCGGCGGCGGATGGCTTTGTCGGCGCCGATAATTTCAGCGTGTCCGAATCCTCGCGCCGCCGCTACTCCCTGGCCCTCGTCGGCCTCGTCGTCCTGGTGGTCGCCGCTGCCGTCGGCGCTTACTGGTTCCAGCCGTGGAAGCTGTTCACCAGCACGACCGTGGACGAAGCTCCACCCGCCGCCGTCGCCACCGGCGACGCCCCGGAGGTGACGGCCACCGGTGCCGCGACCATCGACGTCGTCTCCCAGGGCGAACTGGTCAGTCAGGAGCACGACACCACCGGCACCGTCACGATGCTGCGGTTGCCCGACGATTCTCTGGTGGTGCGGGTCTCCGACCTCAACACCAGCGACGGCCCCGACCTCAAGGTGTGGCTGACCGACGCGCCGGTGACGCCCGGAACCGACGAAGCAGGCGTGTTCGACGACGGCCGCTGGGTCGACCTGGGATCGCTGAAGGGCAACCAGGGAAGCGCCAACTATCCGGTGCCCGCTGACGCCGATGTCGACGGCCTGACCAGCGTCAGCATTTGGTGCGACAGGTTCAATGTGTCCTTCGGCGCCGCGGAGCTGTCGCCGGCAGAGTGACCGGTCCGCCCGAGGCGGACACCTGACGCAGCCAGCGTATTAACGGCAGTATGCTAGCGTTAATCAACGTTAGCACTGTGTTGGGGAGGCGCCGGTATGGCCGTTGACGAACTGGACCAACTCCTCCGGGACCGCTTCGACCTGGGACGCGACGACCTGATAGCCGCTCTCAAGACCCTGCCCGCACACCGTCCGTGGGCAGCAACGCTCACCGCCGGCGAGGCTGTCTTACTCGACGCCGCCGGGCTCATCGAAGACCCTGACGCTTTTGCCGAGACCGCCGTCGACGGCGCAGCCCACATGGGCCACCTCTACAGCACCGCCTACACAGCCTCCGAGGTCGCTAACGGTTTGGGCGTCAACGATTCCCGGATCCGACAGCGCCGCCTGAACCACACTTTGTGGGCGATCAAGGACGGCGGCTCATGGGTGTACCCAAGCGTCCAGTTCGAACTCGCCGACAACGGCCGCGGCACCACTGTGTCCCTCAAGCAGGTCCGAGGCTTGGATCGAGTGCTTCCCCAACTGCTGACCAAAGACATGCACGCCACCGCGGTCGCCAGCTTCCTCCTGACGCCCCAGCACGAACTACTGATCGACGGACAACCCACGTCGGTCAGAGCGTGGCTACTCCACGGCGAACCCGAGGAACAGGTACTCGATCTCATCGACATGGGCGACTGGGCCTCAGCCTGACCCCAGACCTGATGCTGCCCAACCCGCCACCCCCGGGCGAACTACGCGCGCTCGGCATCCTGGCCGGCGAAACCCGCACCATCCCTGTCGAAGAGGTGTGGTGGCGGGTCCACAAAACCGAAGGCGATCACGTCCTGGCATGGAACGCCCTGCGCACCTTCGGACCGCTGTTGCGCTTCGACCCCCACCGCCTTCCCCGGGGCGAGGACCCAGGCCGCGGCATCTGGTACGGCGCCTCCACCCCGGACGTGGCTCTGGCCGAGGCCTTCCAGGTCGACCGTACGATCGACCGCGCCCGGCACCAGCCTTACCTGACCGGGCTTTCGTTCACTCGACCGCTCACCGTCCTCGACGTGGCTGCAGACAGCGACGGAACCTGGGCGACCCGGGCCGGTGGCACCTACGCCATCTTCACCGGCCCTCATGCCGTAAGCCAGTGCTGGGCGCGCACCATCGTCGACGCCTACCCCGACCTCGACGGCCTCCGATACAACAGCCGGTTCGCGGGCGCGCCGTGTCTTGCGCTTCTTTCGCCGGCGGCTGATGCGATGCCCGAGAGGCCGAAACTCTCACTGCCGCTTTCTCACCCGGGCCTGGCGAGCCGCCTCGCAGGTGCGGCGAAACGGTTGGGCTATGGCGTGGTGTAGAAAGGCGTCGTGTAGGAATCAGCGCCACCTGGCATACCTACACCGTCGAGCCGGTCTTCTGCGGCCACCGCTCCACGACTACGCGGGCGCGGCGCCGCGAGCGGCGGAGAACGCGTCCACCAGCTCGGGGATCTCGCGCAGATGCCGGCGCAACACCTCGACGCTGGCCTCGGCGTCGTTGGTGTCGAGGGCGGCGACGAGTTCGCGATGCTCGCGCTCGATGGTGGTCAACCGGCTGGGCGCCTCGACGAGGGTGCGGGTGCCCAGCCGGACCTGGCGGGGTTGCAGCGAGTCGTAGAGCTCGGCGATCACCGCGTTGCCCTGATGCCGCACGATCTCCGCGTGGAATTGCTGATCCAGCTGGGCGAACCCATTCCAGTCGCCCACCTGGCCCGCCTGCTCCATCTCCTCGATCAGTACGCGCGCACGTGCGGGGACGCCGGCCTGGCGCTGACAGATCGTCCGTAGCGCCGCGGATTCGAGCACAAAACGCGCCTGGTAGATCTCGCGCATCTCCAGCGCCGTCACCACCCGCACCTGCGCCCCCCTGCGGGGCAGGAGGTCGACGTACCTCTCCACCTGAAGCCGTTGCAGGGCTTCGCGGACCGGGGTCCGCGACGTGCTCACCCGAGCAGCGAGCGCCACTTCGTCGATGAACTCCCCCTCGGCGTACTCACCGCTGAGGATCGCGTCGCGGATCCAGCCGTAGGCGCGTTGGCTGGCGCTGGCCTTGACCGTCTCCGCGCCGCTGCGGCTTCCGATGGGGGACATGGAGGCCATTCAACCATTTACACCGCGTGCATTCTTCGTGTATACAAAGTGTGTACAGACTGAGTTCGCACCCCGCCACGGTCACCCCGAGAAGAGGCGAAGCGTTGACGAAGCAATCCGGACCGCCACCCGCGACCGGGGCCGTACCCCGTCACCCGTCGTTCTCCATCTGGCTCACCGAGCCCTCCGCGGCCGCCGTCGAGATGGGCAGCCTGGCCGGGTACGACACCGTGGTGCTCGACATCGAACACGGACTCTTCGACCTGCGCGCGCTGGACTGGATCATCCCGCTCATCCGGGCGAAGGGATGCGGGTGATCGCCAAGGTGCTCGGCCCGGAGCGCGGCCCGATTCAGCAGGCGCTCGACTTCGGCGCCGACGCCGTCGCTATCCCGCACATCACCTCCGCCGACCACGCCGCGCAGATCTGCGGATACGCGAAGTTCCCCCCGCTGGGCGACCGGTCCTTCGCCGGCGGACGGACCTCTGATTTCCGCGGGTTCACCGACGACTGGGTGAGCGCTCAAGACCGAAAAACTCAGTGCTACCCGATGATCGAGGATGCCTCCGCCTTCGGCGAAATCGCGGCGATCCTGGACCTGCCCGTCGTCGACGGGATCTTCATCGGTCCGTCGGACCTGTCACTGCGTCGGGACCGTGGCGCCTACACCGTGACCGAGGCCGACCTCGCCGACATCCGCCATCTGGCCCGGGTCGCCAACGCCGCCGGCAAGCCGTGGCTGCTCCCGGCGTGGAGCGACGCCGAACAGCGCCTGGCCGTCCAGGAAGGCGCGCACACCGTCGTCGCCACCATGCACTACGGCGCCATGCTCGCCGGGTTCACCGCGACGATGCAGAACCTCCAGAAGATCACTGCGGACGAGAGAGGACACCGATGAATCTGACTGCCGCAGTAGCCCAATTCGCCCCGACCGAGGACAAGGCAGCCAACGTCGAGGCGATGATCGATCTGATCCGTCAAGCCGCCGAGCTCGGCGCCGAACTGGTGGTGCTACCCGAGTACGCGGTGTTCACCGTGCCGTCGATGGACGACCGGTTCGTGCACACCGCCGAATCCCTCGACGGGCCGTCGGTGACCCGGCTCGGGGAGGCCGCCGCCGAACTCGGCGTCACCGTCATCGTCGGTGTCAACGAGGCCGCCGAGGAGGGCAGGATCCACAACACCCTCGTCGGAATCCAGGACGGCGCCATCGCCGCCGTCTACCGCAAAGTCCACCTCTACGACGCCTTCGGGTACAAGGAATCCGACCGGGTGCTCGCGGCCGACCCGGCTACCCCAGAGCTGTTGCAGGTCAACGGATTCACCGTCGGCATGCAGACCTGCTACGACCTGCGGTTCCCCGAGACGACGCGGGTGCTGGTCGACGAAGGCGCCGACGTGATCGCCCTGCCCGCCGAATGGGTTCCCGGGCCGCTCAAGGAATATCACTGGAACACGCTGCTGCGGGCGCGGGCCATCGAGAACACCGTCTACGTCCTGGCCGCCGATCAGATCGCCCCTGCCGGATCCGGCAACAGCGCGATCCTCGACCCGATGGGCATCCCGTTGGCCGCCCTCGGTGAGGCCGCCGGCGTCGGCGTGGCCCGCCTCGAACGCAGCCGCCTCGACAGCGTGCGCACCGTCAACCCGGCGCTGTCCCTTCGCCGTTACCGGGTCCAGCCGGAGGTGCGCTGACATGACCGGAGCCACCCATCGCCTGCGCGCCGCCGCTGGGGTCGTCGCTGCGGCCGTATGTGCGGCTGCGTCGGCGGGCTGTGCCGTCAACGACGGGGAGTTCGTGCTGCACTACACGACCTACTCGCCGCCGACGTCGGATCAGTCGGTGACCATGCAGCGGTGGGCCGAGGAGGTCGAGGACCGCACCGATGGCGGGGTGCGCGTCAAGTTCCACTACTCGCAGAGCCTCGTCGACGCGGACGAGGCGCTGCAGGCGACGCTGGACGGCCGGGCCGATCTGGCCCAGGTCGGGTCGCTGTACTCCGCGTCGGACCTGTCCATGTTCACCGTCATCGAGTTGCCGTTCGAAACCAACAACCCCGAAGTGCAGATGACCGCCATCGAGCGGCTCTACCAGGAAAACGACACCTACCGTAGGGATTTCGGCCGCCAAGGCGCGCAACTGCTGTTCCCGCTGCCGCTGGGCATCAACCTGATCGGTCTCGAGGAGCCCGCCCCGACCCCGATGGCATTGGCGGGGCGCAGCCATTCGGTCCGGCGGCCTCACGTCCGAGGCGCTGCTCACCGTGGGCGCGAACCCCGTCGCGATGACCGCGACCGACGTCTACGAGTCCATGGGACGGGGCGTCATCGACGGCTACACCTCGCTGGCGATCGCCAACCTGCCCACGTTCGGGTTGGCCTCGACCACGCCGTATCTGGTCGACCCCGGAATCGGCGCCTACGCGTCGTCGATCGTGGTGATCAACGCCGAGTTGCTGGAGTCGATGCCGCCGGAGTACCAGGACGCGATCGGTGAAGCGTCCGGCAACGCCATCGCCAACGGCTTGGCGGAGATGGACAAACTCGGTGTCCAAGCCTGCACCGACCTGCGTGCGACCGGCGCGCAGTTGGCGACGATGCCGCCCGGGGATGTCCAGGCGTGGAAGGAACGCGCCGGGATCGCCCAGGAGTGGGTCGACCGCTACGCCGAACGCGGTTACGACGCCGAGGGTGTGCTCGCCGACTACCGCCGGATCATCCGCGAGGAGTCCGTGCGCTCGACGTATGTCGATCCGTTCTATGCGTGCCTCGAGGGGGCGATCCGATGACCGAGGACGCCACGCTTCCGCGGCCGGCACGTGGCGGTCGAACTGTTCGAGAGTCGCCGCGGGGTGCGCACCCGAATGGTCTTCTCGGTGCTGCGCGCGCTGCTGTTGATCGGGCTCGGGCTTCTCCTCGCATGGGGGCTGAGCGAGGTCCTGCTCAGCGCCGTCGAGCGCGGTGAGACGACGAACGACATTCTGCGGCTGCCCACCTGGCCCGCGAAGGTGCTGCTGCTCGCGTCGTTCGTGTTGTTCTTCGTCGTCGCCGTGTGGAAGGAAGTGCTCACCATTGCGGCGCTGCGCGTGCCGAGCCGAGCGGAGCGCACCGATGACCGCCACCACAGGATTGATCCTGCTCGTCGTCCTCGTGCTGTTCTTCGGCCTGCTGGCCATCCGGCTTCACGTGGGCCTGTCGCTGATGGCCTCGGCGTTCGTCGGCGTGCTGTTGCTGCGGGGCACCGGCGCCGGGGTCAGCACGGTGGCCAACCAGCCGTTTTCCACCGCAGCCGACTACTCGCTGACGATCATCCCGCTGTTCATCGTGATGGGGATCTTCGCCGTCCGGGCGGGACTCGCCCGGGCCGGCTTCGACCTGGCCTCGGCGCTGTTGCGCCGACTTCCCGGCGGGCCGGCACTCGCGTCACTGGCCGGGTCCGGAATGTTCGCCGCGGTCACCGGCTCGAGCGTGGCCACCGTCGCCACCATGGCGCGGGTCTCCACCGACGCGATCGTCCGCGCCGGATACAGCATCCGGCTGGCCGCGGGAGTCGTCTGCGCCGGAGGAACACTGGGCGTGCTGATCCCGCCCTCGATCGTTCTCGTGCTCTACGGCGTGGTCACCGAAGAGAGCATCGGACAACTCCTGATCGCCGGGATCGGCCCCGGTGTGGTCACGATCGCCGCGTACGCGGTCGCGATCGTCGCGCTGGTCATGTGGCAGCGGCGCCGCGCCGCGCGACGAGCAGACGTGGACGCCACCACCGACCCGGAAGCCGAGTCCGGCCAGGCGCTGCCCGAGGAATCAGCCGAATCCGGCGCGCCGGGCCGCCTGGACCTGCTGGGGTTCGGCTACCTCGTCGTCATCTTCGCCGTGTCCATCGGCACCATCTACCTGGGTCTGGCCACCCCGACCGAGGCGGCATCCTTCGGTGCGTTCGCCGCACTGATCATCCTGCTGCCGCTGGGAATGTTCCTCGACGGCATCTCGATGATCCTGATCGCCGCGCCGCTGCTGCACCCGATCCTGACCGGCTACGGATTCGACGGGATCTGGATCGGCGTGCTCATCGTCAAGGTCGCCGAGATGGCACTGATCACGCCGCCGGTCGGCATGAACGCGTTCGCCTACTCCGGTGCTGTCCGCGAGGCCGGGCTGGGCCGCGTCTTCCGCGGCGTCGTGCCGTTCATCTTGGCCGACATCGTGGTGGTCGCGCTGCTCATCGTGTTCCCCGCCATCGTCACGTTCCTGCCGTCCATGTCCGCCGCGCAGTAGCCGCCCCGGCGCCGGTGGGATGATCGCGATGACGAGGGGAGCCGATTGACCGTGCGTTATCCACCACAGGACGCCTTCGCCGACGAGGTCTCGCAGTGGGACGACATCCCCGGATGGTTCCACTGGCGCGAGGGCCAGCAGGAAGCCGTCACCGTGTTCCCCGAGGGCAGCACGTTCGTGGAGGTCGGGTCGTATCTGGGTCGCAGCCTGTGCTCGCTGGCCGACGTGGTGCGCAGTTCGGGACGCGACTACACGGTCATCGGGGTGGACACCTGCCGCGGCAGCGGGCAGGAAGGCCCGGCCAACAAGAACGCCCACGGTCCCGCGGTCGAATACGGCGGCGGGACGTTCGCAGGCCTGTTGCACCGCAACGTGATCGCCTGCGGCTTCGCCGACACCGTGCACGTCTTCATCAGCTCGTCGCCCAGGGCGGCCGACTTCTTCACCGACGGCTCCCTGGCGTGGGTGCACCTCGACGCCCGGCACGACTACGACAGCGTCGCCGCCGACATCGACGCATGGGCACCCAAGGTGCAGCCGGGTGGCTGGCTCTCCGGCGACGACTACGACGACCGCTTGTGGCCCGGGGTCGTCGCCGCGGTGCGTGACCGGTTGCCCGACGCCCACGGCTGGCTGACCGCACAGTGGCGGTGGCTCAAGCCATGACGAGCCGGGGACTAACCGGACCATAGTCCAGGTGAGGTCCGAACCCACCTCTCGAGTGCACTCGGCGGCGCTTGTGGAGCCCTATCGGCGCATACGCGCGCACCACCGAAAGATCCAGGTCACGCGGCGGTAGAATGGTGACCCAGCTGACACCCGCCGCGACCCTGCACCGAGATCGGAGCGACATGAACTCCGTCGTCCTCGCCTTGGTCGGTGTGGCCATGATGATCCTCGGGTACGTGCTGTACTCGAGGTTCCTGGCCCGCCGGATCTACAAGCTCCAGGACTCCTTCGTCACCCCCGCTCACGAGCTCAGTGACGGCGTGGACTACGTGCCCACCAACAAGTACGTGCTGTGGGGCCACCACTTCACCTCCGTGGCGGGGGCGGCACCCATCGTGGGGCCCGCGATCGCCGTTATCTGGGGGTGGGTGCCGGCCTTCCTCTGGGTGACCATCGGCACCGTCTTCTTCGCCGGCGTCCACGACCTCGGCGCCCTGTGGGCCTCCAGCCGGCACAAGGGCAAGTCCATCGGGTCCCTGTCCGGGCAGTACATCGGCCACCGCGGGCGCAACCTGTTCCTAGTCGTGATCTTCCTGGTCCTGCTCATGGTCAACGCCGCGTTCGCCGTGGTCATATCCGGCCTGCTCGTCAACACGCCCACCGCGGTGATTCCCACCTGGGGCGCCATCGTCGTCGCCCTGCTCATCGGTCAGGCCATCTACCGGCTCAAGTGGAGCCTGCCCATCGTGTCCGTCATCGGCGTCGTGGCCCTCTACGCCCTGATCCTGGTCGGCGACCGCTTCCCGGTGGTGCTGCCGGAGACGGTCCTCGGAATGTCGGCCACCGCGTTCTGGATCGTGGTCCTCTTCCTCTACGCCGGCGTGGCCTCGGTGCTACCGGTGTGGATGCTGCTGCAGCCGCGCGACTACATCAACGGTCTCCAGCTGTTCATCGCCCTGGGCATCCTCTACGGGGCCGTGCTGATCTCCGCTCCGACCGTGGTGGCACCCGCGCTCAACGACTCCGTGCCCGAGGGCACGCCCAGCATCGTGCCGCTGCTGTTCGTGACCATCGCGTGCGGTGCGATCTCCGGGTTCCACGGGATCGTGGCCTCGGGCACGTCCTCCAAGCAGCTGGACAAGGAGCCGGACGCCCGCTTCGTCGGCTACTTCGGTGCGGTCGGTGAGGGGCTCCTCGCGCTGGGCGCGATCATCGCGACCACCGCCGGGTTCCGGACCATCGCCGACTGGGAGGCCGTCTACGACGCGTTCGGCCAGGGCGGGGTGGCCGCGTTCGTCCAGGGCGGCGCCGCCATCGTCAATCAGGGCCTGGGCATCCCCGACGGGCTCAGCGCCACCATCCTGGCGACCATGGCCATCCTCTTCGCGGCCACCACCATGGACACCGGCATCCGCTTGCAGCGGTTCGTGGTGCAGGAGGCGGCCCACATCATCGGCTTCTCCCTCAACAAGGCTCTGGCCACCGTGATCGTCCTCGGCGTGGCCATGGGCCTCACCTTCGGCGCCGGCGGGGACGGCTCGGGCGGAATGCTCATCTGGCCGCTGTTCGGCACCACCAACCAGCTGCTGGCCGGCCTCACCCTGTCGATGATCGCCGTGATCCTGCTGCGCAAGGGCCGCCCGGTGCTCCCGGTGCTCGTCCCGCTCGTGTTCCTGCTCGTGATGTCGGTCTACGCCCTGATCGTCCAGATGGGTGAGTTCTGGACAACCGAGAACTGGTTCCTGCTCGTGCTCGATGTCATCATCCTGATCGCCGCGGTGTGGGTCATCTTCGAGTCCGCAATCGTGATGTCCCGCGCGAGGAAGAGTCCGCCCGAGCTCGACGAGGACGCCAGGGAGAGCGCGGCACCGGGGAAGCGGTCCTCCCGGTGAGCCGGTGACGGTCCTATACCGGCTGCGCTGCCTGCAGGCCCGACTCGGTGCGGGCCTGCACGGGTTCTACGTGGCGCCCTACCGGCGCACCTTCGCCCGTGCCCAGCGCGACGAGGAGGACCTGTTCATGATGCTCGTCCTCTCTGAAGCACTGGGCGTGCCCAACCCCGCCAGCTACTACACCGTGGAGCTGCTGCCCGTGGTCTATGACCGGTTTCACGACTGGCACCGGCGGATGGGCATGGAACGCTCGCCTCTGGAACACGTCTCGTGCTGCTAGAGCTCGCCGCTGCCCGCCGGGTCCTGTTCATCGGCGGCAAAGGCGGTGTCGGCAAGACCGCGGTCGCCTCCGCCACCGCCCTCGCCCAGGCCCGCGCCGGCCGGCGGGTGCTCGTCGTCTCGACCGACCCGGCCCATAACCTCGGGCACCTGTGGGTGCGCCCGATCGGGGACCGGATCACCCCGCTCGCCCGTAACCTCGACGGACTCGAGGTGGACCCGGCCGCCACGGCCGACGCGCACCTCGCCGCCGTGGGCGCCACGATCCGCCGGCTCATGCCCGAGCACCTCGCGGCCGAGGTCGACAAGCACATGGAACTTGCCCGCGACTCGCCGGGCACGCACGAGTCAGCGGTGCTGGAGCGGATCGCCGAGCTCGTTGACACGGGCCCGGACGACTACGACCTGATCGTCTTCGACACCGCCCCGTCCGGGCACACCGCCCGGCTCATGGCCCTGCCCGAGATCATGTCCGCCTGGACGGAGGGGCTGCTGCGGCGCCGCGGCAGGGCGGAGAAGTTCGGGGCCGCCCTGCGTGGCCTCGAGGACCGGGACGCCGCGGGCGAGAGCATCGTCGGTACCGAGAGGCCCCGGGACCCCCGCGAGGAGCGCGACCTGGAGATCCGGCGCATCCTGCTGCGCCGCCGCGAGCGGTTCGAGGTTCTGCGGGAGATCCTGGTGGACGCCGAGCGCTGCAGCTTCGTCATCGTCCTCGCGGCCGAACGGCTGCCCGTCCTCGAGACCGTCGAGCTGCACGAGCAGCTGGTCCGGGCCGGCGTGCACATAGGGGCGCTCGTGGTCAACAAGCGCTCGCCCGCCGACGCCGGGAACTTCCTCGCCGAGCGTCGCGCCCTGGAGGATGTCCACCTCGCCGTCCTGCGCCGCGCCCTCCCGGACGTCCCGCTGCTGCAGGTCCCCCTGCTGCCGGGGGACGTCGTGGGTCAGGCGGCGCTCGAACGGTTCCGGGACGCACTCGCCCAGGCCGATCATGGGACCGTGACGGGCCGGGAATCAATCGGACCACAGTCCGGTTGACTCCGGCATGCCTGCCATCACCGCCGATACCCTCACCCTGCCCCGCATCACCGGCCCCGCCGCGTCCGACACCGAGCGCCCCGTGCGGTCGGTCACGACCGGCCCCCGCGGCTACGAAGGCGAGGGCTTCCCCGTCGTCCGCGCCTTCGCCGGCGTCAGCGCCCGCGACCTCGACCCGTTCGTCCACATGGACCAGATGGGCGAGGTGGAGTACCAGCCCGGAGAGCCGAAGGGCACCGACTGGCACCCGCACCGCGGGTTCGAGACCGTCACCTACATCATCGACGGCCGCTTCGCCCACCAAGACTCCCACGGCGGCGGTGGTCTCATCACCGACGGCGCCACCCAGTGGATGACCGCGGGTGCGGGTGTCCTGCACATCGAGACTCCACCCGCCGAACTGGTCGAAAGTGGTGGCGTGTTCCACGGCATCCAGCTGTGGGTGAACCTGCCGAAGAAAGACAAGTTCGCCGCGCCCCGATACCAGGCGATCGAAGGCAACCAGGTCAAGCTGTTGTCCTCCGACGACGGTGGCGCGTTGGTCCGCGTCATCGCCGGTGAGATCGACGGCCGCTCGGATCCGATGTCGCCGCCGGAGCGGCTCCGAGGCCCCGGCGCGACGTACACGCCGATCACGTTGGCGCACGCCACCGTCGAGCCGGGTGCGCGGCTGAACCTGCCGTGGAACCGTGACTTCAACGCGCTGGTCTACGTGCTGTCGGGCCGCGGCACGGTCGGACCGGTCGGCCACCCCGTCACCCAGGGGCAGCTCGCCGTGTTCGGCCCCGGTGACCGGATCACCGTCGCCGCCGACGGCGCGCAGGACGCCAACCGGCCGGCACTCGAAGTCCTTCTGTTGGGCGGCAAGCCGATTCGCGAGCCGGTATTCCAGTACGGACCGTTCGTGATGAACTCCAAGTCCGAGGTGATCAGGGCGGTCGAGGACTTCAATGCCGGCAAGTTCGGGTCGATCCCGCCGAACGCGTTGATGCCGCACCGTCCACTGCGCTGAGTTCCGGCGAAGTCAGGGCTCCCGCAGCGGCCAGACCAACTCCAGCTCGCCGAGCAGCGCGGCGACGGTCAGCAACGGCAGTGCCGCCGACACGCCGAGATCGTCGTCGCGTGCTTCGGAGCGCAGCGCCAGCACGAAGTCGTCGGCGATCGGCGCCCACGACCCCTGCGGGTCGAACCGCCCCGCCAGCCGGTCGCAGATCGCGCCGGCGTGCGACTCCAGAACCACTCGCACTTTCGGGTAGGCCGACAGCGGCGGCGGCGTGGGGATGTCGGCGATCAGATCGGCTGCCGAGCGCAGCCGGATCGCCCGGTTGAACGACCGCACGATCGGCGCGCGGAAGTCGGTCTCGCCGCTGCTCTCCGAAAGGTATTGGCGCACCGCATCATCGATCACCCGCGAGGCCGCCAACGCGTTATAGCTCAGCGTCGCCACCTCGTCGGTGCGCTCCTCGAACGCGCCGCGGGTGATCCGCAGCACCGCGGCCTGCAGATACCGCGCGAAAATGGTGCGCGCCGAATCGATCGCCCGCGTCACCGACGCGGTGGCGCCGCGGGGCCACAGCAGCAACGAGACGAACACCCCCACCAGCGCGCCGATCACGACGTCCTCCACCCGGATCAGGCCCACCTGCCAACCGGTCGGGACCACGAGGTTGAAGATGATCAGCACCATCATCGTGAACGCAGCCTGCCCCGCGGTGAACGAGGCGATCTCCGGAACGTAGGCCGAACCGAACACGGCCAGCGGCAGCAGGATCCACAGCACCGCCGGATCCACACCGACCAGCGAGATCAGCACGGCGCCGAGGAGGAAGCCGATGCCGGTGCCGATGACGGCGCGCCACACCCGGGTGCCGGTGGTCAGTGCGCTGCTGCGCAGCACCGACAGCGCACCGAGCACGACCCAGAAGCCGTGTTCGACCGGGAACAGGTGGGTGACCGCCACGGCCAGTGCCAGCCCGAGGCCGGTGCGCAGGCTGTTGCGGAACGCCACCGCCCGGTTGGCGACGAACCCCGACGTGATCTGGGCGGCGACAACGGTTTCGGGCAGCAGCCGGTCCGAGGCTCCCGTCTCGGGCAGTCGCAGCCCGAACGCCCGCGCCCAGACCGGGCGCGCGTCGGC
>NZ_JBAUJB010000229.1:0-2378 GCF_049683355.1 Mycobacterium sp.
GGGCCGCGCCGCAGTGGACGGAGCTGGGCCGTGAGCTGCTGGGCAGCGACGACCTGAGCTCGCTGCGCGAACCGCAGACCTGGGAGCGGCTCAAGAAGGTCGACCCCGGACACATGTGGTGGATACGTTCCCAGTTGCGGGAGGCACTGGTCCAGGACGTGCGCGCCCGGATCCGGCGTTCCTGGCTCGAGCGCGGCGCCGCGGAGGCCGAACTAGGTTGGACTTCAACGGCTTTCGATCCGGCGGTACTGACCATCGGGTTCGCCCGCCGGGTGCCCACCTACAAGCGCCTGACGTTGATGCTGCGAGATCCGGATCGGCTGGAGAAGTTGCTCCTCGACGACAAACGCCAGATCCAATTGATAGTTGCGGGTAAAGCGCATCCGGCCGACGAGGGAGGCAAGGCGCTGATCCAACAGGTGGTGCGCTTCGCCGACAGGTGGTGCGCTTCGCCGACCGCCCGCAAGTGCGCCACCGCATCGCGTTTCTTCCCGATTACGACATGTCGATGGCCCGGCAGCTGTACTACGGCTGCGATGTCTGGCTGAACAACCCGTTGCGGCCGCTCGAGGCGTGCGGCACCTCCGGGATGAAGAGTGCGCTCAACGGCGGGCTGAACCTGTCTATCCGGGACGGGTGGTGGGACGAGTGGTTCGATGGCGAGAACGGATGGGAGATTCCGACCGCCGACGGGCTGGCCGACGAGGACCGGCGTGACGACATCGAGGCGTCAGCCCTCTACGACCTGCTCGAGCAGACGGTGGCGCCCAAGTTCTACGACCGAGACGAAGGTGGGATCCCGACACGTTGGGTCGAGATGGTCCGCCACACCCTGCAGGTGCTCGGCCCCAAGGTGCTGGCGTCGCGGATGGTGCAGGACTACACCGAGAAGTACTACATCCCGGCGGCCCGGTCGCTACGGCGGACGATCGAACCCGGCAGTTCCAGCGCCGGCGATTTCGACGCACCGTTCGGCGCTGCCCGCGAACTCGCGCAGTACCGGCATCGCGTCCACCGGGCCTGGCCGCAGATCGAGATCACCGACGTGGACAGCTACGGGCTGCCCGACACGCCGTTGCTGGGTTCGCAACTCACGCTGACCGCGCAGGTGGACCTTGCCGGACTGCAGCCCGAAGAGGTGTCGGCGCAGGCGGTGCTCGGCCGCGTCGACGCTGCCGACGCCCTGGTCGATCCCGTCGCCGTACCGATGCGGCACACCGGAGCCGTCGACGGCGGCAAGGAGATGTTCACGGCGACCACACCGCTGCCCATCACCGGTTCGGTCGGTTACACCGTCCGGGTGCTGCCGCACCACCGCCTGCTCGCCGCCGACAACGAACTCGGTCTGGTCACGCTCGCGTGACGGTCACCGGAACCGCTTGAAGCAGCGCTGCGCGTCGCCGAGAACACCGACCCGGAACGCATCGATCCGGGAGAACCCGGACGGCACGGACTCGCCGTTGACGTCGCTGGCAACCAGGCCGTTGGTCAGGATCCCCGACACCGCCTCGTCGATGTCGCCTGCGGTCAGCGCGATGGTGTTGCCGTCGGGGGTGGTGACCTCCTTGCTCATCTTCACCGTCGCCACCCCGCTCAGACAGGCCGTACGCAACGCGGCGGCGGCGGTGTCGAGCTCCCCTCCGCCGTGTTCGAGCTGGATAGCGAGCATGTAGCGGGACACCAGCACCGAATAGGCCATGTTGTCGCCGGTGGCCAGGTTGCTGCCATCGCGGGGGGTGCCCTGGATGCCCAGTACCTCGAGCCCCGGCAGGTCGACGACGATGGTGTTGCTGGACGGGCAGAATGACGCTGGCGGGCTGGGCCTGACATCGCCGCAGTTCTCTGCGTCGGCGGGGTCGAAGCTCAGTGCGGGGGGTCGGCGGGCTCGAACAGGATCCCCATCGCATCGACGATGGAGCGCACCGAGTCCTCGGTCACCGCGAGTTCCCCGGTCTGGTCCTGTCCTCGGGCAGCAGCACCGGTAGATCGCCACGCCGCTGGCCGATTTCACGCAGGTCGATCGCCGCGCACGCCGCCGGGCCGTCGGTGAAGCCGAACTGAAACGCCGAGACCCGCTCGAACGCCGAGCCGTGCTCGTCGTAGCCGGCATCGGGGTCACCCTCGCTGAGCAGCGGGTCCCGGAACGAGATGACGCCTGCCAGCACGTTGTTGAGCCCTTCGCCGGTGCTCAGCGTGAAGCGTGGGGAACTGTCTTCCGCCACCCAGCGCATGTATGCACCCGACAGGCAGTCCGCCTGTTGTTCGTTGACCAACGTGGGGGTGTCCCGTTTGGACATGCCGGACAACCGCGCCACGGCATGGCCGTACTCGTGCGCAAGCACCATCACCACACCGATGTCGCCGTGTGCCGCCCTCAA
>NZ_JBAUJB010000230.1:0-6326 GCF_049683355.1 Mycobacterium sp.
CCGCCGAATCCGCCGACCAGCGCGGTCCAGCTCCCGGCCAGCGAAGCCAGGTGCAGGCCGTCGGCGGTGTTGCGGTGCAGGTCGCGCAGATCGATCAGCGCGGCCTCGTAGGTGTAGTCGTGGGCGAGCTCCAGATGACCGACCTCGGCGCACATGACGGCCTGTGTGCACGCCGACAGTGACGAGTCGCGGGTCATCCGCCGTTCGTAGTAGTCGACGTTGCGGGCCTTCTGTTCCGGGCTGAACTCGTGGCTGCGCCATTGCATCGCCAACACGAGGTCGGCCTGCTTGATCACCTGTGCGGGGTAGAGCCGCACATACGGTTCGTGCAGCAGCAGCGGGTACCGGGTGTTCTCGGTGAAATCCCATTCGCGCAACGTGGTGAAGCCCTCGCACTGCGGATGCACGCCCAGTTCCTCGTCGAACGGGATGTGCACCGCGTCGGCGGCGTCCCGCCAGGCGGCGGTCTCCTCGGTGTCCACTCCCAACTCGGCGGCAGCGTCGGGGTTGCGGGTGCACGCGTCGGCGGCGACCCGCAGGTTCGCCGCGGCCATCAGGTTGGTGAACACGTTGTCCCGCACCACCGCGGTGTACTCGTCGGGTCCGGTCACCCCGTCGATGCGCCAGGCGCCGTGGCGGTCGTGGTGTCCGAGAGATCGCCACATCCTGGCGGTCTCGACGAGCACCGCCAGGCCGCATTCCTGTTCCAGCGACTCGTCTCCGGTCACCACCCGGTACCGCTCGAAGGCCATCGCGATGGCGGCGTTGACGTGGAAGGCGGCGGTGCCGGCGGGCCAGTACGCCGAGCACTCCTCGCCGTGAATGGTGCGCCACGGGAAGCTGGCGCCCTTCAGATCCAGTTCGGCGGCGCGCTCGCGGGCCATGTCCAGCGTCGACGCCCGCCACCGCAACGCGTCGGCGGCCGCATGGGGTGCGGTGTAGGTGAGCACCGGCAACACGTATCCCTCGGTGTCCCAGAAGGAATGACCGTCATACCCGGTCCCGGTGAGCCCCTTGCCGGGGATGGCGCGCTGCTCCGCGCGGGCGCTGGCCTGCATGACGTGGAACAGCCCGAACCGCACCGCCTGCTGGCAGTCGGGGTCACCGTCGACCTCGACGTCGGCGCAGTCCCAGAATTCGTCGAGGTACCTGCGCTGGGCGTCCAGCAGCCCCTGCCACCCGGTGTAGCGTGCGCTGGCGATTGCGGCCGCCACCTGATCACCGAGCGCCGGGCGGGAGCGCAGGCTCGACCACCCGTATCCCACGAACTTGACGATGCGCAGCCGTTCGCCGGCCTTGAGGCCGCAGACCACCGTGGTGCGGGCCCAGTCCTCGCCGGCGTCGCCGCTGACCTCCACGCGGCCGGGCGCCTCCACGACGTGATCCATCGCGGCGGCGACCATCAGCTCGGTGCCGCGGGTTCGGTGGATCAGCGCGGCGCCGCGGTCGCTGACCTCGTGCCGCACCGGTTCGAGCGGATTCACCAGCACCGCAGCCACCCGCGGGTCGTCGGAGGGCGCCGGCTGGTCCTCGTTGGCGATCAGCTCGGACTGCACCGTGATGCGGACGTCGTCGACCGCCTCCACCTCGTACTCGATGGCGGCCAGTCCCCGTTGCGACAGCGACACCAGCCGCGTCGACTTCATCCGGATCTGCTTGCCCGCCGGTGAACGCCATTCGGCAGTGCGCAGCAGGGTGCCCGCGCGCATGTCGAGAGTTCTTTCATGCGAGAGCAATTCGCCGTACCGGATGTCGAACGGCTCGTCCTCGACGAGCAGCCGGATCAGCTTGCCGTTGGTGACGTCCACCACCGATTGGCCGTCTTCGGGATAGCCGTACCCTGCTTCGGCATACGGCAGCGGGCGGATCTCGTAGAACCCGTTGAGGTAGGTGCCGGGCAGACCGTGGGGTTCGCCTTCGTCGAGGTTGCCGCGCATCCCGATGTGACCGTTGGACAGCGCGAACAGCGACTCGGTCTGCGGCAGCAGTTCCAGGCGCAGCTCGGTCTCCCGGACATGCCACGGTTCGACGGGGAACGCCTCGTCGGTGATCATCATGGCGAGAGCAGCTCCCCGAGGTCGGTGACGACGATGTCGGCGCCGTTGTGCCGTAACGCTTCTGACTGTCCTGTGCGGTCGACTCCGACCACCAGGCCGAACTTCCCGGCTCGTCCCGCAGCCACCCCGGAGAGCGCATCCTCGAACACCGCCGCCTCCGCCGGGGTGACGTCGAGCAGTTGCGCGGCACGCAGGAATGCGTCCGGGGCAGGCTTTCCCGGCATGTTCTCGGTGCGCAGCGTGACCCCGTCGACGCGGTGCTCGACGTAGCGGTCCAGACCGGTCAGCTCGAGGACCTCGCGGGTGTTGGCGCTGGAGGACACCACGGCGCGCCGCAGGCCTGCTTCGGCAGCGGCCTGCAGGTACCGCCGGGATCCCTCGAACACCTCGACCCCGTCGGTGCGCAGGTGCTCGAGGAACAGTTCGTTCTTCCGGCTGCCCAACTCGGTCACCGCGGCCTCGTCGGCCTCCTCTCCGGTGATGTCGCGGCTGCCCAGAAACGACCGGATACCGTCCTCGCGGGGCTTTCCATCGACATAGGTCTCGTAGTCCGCACCGGCGTCGAACGCCACGAACGGCTCCCCGGTCTGGGTGCTGCGGGTGTGCAGATACTCGTCGAACATCGTCTTCCAGGCCCGCCGGTGCACTCTGGCGGTGTCGGTGAGCACACCATCGAGGTCGAACAGGCACGCGCGTATCCGGTCGGGTAGGCCCAGCATCCTTCCTTTCATACCCTGTCGCGGAAGATTCTCCGCACCGGGATGGTTGGCTGCAGGTATGCGCATCGGTGTGGTGTTCCCGCAGACAGAACTCGGCGGCGACCCGGGGGCGGTGCGTGCCTACGGCCGGCGGGTCGAGGAACTCGGCTACACCCACGTGCTCGCCTACGACCACGTCGTGGGGGCTGACCCGGCTGTGCACCGGGGCTGGGCGGGCCCCTACGACATCGACACCACGTTCCACGAGCCGCTGGTGATGCTCGGTTATCTGGCTGCACTGACCAGCACCGCGGAGTTGGTCACCGGCGTGATCATCCTGCCGCAGCGGCAGACGGCGCTGGTGGCCAAGCAGGCCGCCGAGGTGGACCTGCTCAGCGGCGGGCGACTGCGGTTCGGGGTGGGCGTGGGCTGGAACGCCGTGGAGTATGAGGCACTCGGCGAGCGGTTCACCAACCGCGGCAAACGATCCGAGGAGCAGCTCGAGCTGCTCCGGTTGCTGTGGACGCAGCGGTCGGTGACGTTCGAGGGCCGCTACCACCGCGTCACCGGCGCCGGCATCGCGCCGCTACCGGTACAACGGCCGATTCCGCTGTGGATCGGCGCTGCGGCGCCACCGGGGTTCGCCCGCGCCGGCCGGATGGCCGATGGATGGTTCCCGATGATGGCGCCCGGGCCCGCGCTCGACGAAGCCAAGGCGATCGTCGACGCAGCCGCCCGGGACGCCGGCAGAGATCCGTCGCAGGTCGGGATGGAGGGTCGCGTCACCTGGCAGGGCGACCTGGACGAGGTCGCCGCGGCGATCGGCGCATGGGCCGACCGCGGTGCCACCCATCTGTCGGTCAACACGATGGGAGCGGGTCTGCGGACGGTCGACGACCATCTGGCGGTACTCGAGGCCCTCGCCGCCGCGCAGGCATAGTCCAGCGGCCGCGCGGGCTTAGTGGTCTCGGTCAGCCCATGCCGAACATCGCGCGCAGGTCGGCGGTACGCCACCAGATCAGCGCGACGAACAGCACGAGGATCGCCACCGTCGCCCCGCCCTGCACCAGGTTGCGCTGCTTGCTCGGTGCGTAGGCGTAGATCGCGGCCACCACCGCACCGGTGACGAGCCCGCCGATGTGCCCTTGCCAGCTGATGTTCTGCGAGGTGAACAGCGGATAGATGAACGTGAAGACGAGGTTCAGCCCGATGATGGCGACCACCCCGCGAACGTCCATGTTCAGCTTGCGCCCCACCACGAACGTCGCGCCGAACAGCCCGAAGATCGCACCGGAAGCCCCGGCGGTCAGTGCGTTCAGCGTGAGCACGTACACCAGCACCGACCCACCCAGCGCGCTGAGCAGGTAGAGCGCGCTGAATCGAAGCCGCCCCAGTGCCTGCTCCAGCGCCGGGCCGACGAAATACAGCGCCAGCATGTTGAAGGCGATGTGTGCCATTCCGAAGTGCAAAAACGCCGAGGTGAGCAGCCGGTACAGGTCGCCGTCGGCGACAGCGGGCGGCCACAGCGCCAGCGCGCGTTCCAAGCCGGTGGACGCCGTCTGCAGGACGAACATCGCCAGGTTGATGCCGATCAGCACATAGGTGACCACCGGGGTGCCGGACCGTTGCTGCCGGGCGCCGAACGTGGTGGTGACCGGGCGCACGGTCTGCGCGGCGGCGCCGACACAGTCGGCGCACTGGTGGCCGACCGACGCGCTGTGCATGCACTCCGGGCAGATGAAACGGTTGCAGCGGGTGCAGCGGACGTAGGTCGGCCGGTCGGGGTGGCGGTAGCAGGTCGGCGTCTGCGGCGGCGTGCCCGGTGGATTCGGGTGAAAGCTCACGTCACAGGACCCCGAACAGTTCGATCCAGTTTCCGTCCGGGTCGGCGACGAATATCCAGCCCATCCCCGGCACCGGCGCGAACTCGGTAAGCGGTTCGACGACCTCGTAGTCGGAGGCCTCGAACGCCTCGGCGACGGCCCTCAGCTTGTTGACCCCGATGGTGAAGTACCTCAGGCCGGCCTGTGCCCGGCCACCCCCCGGTGCAGCCGGTGCCGCGGGCGGCGGGGTGTAGGTGACGAGCTTGAGCACGCTGCCGCCCAGCGAGTAGCGCCGCTGGGAACCGCCCTCGAACTCGATCTCACCCTGTGGTTCGAGTTCCAGGAATCCTTCGTAGAAGGCCACCATCGCCTCGAGGTTCGTGGTGACGAGGCCCACCTCGATGCCGGGGCTCAGCAGGTCCAACTTCACGGAGACCACGCTATCGCGCCACCAGCTCGGTCGCCGGAGCGTCCCATCGGTCCAGGTTGACGGCGGCGGCCAGCGGGCCGGCGTCGCAGCGGGCCGTGGTGGCCTCGCGGCCATCCGACGACGACGTGCCCGGCGAGCATCCAGTCGTCGGGAACTCCGACGGCCTCGCGGAGGACCCGCTCGCCGTCATAGGAAGCCCAGCTGGTCAGACACGCGCCGAGGCCCTGCGCCCGGGCCGCGAGCAGGAAGTTCTGCATGGCCGGGAAGATCGAGCCGCCCAGCAGCAACTCCGAGGCCGTCGGGAACCGCTTCTGGGTGAACAACACCGAGGTGAACTCCGCCGCACGGTCGTGCAGTTCGTACGTGGCCCGGTTATTGCGGGCCTGGCGGCTGTGGTCATCGGCCGCGGGCCGCGTCATCCCGTAGACGGGCTCGATCACCTGCAATGCGTGCGCGGCAGCACGGGCCACGACGGCGCCCAGGTGGCCGCCTCCAGGCAGCGGCGCAACGACGCGTCGTCCACGGGTTCGTCGGTGAACCGCCTGATCGTGCGGGCGGTGGACGTCGTCTCCCACAGATCGCGGGTTTCGGCACGCATGCGGTCAATTTGGCGGCCCCGCAGATAACAATTCGATGACGACGCAGATCACGATCAATTAAGACTTCGCGGCGAATCATGAGAACTTTCACGGTTTCGTGTCCGATTCAGCGATCGAAATACCGAATCCAACCCAATCTGAGGTGAACATCACTGCTGACGCTGTAACGCTGGGCGCGTTGCCAATTCGGCGATCAGTGACCGCCTTTGAGCACTTCTGATCGCGGTTATCTTGGATTTCGGGCGGGGACATCAGGCAACAATCACAATCCGAAGGACCAATCGACAATGAATTTCAACGACATCGCCGTGCGTCGCAGTCTGGCCGGTATCGGTGCAGCGTGCCTCGGGGGCGTGGCCGCAGCGACCATCGCTGCCCCCGCCGCCACCGCGCAGCCTGCCGACCAGTGCAGCGCCAGCGCGGTCTCCGGCACCGTCAGCTCGGTGACGGGTCAGGCGCGGCAGTACCTCGACGCTCATCCAGGCGCCAACCAGGCTGTCACCGCCGCGTTCAACCAGCCGCGGCCGGAGGCCGAGGCCAACCTGCGTGGCTACTTCACCGCCAACTCGACGGAGTACTACGAGCTGCGCGACATCCTGGCACCGATCGGCGACGTCCAGCGAAACTGCAACGTCACCGTGCTCCCCGGTGAGCTGGCGTCGGCCTACAACACGTTCATGGCCGGCTGATCCACTCTCCCTATTGGTCGCGGCGGCGGG
>NZ_JBAUJB010000231.1:0-4588 GCF_049683355.1 Mycobacterium sp.
GGCTGCGGTAGAAGGAGAGCAGCCGGGCGTGCTCGCCGTCGCCGACCTCGCCCCAGTTCAGCTTCGAGCGTTCGAACGTCGCCGGATCCTGCGGGTCGGGGATCTCGTCGGCATCCCAGCCGTGCTCGGCGAACTCCTTCTTGCGGCCCTCCGCTGTCGCCCGGGCCAGCTCGGGTTCGGGATGGGAGCTGAAGAACTGGAACGGCGACGACGATGCCCACTCCTCACCCATGAACAGCATCGCCGTGTAGGGGGAGCCGAGTGCGAGGGCCGCCTTGATCGCGAGCTGGCCGGTGGTCAGGTTCTGCGACGGCCGGTCACCGATCGCGCGGTTGCCCACCTGGTCGTGGGTCAGCGTGTAGGCCAACAGGCGGGTGGCCGGGATCGTCGCGGTGTCCAGTGGCCGTCCGTGCCGACGATGCCGGAACGACGAGTACGTGCCCGCGTGGAAGTAGCCGTGCCGCAGGGTCTGCGCCAGCGTCTCGAGGGTGCCGAAGTCGCCGTAGTAGCCCTGTCGTTCACCCGAGACAGCGGCGTGGATCGCGTGGTGGATGTCGTCGTCCCACTGGGCGGTCATTCCGAGGCCGCCCTGGTCGCGCGGCGTGATCAGCCTCGGATCGTTCATGTCGCTCTCGGCGATCAGCGACAGCGGCCGCCCCACTTCGGCTGCCAGCGCGTCGGTCTCGGCCGACAGCTCCTCGAGGATGTGGATGGCCGTGGTGTCCACCAGGGCGTGCACCGCGTCCAGCCGCAACCCGTCGGCGTGGAAGTCACGCATCCAGCGCAGCGCACAATCCAGGATGTAGCGGCGTACCGGGTCGGCGTCGGCGTCGGCGATGTTGATCGACTCGCCCCAGGGGTTGCTGCCTGTCGACAGATAGGGCCCGAACTCGGGCAGGTAGTTCCCCGACGGGCCTAGGTGGTTGAACACCGCGTCGATCAGCACACCGAGCCCGCGGGAGTGGCAGGCGTCGATCAACCGGATCAGTGCGTCGGGGCCACCGTAGGGTTCGTGCACCGCGTACCACAGGACCCCGTCGTAGCCCCAGCCGTGCGTTCCACCGAACGCATTGACAGGCATCAGCTCGACGAAGTCGACGCCGAGGTCGAGCAGGTGCTCCAGCTTCCCGATCGCCGAATCGAATGTCCCCTCGGCGGTGAATGTTCCGGCGTGCAGCTCGTAGATCACCGCGCCCTCGATGGAGCGCCCTTGCCACCCGCTGTCGGTCCACGCCTCAGGCGAGGGACGCCACAGCTGCGAACGTTCGTGCACGCCTTCGGGTTGGCGCGGCGACCGGGGATCGGGCAACACCTTCGGACCGTCGCCGACGACGAACCCGTAACGGGCGTCGGGAGCGGCGTCGACAACCGCGTGCCACCAGCCGTCATCGGTGCGCGTCATGGGGTGCAGCGCACCGTCGACGTCGACGCGGACCCGGTCTGGTCGCGGCGCCCAGACGGTGAACTCGTGTTCAGCCATCGGCGCGCACCAACAATGCCACCGGCAGCTCACCGAACAGCTCGCCCGCCGGCACCTCGCCGGCGTGTGTCGAGCCGCTGAGGACGTCGTTCCAGTGTCCATCGGGAAGCGCCAAGGTGGTATCACCCCAACCACTGTCGGCCAACCGGACCGTCCACCGGCTGACGGCGACCAGTACGTCGTCACCGCGCAGGAACGCCACGACGTGCTCGGAGGATGCGCCGTCGGCCGGCACCGGGCGGTATCCGCCGGACAGGAATGTGTCGGGTCGTCGCCGACGCAACTGCAACGCCGCGCGCACCACCCGCATCTTGGGGTGCGAGTCGGCGGCCAGCTCGTGGCGACGCAGCGAGTAGTCGACCGGGCGTCGATTGTCCGGATCGACCAGGCTGTCCTCCCAGAGCTCGGTGCCCTGATACACGTCCGGAATACCGGGGGCCGTCAGCCCGACGAGCTTCTGACCCAGCGCATCTGCGCGGGCATGCTCGTCCAATCTGGCCAGGGTCGCGGTCAGCTCCACCGCGACGGGGCCGTCCAGCACCGCGTCCAGCCAGTCGTGCACGGCAGCCTCGAAATCCGCGTCGGGGTCGTTCCACGTGGTGTGCAGCGCGGCTTCCCGGATGGCCTTCTCCGCGTAGCCGTGAAGGCGTTGGCGCAGTTCGGTGCCCACTGTCCCGTCTGCAGGCCAGACACCGAAGATGTTCTGCCACAGGAACAGTCCGGTGAGTGGGTCGGGGGATGGGGTCGTCCGTTCCCAGCCCTGGACCAGCTCGCTCCACAGCGAGGGGACCTGCGACAGCACCCCGATGCGTGCCCGCACGTCCTCGCCGCGCTTGGTGTCGTGGGTGGTCAAGGTGGTCATCGCGTGCGGCCACAGCGCTGCGCGGTCCGCGGCGCGCCGGTGGAACTCCGCGGCACTGACGCCGAAGTACTCCGGTTCACCGCCCACCTCGTTGAGCGACACCAGCCGGGCGTCGCGGTAGAACAGGCAGTCCTCCATCGCCTTCGCCGTGGCCGCTCCACACAGCTGCTGCAGTCGCACGCCCACCTCTGGGTTGCGGGTCATGGCGGTCATGAACAGCGCGAGCGGGTCGGCGAGCTCCGGTTGCGCCGAAGCGGTCTCGGCGACGGCGACCGGCAGCACCGAGGTGAGCGTCAGGTAATCCGAGCGGTAGACGCCGATGTGGCTCAGCAGGGCGGCCACCGCGTCGGGGAGCCTCTCGTGGTCACGCCCGGTGGCCCCGACGACCGCCCGGCGAAGTCGGCGCAACTCGCTGGCCAGCGTCTCGGTGACGGCTTTCACCTTGAGTTCGCGCGCGGTCTCGGCAGCCGCCGCATGGTCGCCGCCCGCCGAATCGACCAGGGCGGTCAGCGATTCGACACCGGTCGGGTCGACGAACAGCCCGCCCGCTTCGCGCAGCGCGTCGTACCCGGTGGTGCCTGCCACGGGCAGGCTGGGATCCAGCGGCTCGTCGACAGCGAGGATCTTCTCGATGACGATCCAGGCTTGCGGCCCCGCGAGTTCCCGCAACCAGGTCAAATAGCCTGCGGGATCGGATAACCCGTCCGGATGGTCGATGCGGATGCCGTCGACGAGTTTCTCGGAAAACCACCTGCGCACCTCGGCGTGGGAGCCGTCGAAGACCGCGCGGTCCTCTTGTCGCAGACCCGCCAGCGAGGTGATCGAGAAGAAGCGCCGGTAGCCGCAGGATCCGTTCCGCCAGCCGACCAGCCTGTAGTGCTGCCGATCGTGGACCTCGGCGCCGGTGCCGTCTGCGGTGCCGGGGCAGATCGGGTACTCCAGGTCGCCGCGTCGCAGCACGTCTCCGTCGACCACCAGGTCGGCGACATCGTCGTCAGAACCCAGGACCGGCAACACGATTCGGCCGTCCGGGTCGAGCGTCCAGTCGATGTCGAAGTACGAGCTGAGGGCCGACTCCCTGCCGTGGGTCAGCACGTCCCACCACCACCGGTTCTGCCGGGGCACGTCGACGCCGACATGGTTGGGCACGATGTCGACGATGAGGCCGAGGTTGCGACTGTGCGCCGCGTCCGCGAGTCGTTGCAGACCTTCTGCGCCGCCGAGTTCGGCCGACACGGTGGTGGGGTCGGTGACGTCGTAGCCGTGGCTGGATCCCTCGGCCGCGGTGAGGATGGGGGACAGGTAGAGATGGGAGACGCCGAGTTCGGCGATGTAGTCGACCAGCTCCGCCGCGTCGGCGAAGGTGAACGCTTCGCCGCTGGCCGGGCCGCGCATCTGCAACCGGTATGTCGATAGGATTCGCATCTGTCAGGCGGTCTTTCGCAAGACGAGCAGGGAACGCGGCTGCACCGAGATCTTCTCCCCGGCGGCAACCACCAGCTCGGTGCTACCCGTCGGGTCGGCGGTGTCCAGGTCGGCCGTCCACTGCTGCGCGTAGTAATCGGCCCGTGGTGCGACGAAGTCCTCCACTTCGTCGTGGGAGTTGAAGCACAGCAGGAAGGAGTCGTCGACGACACGCTCACCGCGCTCGTTGGGCGCCGGGATGGCCTGCCCGTTGAGGAACACCGCCACGCACTGGCCGAGTCCGGCCTCCCAGTCCTCGGCTGCCATCTCGTTGCCGGCCGGGGTGAGCCAGGCGATGTCTCTGGCCTGGGTGCCGGTGCGGATCGGTTTGCCCTCGAAGAACCGCCGGCGCCGGAACACCGGATGCTCCTTGCGGAATCTGACCACCTTGCGGGCGAACTCGAGCAGGTCTGCGTTGGTCTCGCACAACGACCAGTCCATCCAGGACAGATCGGAGTCCTGGCAGTAGACGTTGTTGTTGCCCCGCTGAGTTCGGCCGATCTCATCGCCGTGCGCGATCATCGGGGTGCCCTGCGACAGCATCAGCGTGCCCATGATGTTGCGCATCTGCTTGGCCCGCAGATCGAGGATCGACCGGTCCTGCGTGGGCCCCTCCACGCCGCAGTTCCAGGACCGGTTGTGGCTCTCCCCGTCTCGGTTGTCCTCGCCGTTGGCCTCGTTGTGCTTCTCGTTGTAGGACACCAGGTCGTTGAGGGTGAAGCCGTCGTGGCAGGTGACGAAGTTGATGCTGGCGCTGGGCCGTCGACCCGTCGCCTCATAGA
>NZ_JBAUJB010000232.1:0-17571 GCF_049683355.1 Mycobacterium sp.
GGCACTGCGACCACGCCACCCCAGCCCGCGACGGCGGACCGACCAGCGCCCGCAACGGCCTCGGTGACTGCGAAGCCTGCAACTACGCCAAAGAAGCCCCCGGCTGGCAGGTGAGCACCACCGAGGCTGACGGAAACCACACCGCCGAATACCGCGCACCCCCACCGGGGCGGTCTACCACTCCACCGCCCCACCACTACCCGGACCACGACCACCAATCCGACGCCGAATCAGCCTCACCGAAAGCCAACTCAGCATCGACCTCGTCACCTTCGACGCCGCCTGACTACATCGAGCGGGACAGCACCCTGCCGAATTGGAGTAGTCGCTGCATCTGCGCCAGACCTCCGTTGTCGACCGATTTCACGAAACGGAAAGACTCACAATAGATGTCGGCATCGGTCGCCGACTTCTGCCGCGTCCTGGTGACCAGCTGGGTGTAGATCCGCAGCTTCACCTCGGACAGGCGCCGGGTGCCGTCGCCGAGCACCTCGTATTCGGTGGACAGCACCTGATCGGTCAGTGTGGACAACAGGATCGACCGCACCGACGCCATCAGGATTCGGTGCGGCTCACCCGCCTCGCGCGGACCGGACACGTCGTCGTCAGCACGCCACATGATCAGTCGGTGTCCGTCGGTGACGAGCACCTCCTGCCACAGCGCCTCACCCCACACCTTCTCGGTGAAGCCGCGCGACATGACAAACGACCTGATCGCAGCCGATTCGACGACAGAACGCAACTGATCCAACGCCAGGTCCGGGTCGCGCAGATACACCCTCGCCGCCTCGCTGACGCTGGTGTAGGGAGCCCAGTCCTGCGGAGTCGCCATCTCTCAGGACCCGAGACTGCCTTCTCGGCCGCCCTGCACCGCGGCGGCGGCGGCCCGAATCTGCGGCGTCACCAGCATGACCTGACCGAGCAACCCGTTGACGAAACCGGGTGAGTCATCGGTGGACAGCTGCTTGGCCAGCTCGACGGCCTCGTCGACCGCCACCGGTTCGGGGACGTCCTCGGCGTGCAGCAACTCCCACACCGCGACGCGCAGGATCGCTCGATCAACCGCTGGCAGTCGTTCCAGGGACCAGCCCTGAAGGTGCGCCGAGATCAGGTCGTCGACGTGCGCCATGTGTTCGGTCACGCCGCGCGCTACCGTCACCGTGTACGGGTTGAGCGGCGAAACTTCGTCGGACTGACTCAGCGCCAACGCATTTCGCGACTCGGCGACCTCCGCGGGGGTGATCCCACGTGCTTCGGCCTCGAACAGCAGGTCCACGGCGCGTTTACGGGCCTGGTGCCGGCCCCGGTCGCCCTTCCGGTCACTCACCCCGTCGCTCCGCTGCGCTCCGCTCGCCCCGGTCAGGCATTGACCCTTCCCAGATAATTGCCGTCGCGCGTATCCACTTTGAGCTTGTCACCGGTGTTGACGAACAGCGGGACCTGGATTTCGGCGCCGGTCTCCAGAGTTGCCGGCTTGGTGCCGGCACTGGACCGGTCGCCCTGCAGGCCGGGCTCGGTGGAGGCGACCGAGACCTCGACCGTCACCGGCAGCTCGAGGTACAGCGCCACACCGTCGTGGAAGGCGATCTGCACCGGCATGCTCTCCAGCAGGAACCCCGCGGCCCGGCCGACCAGCGACTCGGACAGCGGATGCTGCTCGAAGTCCTCACTGTCCATGAACACGAAGTCAGAGCCGTCGCGGTACAGGTAGGTCGCGTCCCGGCGGTCCACCGTGGCCGTCTCCACCTTCACCCCGGCGTTGTAGGTCTTGTCGACGACCTTGCCCGAGATCACGTTCTTCAGCTTGGTCCGCACGAAGGCCGGGCCCTTGCCCGGCTTCACGTGCTGGAACTCGACGATCTGCCAGAGCTGGCCGTCGATCTGCAGGACGAGCCCGTTCTTGAAGTCTGCGGTCGATGCCACGGTGGGTTGTTCTCCTAGCTGTCAGAGGATCGCCAGTTCCTTGGGGAACCGGGTCAGCAAGTCGGGGGTCTTATGGGAGTCACTGCCCACGACCAACGTGTCCTCGATTCGGACACCGCCACGGTCGGGCAGATAAACACCTGGCTCCACGGTCACGGCGGAGCCAGCAAGCAGTGTACCGGCGGCCGAGGCGTTGATTCCCGGCGCTTCGTGGATCTGCAGACCGACTCCGTGGCCGAGGCCGTGCCCAAAGTTCTCGGCGTACCCGGTATCGCTGATGACCGCTCGTGATGCCGCGTCGACGGCGCTGAGCGCCACACCGGGAGCCAGCGCCTCCCGCCCGGCCCGCTGCGCGGCGAGGACCAGGTCGTAGATGTCGTGTTGCCACTGGGCGATGGGAGAGAGCACGAACGTGCGCGTCATGTCCGAGTGGTAACCGCACACCAGCGCGCCGAAGTCGATCTTGACGAAGTCGCCGGCTGCCAGCACCGCGTCGGTGGGGCGGTGATGAGGGATCGCCGAGTTCGGCCCGGTCGCGACGATCGTCTCAAACGACGCGCCGTCGGCACCGTGGTCGAGCATCAACGCCTCCAGGTCTCGCCGGACGTCCTTCTCGGTGCGACCCGGACGCAGGCCACCGCCCTGCACCAGGTCCTTCAGCGCCGCGTCCGCCGCCTCGCATGCCAATCGCAGCAACGCGATCTCGCCGGCGTCCTTGATTTCGCGCAGGTTCTCCACCATGCCGGCAACGCTCACCAGCTCACAGCGATCGCCTGCCGCGCAAGTCAGCGCCGTGAATCCGTCGACGGTCACCACGTGGCTTTCGAAACCCACCGTGCGCACCGTGCCCGACTCGGCCGCCCGGCCGACCAGATGCGGTCCACACGCCCGCTCGATCACCACTTCGGCATCGGGTGCCTGCTGAGCAGCCTGGGTGCGGTAGCGCCCATCGGTGGCCAGCACCGGCGTTTCGTCCTCGGCGAGGATCAGCAGGGCGGCGTTCGAACCGGTGAATCCCGACAGATATCGGACGTTGACCAGGTTCGACACCAGAAGGGCGTCCAGTTCCGCAGCCGCCAGACGCTGACGCAACCGGTCGCGGCGCTGAGAAATAGTCACAGGCGGTGACGCTACTCGCTAAGGTGATGCCTCATGAGTAAGTGGTTGCTGCGCGGACTGGTGTTCGCCGCCCTGATGGTGATCGTTCGGTTACTGCAGGGAGCGATGATCAACGCGTGGGAGACCAAGGCGGGATTGATCAGCCTGACGCTGGTCGTCCTGTTCGCCGTCGTCGCGCTGATATGGGGTTATGCCGACGGGCGCTCCGACGCCCGTGCCAACCCCGATCCCGATCGGCGCCCGGACCTCGCGATGACGTGGCTGCTGGGCGGGCTGTTCGCGGGAGTGGTCAGCGGTGCGGTGGCCTGGTTCATCGGCGTGTTCTACCAGAACCTGTACGTCGAGGGCCTGATCAACGAGGTGACGACCTTTGCGGCGTTCACGGCGCTGCTGGTGTTCATCTGCGCCATCATCGGCGTCGCACTCGGCCACTGGCTGGTCGACCGCAAAGCTCCGCAGCAGGGGCACCGCCGGGAGAGCGACGACGACCGCGCCGACACCGACGTGTTCGCCGCCGTACGCGACGACCGCTCCGACGCCGACTACCGGCCCCAGTCCACCGCAACCGAGGCCGACCAGCAGACATCACCGGTCGCGGTCGCCGACGACGAGACCAGGCCCGTCGACAGGCGCGACTAGGTCCGAGCGACCTCGGCGTAGGCGGCGGCCAACAGCGAGGGATCGGGCCCTTCCAGCCGCCCCGGCTTGGCCAGACCGTCGAGCACCACAAAGCGCAGCACCCCGGCGCGGGTCTTCTTGTCGCCGACCATCGCCTCCAACAGCTGCGGAAGCGCGTCGGCGTCGTAGGAGACCGGCAGCCCCAGCGAGCCGAGAATGGCGCGGTGCCGCTCGGCGGTGGCGTCGTCGAGCCGCCCGGCCAGCCGGCCCAGTTCGGCGGCGAACACCAGACCCACCGATACCGCGGCGCCGTGCCGCCACTGGTAACGCTCGCGGCGCTCGATGGCGTGGGCCAGGGTGTGCCCGTAGTTGAGGATCTCGCGCAGCTGCGATTCCTTCTCGTCGGCCGCGACCACGTCCGCTTTGACCGCCACCGCGCGTCTGATCAGCTCCGGCAGCACCGCGCCGGTGGGATCGACGGCGAGCTCCGGGTCCGCCTCGATGAGGTCGAGGATCGTCGGGTCGGCGATGAAACCGGCCTTCACGATCTCCGCCATCCCGGCCACGATCTCGTTGCGTGGCAGCGTTTCCAGCGTGGCCAGGTCGATCAGCACCGCGGCCGGCTGGTGAAAGGCGCCCACCAGGTTCTTGCCCGCGTCGGTGTTGATCCCGGTCTTGCCACCCACCGCGGCGTCGACCATGCCGAGCAGGGTGGTCGGGATGTGCACCACATCGATGCCGCGCAGCCACGTCGCCGCGGCGAAACCGGCGACATCGGTGGCCGCCCCGCCGCCCAGGCTGACGATCGCGTCCTTGCGACCGATGCCGATCCGTCCGAGCACTTCCCAGATGAACCCGAGCACCGGCAACTCCTTGCCGGCCTCAGCGTCGGGGATCTCGATCCGGTGTGCGTCGATCCCCTTGTCCGACAAGTGCTCCCGGATCGCCTCGGCGGTCTGCGCGAGCACCGGCTGGTGCAGGATCGCTACCTTGTGCCTGCCGTCGAGGATGCGCGCGAGGTCGCCGAGAAGGCCCGCTCCGATGAGCACCGGATACGGCGGATCTGTACGTACGTGGACAGTCACGGGGTCCGTCACCGGCTCAGTCACTCAACGTCCTTTCTGGAACAGGAGGAGCCGGCGGCCTTTCTGGCGGCGACGGCCGCGGGACTCGGGGGCGCCTCCGTCGACGGCGGCGTGCTCAACGACAGCGGCGCGCGCCGCCATGACGGACGCCGGCGACGACGATCGGGTTTGGGCTTGGGAGAGTCCGGGTTGTCCAGTTTGGAGACGATGAAGCGCACCACCGCTCCCGGGTTACGGTGGTTGGTGTTCACCCGCAACGTGGCCACCTGCCGGTACAGCGGAACACGTTCTGCCATCAGGGCTTTGAACTTCTCGCTGCGATCCGGGCCGGCCAACAACGGCCGCACGGTCGTTCCTCCGGTGCGGCGCACCCCCTCGGCTGCGCTGATCTCCAGATAGATCACGGTGTGCCCGGACAGAGCTTCGCGGACGCCCGCCGTGGTCACGGCGCCGCCGCCCAGCGACAGCACGCCGTCATGGGTGGCCAGGGCCTCGCGGATGACACGCTCTTCGATGCGGCGGAACTCCGCCTCGCCGTCGGTACCGAAGATGTCGGCGATGGTGCGCCCGGTGGTCTCCTCGATCGCCGCATCGGTGTCGAGCAACGCGACGTCCAACGTCTTTGCCAGACGACGGCCGATGGTGGACTTACCCGACCCGGGAAGCCCGATGAGAACGACTTTGGGGGCCATCAGCCCGATGCCCGCACGGCCACTGTCGGTTCGCGGTCGGCCAGCGCCCGCAGGTAGGTCTCGATGTTGGCGCGCGTCTCCGCCAGCGAGTCGCCGCCGAACTTCTCCAGCGCGGCGCGCGCCAGCACCAGGGCGACCATCGTCTCGACGACGACCCCGGCCGCCGGCACCGCACACACGTCCGAGCGCTGGTGGATGGCGACCGCTTCGTCGCCGGTCGCCATGTCGACCGTGGCCAGGGCGCGGGGCACGGTGGAGATCGGCTTCATCGCCGCGCGTACCCGCACGGGTTGGCCGTTGGTCATGCCGCCCTCGAGGCCGCCGGCGCGGTTGGTCGACCTCATCACGCCGTCGGCGCCGGGATACATCTCGTCGTGGGCGACGCTGCCGCGCCGACGCGCCGTCTCGAAGCCGTCACCGATCTCGACACCCTTGATCGCCTGGATGCCCATGACGGCGCCTGCCAATTGACTGTCTAGGCGGTTGTCGCCGCTGGTGAACGAACCCAGTCCGACGGGTAGGCCGTGGACCACCACCTCGACCACGCCGCCGAGGGTGTCGCCGTCCCGCTTGGCGGCTTCGATCTCGGCGATCATCGATGCCTCGCTGGCTTCGTCGTACGCGCGCACCGGGCTGTCGTCGATCGCCGCCAGGTCGGCTGCCTGCGGCGGCGCACCGTCGTAGGGCTCCGACGCGCCGATGGAGATGACGTGTGAGAGGACCTCGACGCCGAGGGCCTGTTGGAGGAAGGCGCGGGCGACGGTACCCGCGGCCACCCGGGCGGCGGTCTCGCGGGCGCTGGCACGTTCCAGCACCGGACGGGCGTCGTCGAAGCCGTACTTGAGCATGCCCGCGTAGTCGGCGTGTCCGGGCCGCGGCCTGGTCAGCGGCGCGTTGCGGGCAGCGCTGTCGGCCAGCACGGCGGGGTCGACGGGATCCGGCGCCATCACCGTCTCCCACTTCGGCCATTCGGTGTTGCCGATCTCGATGGCGATCGGCCCGCCGAGGGTGAGGCCGTGACGCAGCCCGGCGAGCAGGGTGATCTGGTCCTGCTCGAACTTCATCCGCGCGCCGCGACCGTAGCCCAGCCGGCGCCGCGCCAACTGTGCGGCAATGGCCTGCGAGGTCACCGAAACGCCGGCGACCATGCCCTCGACCATCGCCACCAACGCGCGGCCGTGGGATTCGCCTGCTGTAGTCCATCGCAACACGCGTCCCATTTTCGCACGGCGGCATCACCGTCCCGAAACTGCGCGAGGGCTACAGCAGGGCGAGAGTCAACGCCGCCCCGGCAGCTAGACACATCGACGGCCCGTGCGGCAGCGGCGAGCGGTCACCGCGGACCAGCGCGGCCACCCCCAGCAGAACGGTCAGAACGGACGCCCCGAGGGCGGCCACCAGCCACACGTAGGCACCGAACGCCCCGGTGAGAGCGCCGAGCCCGATCGAGAGCTTCACGTCACCGGCACCCATCGCCTGCGGCGCCACCAGATGCACCACGGCATAGACAGCGAACATCACCGCCGCCCCTGCAGCAGCGGCCACACCGTGACCGGCGAGCGAGGCCACGACCAGAATCGTCGCCGCGCCGGGCAGTGTGAGCGCATTGGGAAGTCTGCGCTGCCGGACATCGAAACAACTCAGCGCCACCAGCCAGCCCGCCACACCGGCGACGGCCAGCGCCTTCAAAGCCTGCCCCACCTGTCCAGGCTAGGACCGCCGCCGGCCGGTCCGTTACACCAATAGGCTCAGGGCGCGGCGTCGAACGCCGCCCGCATCGCCTCTTTCGGCGCGGGCAACCCGGTGAACTGCTCGACCTGGGCGAACGCCTGATGCAGCAGCATCTGCAGTCCGCCGATCACCTGGCCGCCGGCCGCCTGGACTGCCAGGGCCAGCGGAGTCGGCCATGGGTCATAAATCGCATCGAGCAGCACCGGCGTCCGCGACAGCGCCCCGGCATAGTGCGCCGCCGCGTCGGCCGGGACGGTGTTCACCACGACGTCCACGCCGGCGACAATGTCCGCCAACTGCGCGTCGCCGACATCACACCAGTGCGCCCGAACGCCGCTGCGGATCGCGAGTTCGACCAGCGGGGCGGCCTTCCCCGCGTTGCGTGCGGCCACCGTGATGTGTCGCGCGCCGAGTTCGACGAGCCCGACGACCACCGCGGGTGCGGTGCCGCCGGAACCCACCACCATCGCGCGGTCGGACGAGGGCACGCCGGCCAGCGCGCCCACCACCCCGTCGACGTCGGTGTTGTCGGCATGCCAGCCCGCCGGCGAGCGCACCAGGGTGTTGGCCGACCCGATCATCCTCGCCCGGGCGGTGGCGTCGTCGGCGAACCGCAGCGCGGCGAACTTGCCCGGCATCGTCACCGACACCCCGACCCATTCCGGCCCGAATCCGCCCACCAGGCCGGGCAGTTGCTCGCCGGTGCACTCGATCCGGTCGTAGGTCCAGCCGTCCAGGCCCAGCGCCCGGTACGCCGCCAGATGCAGCAACGGGGAACGCGAGTGCGCAATCGGGGAACCGAGCACGGCAGCCCGCCGTGCGCTCATCGCCGCTGTCTGCTCTTCGCGCGAGCGCTCATCGCGCCGAGTCGAGGACGCCGTTGCGGATCGCCACTTCGATGTTGGCCAGATGCTGCTCGTACTCGCGGGTGAACAATGTCGTGCCCTGCATGTCGACCGTCACGAAGTACAACCAGTCCCCCGGTTCGGGCTGCTCGGCGGCAACGAGGGCGGGTAGACCCGGTGAGCAGATCGGAGTCACCGGAAGTCCCGGCCGGACGT
This sequence comes from Mycobacterium sp., assembly GCF_049683355.1. Taxonomy (GTDB): domain Bacteria; phylum Actinomycetota; class Actinomycetes; order Mycobacteriales; family Mycobacteriaceae; genus Mycobacterium. Next base: position 8,230 of record NZ_JBAUJB010000232.1, read on the forward strand.
AGGTGTTCCACGGGGTCGCACGTGCGCGGTCTCCGTCGGTGGTCGCCACCTCGACGCGGTCCAGCGGGTAGTTCACCGTCGAGTCGAACTCCAGCGTGCGCTGTTCGGCCAGCCGGTTGTAGATCACCCGCGCCACCTTCGAGAAATCCTGCGGCAAGGCCTCGCGCTGCACCAGCGACGCGACCGTGAGCACCTCGTACGGCGAGAGGTTCAGCGCGGCCGCGGTGTCGAGCAACCCGCTCTGTTCGTACTGCGCCGCGCTGGCGGCGATCAGCGTGGCCAGGATGTCCTGCGGCTCGGCCGACGGGTCGATGTTCCAGGTACCGGGGGCGATCAGCCCCTCGAGCCGCCGGTGATCGGAACCCAGGGCGTCGACGGTGCTCATCGCCCATTCGGGCACCGCAAGCGCGGACGGTGCCACGGTGCCGGTGATGTTCCGCAGGTCTTCGGCCGAGACGCACGTCCGGTCACCGTCGAGGTCCACGCACGAGGCATCGGAGATCAGGGTGAGAATGCCGTCGGTGACCGCGTTGGTCCCGACGTCGCGGATGTCGTCGAGCTGACGGCCTTCCGGGATGACCAGCCTGCCGACCCGGTTCGCCGGATCGGCGAGGCGGTCGACGGCACTGGCCGCGGGGATCTCGGTGCGGACCTTGTAGAAACCCGGCTGGATGGCCGAGATGGCGTCATTTCCCGACGCCGCGCTGACAAACGCCTCCGACGTCGCCACGACGTTCTGCTCCTGCAACGTGTTGCCGATCGCGGTGGTCGAGTCACCCTCGTTCACCTGGATCACCACGTCGTTGACGCCGTCACCGGCGTAGTCGCCGCTCGAGCCGCCGAACAGCGAGTTCCACATCCTGGATCCGAGGAACACCGCGACGACCACCACCACCACCACGAGCATCACCAGCGCCGCCACCCCGGCGAGCCGCCGTCTGCGCAGCGTCCGGGCTTCCTGGATGCGGTCCCGGCGGGTGCGCCGACGCCGTGGCGGACCCACCGCGACGGGCTCGGCACGTTCGCTTGGCCAATCGTCAACCATCCCCGACCTCTCCGTGTGCGGTCAGCGCCGCCCGCCGCTGGTCCAGCCAGTTCTGCAGAATCCCCATCGCCGCAACCTGATCGATCATCGAACGTTGCCCCTTGGCGTGCACCCCGGCCTCCCGCAACGAGCGTTGCGCGGTCACCGTGGTGAAGCGCTCGTCGGCCAGCCTTACCGGAACCGGCGAGATTTGATCGGCCAGCCGGTCTGCGAGGTCGACAGCGTCTCGTGCCGACGAGCCGGCACGGTCGGCCAGCGTGCGCGGCAGACCCACGACCACCTCCACCGCCTGATGGTCGTCGACCAGCCGTCTCAGCCGTCGCAGGTGCTTGCCTGAGCGACGGTCCCGGGCGATCGTCTCCACCGGGGTCGCCAGGATGGCGTCGGGGTCGCTGACCGCCACCCCGATGCGGACGCTGCCGACGTCGATACCGAGGCGCCGGCCGCGCCCCGGGTCCGGGGACGAGTTCGGGTCTCCCGGCCGGTCCGGCAGACGGTCCTGGTGTTCGGGGTCGTCGGGGTGATCCACCAGGCTATCTCCGGGCGATCTCTGCACGTACCGCCGCCAGGGCCGCGTTGATACCCGCTGCCCCCTTACCGGATCCCTGCGCAAGATCTGCTTTGCCACCGCCACGTCCATTGACCGCTGCGCCCAGCTGCTTGACAAGGTCGTCGGCCCGTAGACCGAGATCCTGCGCCGCGGGATTGACCGCCACCACGTACGGCACGGCGTCGTCGTCGCCCTCAGCCAGCAGCGCAACCACCGCCGGACCGCTGCCGAGCTTGCCGCGGACGTCACCGACGAGTGAACGCAGGTCACCCGCCGACATCCCGCCGGCCATCCGCTGCGCCACGACCCGGACCTTACCGACCTCCTCGGCGCCGGCGGCCGCATTCGCCGCTGCGGCGCGCGCGTTGGCCATCCGCAGCCGGTCGAGTTCCTTCTCCGCGGCGCGCAACCGCTCCACCAGGTTGGCCACCCGGCCGGGCACCTCGTCCGAGGGCACCTTCAACGTCGACGCCAGACCTGCCATCAGCGCGCGCTCCTTGGCCAGATGGCGGAACGAATCGAGCCCGACATAGGCCTCGACGCGCCGGACACCGGACCCGACCGACGACTCGCCGAGGATCGTCACCGGCCCGATCTGCGCGGAGTTGCGGACATGGGTGCCACCGCACAGTTCCAGTGAGAACGGCCCGCCGATCTCGACGACCCGCACCTCGTCGGGATAGGCCTCACCGAACAGTGCCATCGCACCCATCGCCTTGGCCCGCTCCAGATCGGTGATGAAGCTGTGCACCTCGAAATCGGCCTCGACGGCCTCGTTGGTGACCTCTTCTATCTGCGTGCGCTGGTCATCGGTCAGCGCACCCTGCCAGTTGAAGTCGAAACGCAGGTAGCCCGGACGGTTCAGGGAGCCGGCCTGGACGGCGTTGGGACCCAGAACCTGGCGCAGCGCGGCATGGACCATGTGTGTTCCGGAGTGCCCCTGGGTCGCCCCGTGACGCCAGCGGGGATCAACGGCGGCAACGATGGTGTCACCCTCGACGAACTCGCCCGACTCAACGGTGACGCGATGCGCCCACAGCGTTTTGGCGATCTTCTGGACGTCGGTGACAGATGCGCGCGCCGTCTCCGAGGCGCCGGTCCCGCCGATGCTGCCCTCATCGGCGATCTGGCCTCCCGATTCGGCGTAGAACGGCGTGCGATCGAGAACGAACTCGACCCGCGACTCCGAGGTGCCTGGCTCGTGCGCCACCACCGGCACCCGCTTGCCGTCGACGAATATCCCGAGAATCCTTGCTTCGGTGGATAATTCGTCGAAGCCGGTGAACTGCGTGGGGCCGGCGTCAACCAGGTCGCGGTAGGCCGACAGGTCGGCGTGCGCTTGCTTGCGCGCTGCGGCGTCTGCCTTGGCCCGGCGGCGTTGCTCGGCCATCAGGCCGCGGAAGCCCTCCTCGTCGACCCGCAGGTCGGCCTCGGCCGCCATCTCCAGGGTCAGTTCGATCGGGAAGCCGTAGGTGTCGTGCAGGGTGAACGCGTCGGTACCCGACAGCACGTCGGTACCCGAGGCTTTCGTGGCCCGCGCGGCGTCGTCGAACAGCCGCGAGCCCGAGGCCAGCGTGCGGTTGAAGGCGGTCTCCTCGGCCACCGCGATGCGCTGGACGCGGTCGAAATCGCTGACCAGTTCCGGATACGACGGACCCATCGCGTCGCGTACCACCGTCATCAGGTCGGCCATCACGGGATCGTCGACACCGAGGAGTTTCGCGGCGCGGATGATGCGCCGCAACAACCGGCGCAGCACGTAACCACGGCCCTCGTTGCCGGGGCTGACGCCGTCGCTGATGATGATCGCGGCCGTGCGGCTGTGGTCGGCGATGATCCGGTAACGCACGTCGTCACCGTGGTTGCCCTGGCTGTATCCCCGGGGTGCGCGGGCAGCCATCAGATCGATGGCCGGGCGGAGCAGATCGGTCTCGTAGACGTTGTCCACACCCTGGAGCAGACAGGCCACCCGCTCGATGCCCATCCCGGTGTCGATGTTCTTGCGTGGCAGCGGGCCGAGGATCTCGAAGTTGTCCTTGGAGGTGCCCTCGCCCCGTTCGTTCTGCATGAACACGAGGTTCCAGATCTCGATGTAGCGGTCCTCGTTGGCTTCGGGGCCACCCTCGATTCCGTACTCGGGTCCACGGTCGTAGTAGATCTCCGACGACGGACCGCACGGTCCGGGGATCCCCATCGACCAGTAGTTGTCGGCCATCCCCCGGCGCTGGATCCGGGCCGATGGCAGGCCGGCGATGTCCTGCCACAGCGCAGCCGCCTCGTCGTCGTCCAGATAGACGGTCGCCCAGAGCCGTTCGGGGTCGAACCCGTAGCCACCCTGATCCACCGGGTTGGTCAACAACGTCCACGCCAACTCGATGGCGCCGGCCTTGAAGTAGTCGCCGAACGAGAAGTTGCCCGCCATCTGGAAGAAGGTGTTGTGCCGGGTGGTGATGCCCACCTCGTCGATGTCCGGGGTGCGGATGCACTTCTGCACGCTGGTCGCACGGTCCCACGGCGGCGTCCGCTGGCCGAGGAAGAACGGGACGAACTGGACCATGCCGGCGTTGACGAACAACAGGTTGGGATCTTCGAGGATCACCGAAGCGCTGGGCACTTCGGTATGGCCCGCCTTCACGAAATGATCAAGGAACCGCTTCCTGATCTCGTGTGTCTGCACGTGCTGCTGTCCTCAGTCCTAGTCAATGGAGCCGACCAGCGGATTGGCCGTCACCTGCGAATACTCGACGCCCCACAGTACCGGTCGCCCCGGCTACGCCTTCAGGAAGCTATGCCTTCAGGAAGCAGCCTTCACGAAGCTCAGCCGGACTGAGCGACGCGGGTTGTCGGAGTTCAGATCCACCAGCACGATGCTCTGCCAGGTGCCCAGCAACGGCACTCCGTCGGCCACCGGCACCGTCACCGACGGAGACACCAGGCCGGGGAGCACGTGGTCGGCGCCGTGCCCCGGGGACCCGTGTGCATGCCGATATCGGTTGTCCCGGGGCAGCAGCCGCTGCAGCGCGTCGATGAGATCGTCGTCGGAGCCGGCGCCCGTCTCGATGATCGCTAGGCCCGCTGTCGCGTGCGGGACGAACACGTTGCACAATCCGCCGAAGCCCTGGTCCTGGGATGCGCAGAACGTCTGCACCGCAGCGGTCAGGTCGACGATGCGGCGGTCGGTGGTATCGATGTCGAGCACTTCGGTTTTCATCGGTTCCAGCCTACGAGCCGATCCACTGATTGACGCGCGCGTTTATTGCCGATCCGGCGAGGGTACTTCTGCCGCAATCGAACCCTCGGAGGAGAACATGACCATCGCCGGCATCATCACCGCAGTCTTGATCGGCGCCGTTGTCGGTGCTCTCGCCCGACTGGTGCTCCCGGGCAAGCAGAAAATCGGCATCCTGTTGACGATCGCGGTCGGCATCGTCTCGGCGCTGATCGGAACCGCACTGGCCGGCGCACTCGGCATCCCCACGGCAACCAGCGGCGTGGACTGGCTCGAGCTGCTCGCCCAGGTCGTCGTCGCCGTGATCGGTGTGGCACTCGTGGCCGCACTCATGGGCCGCCGGAACAGCGGCGTTGGCGGCGGTCGGCGTTCCGGCGCCATGCGCTGACGCCACCGAGCACCCCCACGTGATCCCGGCTGGAGCCCCGACCGGCCGGGATCACTTGGCTCTGTACTAGAGGTCTGCCAGCAACCGGTCGAGCTTCTCGTAGCCCTCGGTCATGCCGCTCTCCATGCCGGACGACAGCAACGCGTCGCGGGCTTCGACGTTGGGACAGATCGAGCGACCGCGCAGCCGGGAACGCCCGCCGCCGATGTCCTCGAATCACAGATACTCGATGTTGACCATGTCGCGCGCACCGTCGAATTCGAAGGTCTGCAAGATGAATTCGTGCTCCCGCACGGTGTGGAACGTGCCATTGAAGCTGTACTCGCCGTGTTCGTCTGCGTGCGAGTAGCGGTAGCCGCCGTGGTTTCTGAACTCCCATTCCGTGATGTTCATCTCGAGACCGTGAGGGCCGAGCCACCGCTTCACCAGCTCCGGTTCGGCGTGGGCACGGAACAGCGCCGCCACGGGCGCGTCGAAGTCGCGGCTGAACTCCATGGCCAGGATGTCCACCGGTGCCACCAGGTCGAGTGCGTTTGTCATAGCGTCTTCCCTGTCGTCTCGGTCTCCGGCGGAAGCTGCGCCAGCAGCGCATCCAGCCGGCGGTAGTTGCGTTCGGCGTCCAGCCGGTAGCGGTCGATCCACGAGGTCAACTCCTCGAGTGCGGCAGCCTCGAGATGCACCGGTCGACGCTGGGCGTCACGGCTCCGGGTGACCAGACCCGCGTGCTCGAGCACCTGGATGTGCTTGGACACCGCCTGCTTGGTGATGACGAACGGCGCTGCCAGCTCGTTGACCGTCGCCGGCCCCCGCGACAGCCGCGCGACCATCGCACGGCGAACGGGGTCGGCGAGTGCCGTGAAGGCTCGATCCAGCCGGACCTCGGCGTCTCCACCATCCGCCAATAATCAACCTCCTCTTTGATCAACGTTTAGATTGATTACAACGGTAGAGCCGCCCCCGTCGAGGTGTCAAGGATGATTTTGAGGTCAGCGGGTGCGACGGATGATGGCGCGCAGCTTCTCCAGCCTGGTGGAGATCTCCCGCTCGACGCCACGCGCGGTGGGCCGATAGTAGTCCACGCCCACCAACTCGTCCGGCGGGTACTGCTGTGCCACCACCCCGTCGGGGTCGTCGTGCGAGTACCGGTACCCGACGGCGTTGCCGAGCTTCGAGGCCCCCGAGTAGTGCCCGTCGCGCAGTTGGGCGGGCACCAGGCCCGCCTTGCCCGCCCGGATATCGGCCATGGCCGCACCGAGCGCCGTCGTCACGGCGTTGGACTTGGGCGCCGTCGCCAGGTGGACGGTCGCGTGCGCCAGCGTCAGTTGCGCTTCCGGCATGCCGATCAACTGCACCGTGTGCGCCGCAGCGACCGCGGTCTGCAGCGCAGACGGGTCAGCCATCCCGACGTCCTCGCTCGCGAGGATCACCAGACGCCGGGCCACGAACCGCGGGTCCTCCCCCGCCACCAGCATGCGGGCCAGATAATGCAGCGCTGCGTCGACGTCGGAACCCCGGATCGACTTGATGAACGCGCTGACGACGTCGTAGTGCTGATCCCCGTCGCGGTCGTAGCGCACCGCGGCCCGGTCGAGCGATTGCTCGATCACATCGACGGTCACTTCGTCACCCGTTTCGGCGGCGACTTCCAGCGCGGTCAGGGCTCGGCGCGCGTCCCCTGCGGACAGCTGCACCAACAGGTCGACCGCGTCGTCGGCGACCCGGACCCGGCCGCTCAAGCCGCGCTCGTCGTCGATGGCCCGACGGATCACCGTGGCGATGGCTTCGGCGGTCAGCGGCTGCAACTGCAGGATGAGCGACCGACTCAGCAGCGGAGCCACCACGGAGAACGATGGGTTCTCGGTGGTGGCGGCGACGAGCAACACCACCCGGTTCTCCACCGCGGACAGCAGCGCATCCTGCTGAGTCTTGGAGAACCGGTGCACCTCGTCGATGAACAGCACCGTCTGCCCGCCCCGCACAGCGCTGACACGGGCTGTCTCGATCACGGCACGGACCTCTTTGACCCCCGCGGACAGCGCGGAGAGCGCCTCGAACCGCCGGCCGGTCGCCTGCGAGATCAACGAGGCCAGCGTCGTCTTGCCCGTCCCCGGGGGGCCGTACAGGATCACCGACGCCGCGCCGGAACCTTCGACCAACCGGCGCAGCGGAGAGTTCGGCTTGAGCAGGTGCTCCTGTCCGACCACCTCGTCGAGCGACGCCGGGCGCATCCGCACCGCCAGCGGCGACGACGTCCCGCCCCCGAGCGTGTCAGCGGCGCCGCCGTCGGTCTCCCGGCCGGGCACATCGAACAGACTGTCGGACACGTCTTCTACTTACCACGGCCTCACTGCGGGGGTCGGGTCACGAAGTCGATCAGTTCCTCCACCCGGCCGATCAACTCGGGCTCGAGGTCGGTCCAGTCCCGCACGCGGCCGCGAATTCGCCGCCAGGCCGAGGCGATGTCGGCCTGGTCGCGGTGCGGCCAGTTCAGCGCCGCACAGATGCCGTGCTTCCAGTCCTGGCCTCTGGGGATCGTCGGCCACGCCGCTATTCCCAGCCGGGCCGGTTTGACGGCCTGCCAGATGTCGACGAAGGGATGGCCCACCACGAGGGTGTGGGGCCCGCCCGGACCGCGACGGACGGCGTCGGCGATGCGCGCTTCCTTACTCCCCGTGACCAGGTGATCGACCAACACCCCCAACCGTCGCCCGGGCCCGGGACGGAACTCCGCGACGATGCCGGTCAGGTCGTCCACGCCGCCGAGATACTCGACCACCACCCCCTCGAGCCGCAGGTCCTCGCCCCACACCTGTTCCACCAGCTCCGCATCGTGGCGGCCTTCGACGTAGATGCGACTGGCCAGTGCGACCTTTGCTCGCGCGCCCGCCACCGCAACGGAGCCCGACGCGGTGCGGGCCGGCTCCGTCGGGGCCGCCTTCTTGGGCGCGGTGAGGATGACCGGCTTGCCGTCGATCAGGTATCCGGGACCAACAGGGAACGGTTTGGTACGGCCGTGCCGGTCCTCGAGTTGCATCCGGCCGTACTCGACACGCATCACGGCGCCGACGAAGCCCGTCTGCGCGTCCTCGACCACCATGCCGATCTCCACCGGTTGCTCGGTCGAGCGAGGCCGGCGGGCGCGGTGCGGGTCGTCGGCAAGGATGTCGGAACCATAGCGATCAGCCACCCGGTGATCGTAGGGAGAAGCGACGCCGAGAGGTGTCCACCGGCGCCCGCGTGTTGCTCGTGAATCGTCTCCCGGAAGGCGACCCGCAACTCCCTTTCATGTCGAAGGTGAAACGGTGGGCATTCTGCGACGAATTCCCGGTTCGCTCGCGGCGATGCCACACCAACCGACTTGTTCAGTCTTCCCATTGTGCGCTTTCGGGCAGCGATGCCGCGACGCCTTGGACGCACCCCTCCCGTGCGTGAGCACGGCCAGCCGGCAACGAAACCTCGGTGCCGGTCCGGCAAATGTGTCATGTCGGTGACGGACCGAAACTCGCTATTGCTGGCGCGTGTCTACGGTGGTTGTCAGAAGTCCACGAAATCGGGCATCCCGAGCGGGGCAAGTACCGTTCGTTGCTGAAAACGGAACCCGGTGACGGATGCGTCAATCGACTCCGGAAGGTCGACATGTCGCCGTAGCCGCCAGTCAACAATCACAATCATCAGATAATCGTCGAAATATAGACGCGCACAACAACTATGGGATTGCGCCGGATGGGTTTTCGCACCCTTCTGCGGATAGAGCCCACGCCCGCCCCGGCAGCCAGGGCGGGTCCGGTCGATGGTTGCTCGATCACGCGGTCAGCGTCAAGCTTTTCGGCGACGGCGTCGCGTCGCCCGGGCTCGGGAGACCGGGGGAAATAGGCTGGCCCTAGCGCCTGTAAGGATTCGCTCGGAAGGCGCGAAGTGATGCTTGACACATGTTCCAGCAAAGCATACTGTCTGTTAATACACGGATCCTCATCGAGGATCTTCTCGATCTGGCTGGGGCCTAAGTGGTCTCACCCGTAAGTTCCTCGGGGGTCATGCTGCGCGGGGCTGGGCGGGGTCGTGCTGGGACTCTGGTGTGTGGTTGTCGAGCCTGTTCAGCAGGTCGTCGAGGTCGGTGGTGGTGAACTTCC
>NZ_JBAUJB010000233.1:0-6974 GCF_049683355.1 Mycobacterium sp.
GGACGGCCTTCTTCGCGGCGTCCTGCACCTTGTTCACCTGCGAGGCGTACTTGCCCTGCGTCTTCTTGTCGACGAGGTCACCGGCCTTGTCGATCGCGGTGTCGACCTTGTCGGCGTTCTTGCCCAACAGATCCTTGGCCTTGTCGAGAAATCCCATGGGGCCAGCCTACCGTTCGCGTTGACGCCACAACCTGCGGCGTTCGCCCAGGGCTGTGCCCTGAACCCACCAGATCACCTCGACGGCCAGTGCCCCGAGCAGGCCGATTCCCAGCGCCGTGGACGTGGCCGCGACGTTGGACGTATCCAGGATGAACAGCTCGCGGGCAGCCGGGATGCTGAAGATCACGAGGTAGGCCAGGGCGGACGCCGCGACCAGCGCCACCCGCCACCATTCGTAGGGTCTGGCCACCACGGCCAGCACCCACAGCGCAGCAACCAGCAGCGTGATCAGCGCTGCGGTGGACGCCTGGGTCTGTTCGGTCTCGGTGGCCGCGCGGCCCTCGTAGGCCAACAGGTACGAGGTGAAGGTCGCGGCGCCGACGACGATCCCCGACGGCAGCGCAGAGGTCATCACGCGCCGCACGAAGCCTGGGCGGGCCCGTTCCTTGTTCGGGGCCAACGACAGCACGAACGCGGGGATGCCGATGGTGAACCAGGCCGCGATGGTGACGTGGATCGGCTGGAACGGAAAGGGCAGCGGGGCGGAGCCGAACAGCTCCGCCGACAACCCCGCCAGGCCCACAAGAACCGCGAGCAGCACCGAGTACACGGTTTTCGTCAAAAACAGATTCGAGACGCGCTCGATGTTGCCGATGACCCGGCGTCCCTCACCCACCACATAGGGCAGGGTGGCGAACTTGTTGTCCAGCAGCACGATCTGCGCCACCGCCCGAGACGCCGAGCTGCCCGAGCCCATCGCGACGCCGATGTCGGCGTCCTTGAGCGCCAGGACGTCGTTGACACCGTCACCGGTCATCGCGACCGTGTGCCCGCGCGACTGCAGCGCGTGCACCATTGCGCGCTTCTGGTCGGGCCGCACCCGGCCGAACGTCGTGCACTCCTCGAGTGTGTCGGCGAGTTCGTCGGGACCTTCCGGCAGCTCACGGGCATCCATGGTCTGTCCCGCGAGACCGAGTGAACCTGCCACCGCCCCCACCGACACCGCGTTGTCGCCCGAGATCACCTTGACTGACACCTGTTGTGAGGCAAAATAATCCAGCGTGTACCGGGCGTCGGGCCGGATTCGCTGCTCGAGCACCACCAGCGCCGCGGGGGTCACCGTGCCCGGTGCTGCGGGATCGTCGACGGGAAGGTCGCTGGAACCGAGCAGCAGCACCCGCAGTCCGCGTGCACCGATCTGTTCGGCCGCCTCGGCCGCCGGTGACGCCGGGTCCAGCAGCACATCCGGCGCTCCGATCACCCAGTCACCGTGCCCGGCGTAGGACGTACCGCTCCATTTGGTCGCCGACTTGAATGGCGCGGTGGCGGTCGCGACCCAGCCGGGCGCCGTCGTGAAAGCCTCGGCGATCGCGGCCATGCTGGCATTGGGGCGGGGGTCGTCGGCGGCGAGCTGGGCCAGGACGCCGGCCACTTCTGCTGCGCCCAGCATCTTCAGATCGCAGACCCGCATGCCGTTCTCGGTCAGCGTTCCGGTCTTGTCGGCACACACCACGTCGACGCGGGCCAGACCCTCGATCGCCGGAAGCTCGTTGACGAGGCACTGCCTGCGGCCGAGCCGGATCACCCCGACCGCGAACGCGATCGAGGTCATCAGCACCAGACCCTCGGGAACCATCGGCACCAGCGCTCCGACCATGCGCAGCACCGATTCCCGCCAGCCTGCACCGGTGGTGAACAGCTGGGTGTAGATGATCAGCGCGCCGGCGGGGACCAGCAGGTAGGTGATGAACTGCAGGATCTTGTTGATGCCGCTGCGCAGTTCGGATTTGACCAGCGTGAACTTGGAGGCCTCTTCGGCGAGCTTGGCAGCATATGCCTCGCGGCCGACCTTGGTGGCGCGGTAGGCGCCGGTTCCGGCCACCACGAAGCTGCCCGACATCACGTGGTCGCCTGCGTCCTTGGCGATCGGGTCGGCCTCACCGGTCAGCAGGGACTCGTCGATCTCGAGGTTGACCTCTTCGAGGACCACGCCGTCCACCACGATCTGGTCTCCTGGACCCAGCTCGATCACGTCGTCGAGCACCACGCCGCTGGGAGCCATCGCCTGGGTTCCGGATTGCCTGCGCACCAGTGGTTTCGCCTGGCTGACGATGGCCAGCTCGTCCAGGGTCTGCTTGGCGCGCAGCTCCTGGATGATGCCGATCGCGCTGTTGGCGATGATCAGCAGACCGAACGCTCCGTTGATCACCGAGCCGGTGGACAGCACGATGATCAGCAACACACCGAGGATCGCGTTGATGCGCGTGAACACGTTGTCGCGGACGATCTCCGAGACGCTGCGCGCCGCCCGGGTGGGGACGTCGTTGGTCTTGCCCTCGGCGACGCGCTGGGCGACTTCGTCGTCGGACAGGCCGACGACGAGGGCGCTACTCATCGGGTGAAGGTCCCTTTGCCGTCCCGGTCGTAGTACTCCAACTCCAGCCAGTCACCGTCGAACGTCGCTTTCGAGACCGTGCCCGGCGGGGCGTTCTCGTTGACGAACGAGAACGTGAACACGTCACCGTCCCAGTGCTTCAACGGCACCACCATCTTCGGCCCGAGCGCCAGCTCCAAGCCGCCGTTCTTCTCCATCACCCGCGCCGGGCCCCAGAAGAAGTTCGAGTACTGGCCCACGTAGCTGGCAAGGGGGGCGGGCGGAGCGGGGTCTGCCGGCGGCCGCTGACCGACCAGCGAACCGACCGGTTGCTCCATCTCCTCGAAGGCACCCTTGTACAACGCGTACCAGTCCTCGCGGATCTCACCGAACTGGACCAGGTCGGCGAACTCGGCGGTGAGGGTCTCCGGCACTCCGGACGGTGTGGCATTGGTGAGCGCCACGATCGCCACGTCGGCCGCGGGCAACATCACGAAGTTCGTCCCCGCCCCCAATTCGAATGCTCCGGAGTGCGACATCTCCATCCGGGCCGAGGCCGTCGCGCTGACGTTGAACCCGAACCCGTAGAAGCCCGAGCGCATCGCGGGTTCGCTGGCCCGACTCGAGACGCTCTGCGGGGTCAGTGCCGGCAGCAGCGCTTCGGGGTCGACGATCTGCTGGCCCTGATAGCTACCGTTGCCGAGCATCATCGTCAGCCACTTCGACATGTCGTTGAGCGAACTGCTGACCCCACCGGCGGGTGCCTCGGCCTGTGGGTCGCGGACGAAATCGGGTTGGTATCCGTCGTCGATGTGGATGTGTCCGACCGCACGGTTCGGGCGGACCATGTATTCGTCGAATCGCGAACTGGTCGACCCCATCCCCAGGGGTTGGTACAGCACCTGCTGGCTGAGTTCCTCCCACGACCTCCCTGCCGCGACCGCGACCGCCTCGGCTCCGGCGGTCAACCCGAAGTTGGTGTAGGCGTAGGAGGTCCGGAACGGATCGAGCGGATACTCGCGTAGCTTCTCCAGCACCAGGCGCCGGTCGTACCCGAGATCCTCCAGCAGGTCGCCCGCGTGGTCGGGCAGCCCGGACCGGTGCGAATACATGTCGCCGACGGTGACCATCCGGGTGATGGCGGGATCGGAGAGCGCGAACCAGGGCAGATGGTCAACGATCGGGGTGTCCCAGCTGATCGCGCCCTCACCGACCTGGTGTGCGACCACCGTCGCACCCAACGGCTTCGACAGCGACGCCAACTGGAACACGGTGTCCGGGTCGACCCGATTCTCCGGTGCGTCACCGTTGCGCACATCCTTGACGCCGAAACCCTTGCTGTACAGGGTTTCTCCACCGTGGACGACGGCGACCGCCATGCCGGGCACACCGGACTTCGCCATCAGGTCCTCGACCATCCCGTCGAGCTTCGACACGGCGTCGGCCACCGCGTTCTCGGGAAGTGGCATCGCAGGCACCAGGGGTGGCGGCAACTCCGGGGATCGACCCGCAGGCGGCGTCGCGGACGTCGTCGGCCCTGCGGGTTCAGCGCCGTCGGCGCCGCAACCGGCGAGCAGCGTGACCAGCAACGCGAGCGCCGCCAACCGGCCTGGGGGTTTCATGTTCAGACCGTAGCGCGTCGGGCCGGTCTACATCCGCCACCACGGGTCGTAAGTCGATTCCGAATCGACGCGCGCGCCGGGGATCGGCACCACGATGCGAACCCGTTCTTCTTCGGCGGCTGACACCAGCCGCTCGGCCGGCTCCGCCCACGGGTGCGGCGCCAGGCGGAACGTCGCCCAGTGGATCGGCACCATCAGGCCGGCATCGACGTCGGTCAGGTCGCGGTGTGCGCGCACCGCGTCCTCGGGGTTCATGTGGATGTCGGCGAACGCCGGGTGGTAGGCGCCGATCGGCAGCAGCGTCAGATCGAACGGGCCGTGCTCGGCGCCGATCTCGGTGAAGCTCTTGGTGTATCCGGTGTCCCCGCCGAAGAACGCCCGGTGCGTCGGCCCGGCGACCACCCACGAGGCCCACAACGTGGTGTCACGTGCGAGCAGTCGCCCGGAGAAATGCCGGGCCGGGGTGCAGACCAACGTCAGCTCGCCGATCCGGTGGCTCTCGTACCAGTCGAGTTCGACGATCCGGTCCTCGGGTATCCCCCACTTGCGTAGGTGGGCGCCGATGCCCAGCGGCACGATGAAAGGTGCGCGCTGGGTGCGGGCCAGCGCGACGATCGTGTCGATGTCGAGGTGGTCGTAGTGGTCGTGGCTGATCACCACCGCGTCGACAGCGGGCAGCGCCTCCAGCAGCAGCGGCACGTCGTGCATCCGCTGGGGGCCCACCGCGCGCGACGGCGAGCAGCGCTGGCTCCAGATCGGATCGGCCAGCACCCGGTAGCCGTCGACCTCGATCAACACGCTGGAGTGCCCGTACCAGCTGGCGGCAGCCTGCGACGGCGCGATGTCACCGGGTGGCACGTCGGCCAACGGGACCGGTCCGGGCGGCTTGCCGTGCGAGCCGGCGTTGGCGAGGTCGCGCAGCAGCTTGCGCTGCAGCTCGCGGTCCATCGTGAGGCCGGATGAGGTGTCTTCGAGGTTGACGAATACGCCGTCGCGATAGTTCGGAGAGCGGGAGGCCACCGCGGCGATCTCGGCGGGGCCGGCGCCCAGCGCCGCCGGAGTTCCGTGAAGCGCTCGCAGCGCCCATCCGCCGGCCAGCAGCGACGCCGTACCGAACCCGAACCGAAGCGCCGCCATCAGCATCGTCAGGCTCCCTGGAATCGGGGCGGCCGCTTCTCGATGCGCGCCACCTGGGCCTCGATCACGTCCTGGCTCGCCCATGCCCGGTCGAACAGTTCCTGGTGCTGCGGCCACGGATCCTCGTACGCACCGTCGTCGTTGAGCACCCGTTTCGCGTGCTGCAGAGCCAGCGGCGCGAAGCCGGCGATCTCGGCGGCCCACGCCTGCGCGTCGGCGAGCGTTCCGACCCGGTTGGCCATGCCGGTCTGCACCGCGACGTCGACGGTGAGCCGCTCGGCGGCCAGCAGCATGCCCCGCGCGCGGCCCGCCCCGACCAGTGACGTCAACCGACGGATGCTCCAGTTGTCCAGCGCCAGGCCGTACCTGGCCACCGGGAACTGGAAGTACGCCTCGGGGGCAACCACGCGCAGGTCGCAGATCATCGCCAGGATCACCCCGGCTCCGATCGCGGGCCCGTTGATGGCGCCGATCACCGGCACCGGCGCCTGATCGATCGCGATGTTGAGCGCCTTTGCCTTCGCGGGCAGCGCCTCGGCCACTCCCGCGGCGTCGGACAGATCCGCGCCCGAGCTGAACACGTGGCCCTGCCCGGTGAGCACGATCGCGCGCACGTCTTCGGCGGCGGCCTTCTCGATGGCGTCGCGCAGCGCGTCGACGAGTTCGACGTTCAACGCGTTGCGACGCTCGGCGCGCTGCATCTCCAAGGTCATCACGGCGCCGTCCCGGGTCACACCAATCATGGACGCAAGCCTATATAGCCTGCTTGTGTGAGCCGGATCGGTGCCCTCAGATTGCGCGACACGTTGCTGGACGAGGGGTCGTTCCGCAGCTGGGACGACCCACCGCTGGACATCGGCGCCGGTCAGGACTACCGACGGGAGTTGGCTGCCGCGGCCGCCAAGACCGGTATGGACGAGTCGGTGGTGACCGGTGAGGGCCGGGTGTTCGGGCGCCGGGTGGCGCTGGTGGCCTGCGAGTTCGACTTTCTCGCCGGGTCCATCGGGGTGGCCGCGGCGGAACGGATCACTGCGGCGGTAATGCGCGCCACCGCCGAGAAACTGCCACTGCTGGCCTCGCCTAGTTCCGGCGGCACCCGCATGCAGGAGGGCACCGTGGCGTTCCTGCAGATGGTCAAGATCGCCGCCGCTGTCGAACTGCACAAGCAGGCCCACCTGCCCTACCTCGTCTATCTGCGGCACCCCACCACCGGCGGGGTGTTTGCTTCGTGGGGCTCGCTCGGACATGTCACCGCCGCCGAGCCCGGTGCCCTCATCGGGTTTCTGGGGCCACGGGTGTACGAACATCTCTACGGCGAGCCGTTCCCGTCCGGGGTCCAGACCGCGGAGAACCTGCAACGCCACGGCGTCATCGACGCCGTCGTCCCCGTCGAGGTGTTGCGATCGACCCTCGACCGCACGCTCAAGGTGGTCTCGGACCCACCCGGGGAACCACCACCGGCACCCGAGCCCGAACCCCTTCCGGACATTTCCGCGTGGCAGTCCGTGGAGCTCTCACGCCGCCCGGACCGGCCGGGTGTCGGCCACCTGTTGCGCCACGGCACCACCGAACGGGTGCTGCTGTCGGGAACCGGACAGGGGGAAGCGGCCACCACGCTGCTGGCGCTCGCGCGCTTCGGCGGCCAGCCTGCGGTCGTGCTGGGCCAGCAGCGGGTGGTGGGT
>NZ_JBAUJB010000234.1:0-13930 GCF_049683355.1 Mycobacterium sp.
GTGCGCGGAGCGGTGTCGGTGCCGGTGATCGCCAGCGGCGGAGCGGGTGCGGTGGAACATTTTGCGCCCGCGGTTTTTGCAGGTGCCGACGCCGTCCTCGCCGCGAGCGTGTTCCACTTCCGGGAACTGACCATCGGACAGGTGAAGGCGGCGATGGCAGCCGAAGGGATCGTGGTGAGGTGACTCTCGACAGTTCGATTGCGAAGCGGCTCAAGCGCACCGCGGATGGTCTGTTCACCGCGGTGGTGCAGGAGCGAAGTACCGGTCAGGTGCTGATGGTGGCGTGGATGGACGATGACGCCCTGGCTCGCACGCTGGAAACCCTTGAGGCCACCTACTTTTCGCGTTCCCGCGGCGAGCAGTGGATCAAGGGCGCGACGTCGGGGCACACGCAGCATGTGCACTCGGTGCGGCTGGACTGCGACGGAGACACCGTGCTGCTCGAGGTGGACCAGGTCGGCGGCGCCTGCCACACCGGCGACCACACCTGCTTCGACGCGGATGTGCTCCTGTCGCCGCAGGATCAGGCGGACTGACGCTGCCGCAGCACCTCGAGCGCCTTGTCGGCGTGGGTGTCCATGCTGAACTCGCTGGCGATCACCGCGAGCACGGTGCGATCGGTGTCGATGACGAACGTCGTTCGCTTCACCGGCATCAGCTTGCCCAGCAGGCCCCGTTTGACCCCGAACTGCGTGGCCACCACCCCGTCGGTGTCCGACAGCAGGGGATAGTCGAAGCTCTGCTGCTCGGCGAACTTGGCCTGCTTGTCGACCGCGTCGGCGCTGATCCCCACCCGGCTGGCGCCCACCGCGGCGAACTCCGCCGCCAGGTCGCGGAAGTGGCAGGCTTCCTTGGTGCATCCCGGCGTCATCGCCGCAGGGTAGAAGAACAACACGATCGGTCCGCCCGCCAGCAGTTCGGTCAACGTCCTCGTCGTCCCCGTCTGGTCGGGTAGTTCGAAGTCGGACACCTGGTCACCCTGATTGATGCGGTCCATGGTTCCTACCGTACGTCTGGGAGGATGACACCGTGCAGACGACCGTCCACCTCGTGACGACCTCGCGTGAGGACTTCCGAGCGCTGGCCGCCGAGCACCGTGTGGTCCCGGTGACGCGCAAGGTGCTCGCCGACAGTGAGACACCCCTGTCGGCCTACCGCAAGCTGGCCGCCAATCGTCCGGGGACGTTCCTGCTCGAGTCGGCGGAAAACGGTCGGTCGTGGTCGCGCTGGTCGTTCATCGGTGCCGGCGCCCCGTCGGCGCTGACGGTTCGCGACGGCGAGGCGGCGTGGCTGGGTGTCACCCCGAAGGACGCGCCCTCGGGTGGTGACCCGCTGGATGCGCTGCGCCAGACGCTGACGCTGCTGGAGACCGCTGCGCTACCGGGGCTGCCGCCGCTGTCCTCCGGGCTGGTCGGGTTCTTCGCCTACGATCTGGTGCGCCGGCTCGAGCGCCTCCCCGAGCTGACCGTCGACGACCTCGGCCTGCCCGACATGCTGCTGCTGCTGGCGACCGACGTCGCCGCGGTCGACCACCACGAAGGCACGATCACGTTGATCGCCAACGCCGTCAACTGGAACGGCACCGACGAACGTGTCGACTGGGCCTACGACGACGCGGTCGCCAGGCTCGAGGTGATGACCGCCGCGCTGGCCGAGCCGCTCAAGTCGACGGTCGCCACGTTCAGCAGGCCCGCGCCGCAGCATCGCTCGCAACGCACCGTCGAGGAGTACACCGAGATCGTCGAGAAGCTCGTCGGCGACATCGAGGCGGGCGAAGCCTTCCAGGTGGTGCCGTCACAGCGGTTCGAGATGACGACCCCCGCAGATCCTCTCGATGTCTACCGGATGCTGCGGGTCAGCAACCCCAGCCCGTACATGTATCTGCTCAACGTCCCCGATCATGATGGGGGACTGGACTTCTCGATCGTCGGGTCGAGCCCCGAGGCGCTCGTCACCGTCAAGGAGGGGCGCGCGACGACCCATCCGATCGCGGGTACCCGGTGGCGCGGGGACAGCGAGGAGGAGGACCTGCTGCTGGAGAAGGAGCTGCTGTCCGACGAGAAGGAGCGCGCCGAGCACCTGATGCTCGTCGACCTCGGGCGCAACGATCTGGGCCGGGTCTGCACCCCCGGCACGGTGCGGGTGGAGGACTACAGCCACATCGAGCGCTACAGCCACGTCATGCACCTGGTGTCCACGGTGACCGGGCTGCTCGCCGACGGCAGAACCGCCCTGGACGCCGTGACGGCGTGTTTTCCGGCGGGCACGCTGTCAGGAGCGCCCAAGGTGCGGGCGATGGAGCTCATCGAGGAGGTCGAGAAGACTCGTCGCGGCCTCTACGGCGGGGTTCTGGGTTACCTCGACTTCGCCGGCAACGCCGACTTCGCGATCGCGATCCGCACCGCACTGATGCGTGACGGCACCGCCTACGTGCAGGCCGGTGGCGGTGTCGTCGCCGATTCCAACGGTCCCTACGAGTACACCGAGGCCGCCAACAAGGCCCGGGCGGTGCTCAGTGCCATCGCCGCCGCCGAAACGCTGAGCGAGCCGTGATCCGGTTCGCGCAGCTGTTCCTGGTGCTCGCCGCGGTGGGCCTGTGGGTGGCGTCGCGGCTCACGTGGGTCCAGATCACCTCGTTCGACGGTCTCGGGCATCCCAGGACCGCCGACCTGTCCGGGGCGGTGTGGTCCACGGCGCTGATCCCGCTGGCCCTGCTGGTCGCCGCGGCCGGGGTGGCCGCGCTGGCCGTGCGTGGCTGGCCGTTACGGGTGCTGTCGGTGCTGGTGGCGGCGGCCAGCGCCGGAATGGGCTATCTGGCGATCAGCCTGTGGGTCGTCGCCGACGTCGCGGTACGTGCCGCTCAGCTGGCGGAGGTGCCGGTCGCGGACCTGCTCGACACCCAGCGGCACTACGTTGGTGCCGGCGTGACGCTGGTCGCCGCAGTCCTGTCGCTGCTCGGATCCGTGCTGCTCATGCGGTCGGCGTCCGGTGCGCGGACGGAACCGGCGCGGTACACCCGTCGCCCGACGGCCCGGCCCGATGAGCCGGCGGCTGCGATGTCGGAGCGGATGCTCTGGGACGCCCTCGACGAGGGCTCCGATCCGACCCGGGACCCGGCCGATCCGGACAACAAGGGGCGGTGATCGACAGTGGCGTGGTGGCGACTACCCTTCGTTAGGAATCAGATGGCAGTCAGGGGAAGGGAAGCGACACCTATGGGTTCGGCGTCCGTGCTCGACTCCATCCTCGAAGGAGTCCGTGCCGACGTTGCTGCTCGTGAGGCCGTCGTCAGCCTGGCCGAAGTCAAGGAACAGGCCAAGGGCGCGCGCAAGCCGCTCGACGTGATGGCCGCCCTGCGCGCCCCGGGGATCGGGGTGATCGCCGAGGTGAAGCGGGCCAGCCCGTCACGCGGCGAGCTGGCGTCGATCGGTGACCCGGCGGAGCTCGCCCGAGCCTATGAGGACGGCGGGGCCCGGGTGATCAGCGTGCTGACCGAAGAGCGTCGCTTCAACGGGTCGCTCGACGACCTGGACGCGGTGCGTGCCGCGGTGTCGATTCCCGTGTTGCGCAAGGACTTCATCATCCGGCCGTACCAGATCCACGAAGCACGCGCGCACGGTGCGGACATGCTCCTGCTGATCGTCGCGGCACTGGAGCAGCCGGTACTCGTGTCGCTGCTCGAGCGCACCGAATCGTTGGGCATGACCGCGCTGGTCGAGGTGCACACCGAGGAGGAGGCGGACCGGGCGTTGCAGGCCGGTGCCTCCGTGATCGGTGTGAACGCCCGAGACCTGAAGACGCTCGAGGTCGACCGGGACTGCTTCGGCAGAATCGCGCCCGGACTGCCCAGCAATGTCATCCGGATCGCCGAGTCGGGGGTGCGTGGCACCGCGGACCTGCTCGCCTACGCCGGCGCCGGCGCCGACGCGGTTCTGGTCGGCGAGGGGCTGGTCACCAGCGGTGACCCGCGCAGCGCCGTCGCCGACCTCGTCACGGCCGGTACGCATCCGTCGTGCCCGAAGACATCACGTTAAGTGACTGAGAACGCCGGCCCCGAACTGCCGCGCGCCAGTGCGGCGGTGGCCGAACCCACCACCCACGACCCTGACGCACGGGGGCACTTCGGTGCCTACGGCGGACGATATGTCCCCGAAGCGTTGATGGCCGTCATCGAGGAGGTGACCGCCGCCTACGAGAAGGCGCGCGGTGACCAGACCTTCCTCGATGAACTCGATCGCCTCCAGCGGCATTACACCGGACGGCCGTCACCGGTGTACGAAGCCGAACGCCTCAGCGAACACGCAGGCGGGGCTCGGATCTTCTTGAAGCGAGAAGACCTCAACCACACTGGATCCCACAAGATCAACAACGTCCTCGGGCAGGCTCTGCTCGCCCGGCAGATGGGCAAGACCCGGGTCATCGCCGAGACCGGGGCCGGTCAGCACGGGGTTGCCACGGCGACCGCCTGCGCGCTGATGGGTCTGGAGTGCGTCATCTACATGGGTGCGGTCGACACCGCGCGGCAGGCGCTCAACGTGGCCCGGATGCGGCTGCTGGGTGCGTCGGTGGTGCCGGTCGAGTCGGGGTCCAAGACCCTCAAGGACGCCATCAACGAGACGTTCCGGGACTGGGTCACCAACGCCGACAACACCTACTACTGCTTCGGCACGGCGGCCGGCCCGCACCCGTTCCCGATGATGGTGCGCGACTTCCAGAGGGTGATCGGGCTCGAGGCCCGGGCGCAGATGCTGGATCAGGCGGGTCGGTTGCCCGATGCCGTGGTCGCGTGTGTGGGCGGCGGTTCCAACGCGATCGGGATCTTCCATGCATTCCTCGACGACCCCGAAGTCCGGCTGATCGGTTACGAAGCGGCCGGCGACGGCGTCGAAACCGGCCGCCACGCGGCCACGTTCACCGGTGGGTCGCCGGGGGCGTTCCAAGGGTCGTACTCGTACCTGTTGCAGGACGAGGACGGTCAGACCATCGAATCCCATTCCATCTCTGCGGGTTTGGACTATCCGGGTGTCGGTCCTGAGCACGCGCTGCTCAAAGATGTGGGCCGGGCGCGCTACGAACCGATCACCGACACCGAGGCGATGGACGCATTGTCATTGCTGAGCCGGGCCGAGGGGATCATCCCGGCCATCGAGTCCGCCCACGCCGTCGCCGGAGCGCTGAAGCTGGGCTCCGAACTCGGCGCCGGATCCCTCATTCTGGTGAACCTGTCCGGACGCGGGGACAAGGACGTCGAGACGGCGGCGAAGTGGTTCGGGCTGCTCGAAGGCGGAACGTGATGAGTCGGCTGGCAAGCCTCTTCGACTCCTGTCGCGCCGAGAACCGGTCCGCACTGATCGGGTACCTGCCCACCGGCTTCCCCGATGTGGCGACCTCCATCTCGGCGATGACCGCGCTGGTCGAGTCCGGATGCGACCTGATCGAGGTCGGCGTTGCCTACTCCGACCCAGGCATGGACGGACCCACCATCGCCGCGGCGACGGAGGCGGCGTTGAGCGGCGGCGTCAAGGTGCACGACGCGCTCACTGCGGTCGAGGCCATCAGCAACGCCGGCGGCCGCGCGGTCGTGATGACGTATTGGAACCTGGTGCTACGCAAGGGAGTCGACACGTTCGCTCGTGACCTGGCGTCGGCCGGAGGGCTCGGAATGATCACGCCTGACCTGATCCCCGACGAGGCCGAGGAGTGGATCGCGGCATCGGAGGCGCACGACCTGGACAGGATCTTCCTGGTGGCGCCGTCGTCGACGCCGCAGCGGCTGGCCGAGACGGTGCAGGCTTCCCGCGGATTCGTCTACGCGGCGTCGATGATGGGTGTCACCGGCGCCCGTGATGCGGTGTCGAACGCCGCCCCCGAACTGGTCTCCCGGGTCAAAGCGATCTCGGACATCCCGGTCGGTGTCGGTCTCGGTGTGCGCTCCCGTGAGCAGGCCGCCGAGATCGGCGCCTATGCAGACGGGGTCATCGTCGGTTCGGCGCTGGTGTCCGCCCTCAAAGACGGGATTCCGGCACTGCGGTCCTTGACCGAGGAACTCGCTGACGGCGTGCGCCAGAGGATCACCGCGTGACCACGACGGTCCTCGCCTACATCCCGAGTCCGTCTCAGGGGGTCTGGCAACTCGGGCCGCTGCCGCTGCGCGCCTACGCACTGTTCATCATCGCCGGGATCATCGCTGCGTTGGTGATCGGCGACCGGCGTTGGGTGGCCAGGGGAGGTGAACCAGGGGTCATCTACGACGTCGCGTTGTGGGCGGTGCCGTTCGGTCTCATCGGTGGCCGCGTGTACCACGTGCTCACCGACTGGAGTACCTACTTCGGGTCCGACGGAGCAGGTTTCAGCGCCGCGCTGCGGATATGGGATGGCGGCCTCGGTATCTGGGGCGCAGTCGCCTTGGGTGCGTTCGGCGCCTGGATCGCCTGCCGGCTGCGCGGGATACCGCTGCCTGCGTTCGGCGACGCGATCGCGCCGGGAATCATTCTCGCCCAAGGCATCGGGCGGCTGGGCAACTACTTCAACCAGGAACTGTACGGTCGGCCGACGACGCTACCGTGGGGCTTGGAGATCTACGAGCGACGCAACGCCAACGGGGTGCTCGATTCCCTGAACGGGGTGTCGACGGGCGAGCTCATCGCGGTTGTCCATCCGACGTTCCTGTACGAACTGTTGTGGAATCTGCTGGTCTTCGCGGCGCTGATCATCATCGACCGCAGGTTCAGGATCGGACACGGCCGACTGTTCGCGATGTATGTGGCGGGCTACTGCCTCGGCCGGTTCTGGATCGAACTGATGCGCAGCGACGCTGCCACATTGATCGCGGGTGTTCGCGTCAATTCGTTCACTGCGACCTTCGTTTTCATCGGTGCCGTCGTGTACATCATGGCTGCGCCCAAGGGGCGAGAAGACCCAGCGACCCTGCTGGGTAAACCGTACGGGAAAGCCGACGAAGACACCGGTGTCGAGGACTTGGTCAAGGATGTCGCCGTCGCGGCGTCCACGACCGGCGTCGTCGCCGCGGCCAGAGTCGCTGCCGAAGAGGACGAGGCCGACGCTAAAGAGTCCGAGACTGTGTCCGACGAGTCGGTGACTGCGGCTGTTGGTGGTGTGGGTTCGGTTGAGGGTGACGAGGCCAGCGAGGCTGCTGAGGGTGCTTCGGAGGCTCATGAGGCCGCTGTCGAGGGTGAGATTGACGCGGAGGCACTGGTCGCTGAGGTTGATGCCGAAGAGTCCGAGGGCGACGCGGTTGATCAAGAGCTCGAAGGTGAGGCTGACTCCGAGGCGGTTGTCGGTGACGAGGCCGACGCCGAAGACTCCGAGGCTGTGTCCGAAGAGTCGGTGACTGCGGCTGTTGGTGGTGGTGTGGGTTCGGTCGAGGGTGACGAGGCCAGCGAGGTTGCCGAGGGTGCTTCGGAGGCTCATGAGGCCGCTGTCGAGGGTGAGATTGACGCGGAGGTGCTAGCCGCCGGGGTCGACGCTGAAGAGTCCGAGGTCGACGCAGTCGAGGTCGACGCAGTCGAGGTCGACGCAGTCGAGGTTGACGAAGAGCTCGAAGGTGATGGCGCCGAGGCTGACGAGGCCGACGCTGAAGAGCCCGAGTCTGATGTCCCGGTGACTGCGGCTGTTGGTGGTGTGGGTTCGGTCGAGGGTGACGAGGCCAGCGAGGTTGCCGAGGGCGCTTCGGAGGCTCATGAGGCCGCTGTAGAGGGTGAAGCTGACGCCGAGGAATTGGTCGCTGAGGTTGATGCTGAAGAGTCCGAGGCCGACGCCGACGCCGACGCTGAAGAGGCCGAAGGTGATGGCGCCGAGGCCGACGGTGAAGAGCCCGAGGCTGATGTCCCGTTGAGTGCGGCTGTTGGTGGTGTGGGTTCGGTCGAGGGCGACGAGGTGGGTGAGGCTGCCGAGGGCGCTTCGGAGGCTCATGAAACCGCCGTTGACGGTGAGATTGAGGCGGAGACGTTAGCTGCCGAGGTCGACACCGAAGAGCCCGAGGCGGACGCCGAGTCAGTGATCGAAGACGGTGATGGCATTGCGGTCGAGGGCGCTTCTGTAGCTGAGGCACTGGAAGCCGAACTTGACGCGGATGAGGAAGCGGCCGAGGACTTCGGCGAGGCGGCTGTCGACGATGTCGAGGACGCCCCGGATTCACCCGACCCAGACCAACTCGCAGCGGAAGGCGCTTCTGTTGCAGAGGCGTTGGCAGCTGAGGTTGAGCCCGAACCCGGCGACGGCGACGCCGATACTGCCAGTCGATCCGGTTCGCCGACCAGCTTCGAGACTGCGTCTGGTATTAACTATCGCCCGTCGGGTGGCAGAGTCCGCCAGTGGCTGCGTCGACGCAGGAATCGCTGAGTCACGGCATTGCTGGGGAAATGGCGATGATCCCCAGGCGCAAAGGGTTGCAGCGGTTCGTGACACGGGAATCTGTCACACGGCGGTGGCATAATCGAAAGTATGTTCGAGTCCACCGAAGCTCCAGAACTCATCGACGTGATGGGTTCGGCGCTGCGCAGGGAGTCGGCCGCTGTAGCTGAGCGTTTGGCCGCGGTCGCTGCGTTGTTGCGGCGCCGTCGTGAGGAATATGTGGAGGCGGAGCTCTGGCTCACCGATGTGGTTGAGGCGGTGGCCGCCGAGGTTTCGGCCGCTCAGAACATCAGCCGATCGAGAGCGAGAAGTCAGGTGCAGATGGCTGAGCATCTGTATCAACGGCTACCGCGTGTCGCCGAATTGTTCGCCCGCGGAGAT
This sequence comes from Mycobacterium sp., assembly GCF_049683355.1. Lineage (GTDB taxonomy): Bacteria > Actinomycetota > Actinomycetes > Mycobacteriales > Mycobacteriaceae > Mycobacterium. Next base: position 8,755 of record NZ_JBAUJB010000234.1, read on the forward strand.
ATCGATCTGCGAATGGTGCACACGGTAATCAACCGAACCGACAACGTCGAGGACGACGTGATAGCCGTCGTCGACGACGCATTGGCGCAGCGGGTGAGCAAGTGGATGCGGTTGTCGACTCGCAAGCTGCGCGACCGCCTCGATTTATGGGTGGCGAAATTCGACCCGGCAGCCGTACGCGTGCCGCCGGTTGCCAAGGACAACCGGTATTTCGACATCGAGCCGCATATCCCGGGCCTGGCTTTCGCGGGTGGCGTACTCAACGCACTGGACGCGGCCGCCCTGGACCAACTCGTCATCGAAATTGCCGGCACGGTATGCGCCGATGATCCGCGGACTATTTCGCAGCGGCGCTCTGATGCTTGTGGTGCGATCGGGCGCAGAGAGTCGACGTTGAAATGCCAGTGCGGATCCCCGGCCTGCCCGGCCGTGCAGACCCGCGAGGAAGCAACCCAGCTTGCCATCCACGTCCTCGCTGAGCAGGCCACTCTCGACGGGACCAGCGACAATCCTGGTTATCTGTCAGGCTTCGGGATCCTGCCCGCCGAAGAGGTGCGTGAAGCCGCCAAATCGAAGGGAGCCGTATTCAAACCGGTGTGTCTGCCCGGCGCGGACCCGGAAGCGGGATATCGCCCGTCAGCTCGGTTGAAGGACTATCTGCAGTGGCGTGACCTCACGTGCCGATTTCCGGGCTGCGATGCGCCGGTCGCGCGGTGCGACGTGGACCATACGAAGCCTTGGCCGTTCGGCGTTACGCATGCATCAGGGTGTAAGCATTACTGCCGGACGCATCATCTGATCAAGACCTTCTATACCGGTGAGAACGGCTGGAGTGACGAGCAACGTTCTGACGGCACCATCGAGCTCAGGGCACCGACCGGACACGTCTACACCACCGAAGCCCACGGCGGCCAGCTGTTTCCCGCCCTGGCGGTGCCCACAGCTCCGCTGCCAGAGGTCGAAGTCCCCGAGCAGTCGGCCAACAGGTCAGCGATGATGCCGCGGCGCATCAGAACCCGCGAACAGGACCGCAGGGACCGGATCAGCCGCGAGCGTCGACAACGCGTCGAAATCGATGCCGAGCAAGAACGCCAGCACCAGGCGTGGCTCGCCGCCACCTACGAACCGCCACCCTTCTGAGCGGCGAGCGGTTCTGGCATGCTGGGGGAATGACGGAGCCCCAGTTCAGTGGCAATGACGGTGGCCACTCGTATCCACCGCCGCCGCAGCAGCCGGGTTATCCACCGCCCGGCCAGTACCCGCCGCCGGCGGGGCAGTACCCGTATCCCTATATGGACCCGGGCGCGCCCTACGGCCGCCATCCGATGACGGGTGAGCCGCTGTCGGAGAAGTCCAAAGTGGTCGCCGGGCTGCTGCAACTGCTGGGGCTTCTCGGTCTGGTCGGCATCGGTCGGATCTACCTCGGTTACACGGGCCTGGGCATCGCCCAACTCGTCGTCGGGCTGATCACCTGCGGTATCGGTGCGGTCATCTGGGGGATCATCGACGCCATTCTGATCCTCACCGACAAGGTACGGGACCCGGACGGACGACCACTGCGCGATGGCACCTAGCAGCACGTCCAGCCCCACCAGGGTCTACACCGCGCTCGGCACCGGCGCAGTGGCGGCCGGCGGCCTGGCGTATGTGGGCCTCGGTGATCCACACAGCACGAGTTTTGTGTTCCCGCCCTGCCCCTTCAAAGCGCTGACCGGATTGAACTGCCCGGCATGCGGTGGACTCCGGATGACCCACGACCTGCTGCACGGCGATCTGGCCTCCGCGTTCGTCGACAACGCTTTTCTGCTCATCGGCCTGCCGATGCTGTTGGTCTGGGTGCTGGTGCGCCGGAGTCGCGGAAGACCAGCGCTGAACGTCTCCACGTTCGTTGTGATCATCGCCGCAGCGGTGACGTGGACCGTCGTACGCAATCTCCCTGGGTTTCCGCTGGTCCCGACAGTTCTCGACGGGTAGCCACCGCACTGCGCTGATACACTCGATCAACGGGCCGGTGCAGTCCCTGACCAGGAACTTCAGGACTGCGGAGGCCCATGTCCATGCTGTTTTCGGCATCGCCCGAACCCCAAGGCTTGTACGACCCCGACAACGAGTCGGACTCCTGTGGTGTGGCGATGGTGACCGACATCCGGGGGCGGCGGTCACATTCCATCGTGACCGACGGCCTGGTCGCCCTGGAACATCTCGAGCACCGCGGAGCGGCAGGGGCCGAACCCAACAGCGGTGACGGTGCCGGCATCCTCATCCAGCTCCCGGTCGATCTGCTGCGCGAGGCCGTCGAGTTCGAACTCCCGGCTCCAGCCGTCGACGGCGCCAACACCTTCGCCGCCGGGATCTGCTTCCTGCCCCAGGAACCCGGTGCCCGCACCGCCGCCCGCGACATGGTCGAATCCATCGCCGCAGAGGAGGGTCTCGAGGTCCTGGGGTGGCGCGATGTTCCTGTCGACCCCGACGGCGCCGAAGTCGGCGTCACCGCCCTGGGCTGCATGCCGCACATGTCCCAGCTTTTCGTCTCTGCGCCCGAACACAAGCTCGGCGGCGTCGATCTCGACCGCCGGGTGTTTCCGATGCGAAAGCGTGCCGAGCGCACCGGTGTGTACTTCCCGTCGCTGTCGAGCCGCACCATGGTCTACAAGGGCATGCTCACGACGATGCAACTGCCCCAATACTTTCCGGACCTTCGTGACGAGCGCTGTGTCAGTGCGATCGCGATCGTGCACAGCCGATTCTCGACGAACACCTTTCCGTCTTGGCCACTGGCTCACCCGTTCCGGTTCGTTGCCCACAACGGCGAGATCAACACCGTGCGCGGCAACCGCAACCGGATGCACGCCCGCGAGGCCATGCTGGGCAGCGCACGCATTCCCGGCGAGCTAAGCAGACTTTCGCCGATCTGCACACCCGAAGCGTCCGACTCGGCATCCTTCGACGAGGTTCTCGAGCTGCTGCATCTCGGCGGCCGCAGCCTTCCCCACGCCGTGCTGATGATGATCCCCGAGGCGTGGGAGAACAACAGCGCGATGGACCCCGCCGAGCGGGCGTTCTGGCAGTTCCACGCCTCGCTGATGGAGCCGTGGGACGGCCCCGCCTGCGTCACGTTCACCGACGGGACGTTGGTCGGGGCGGTTCTGGACCGCAACGGATTGCGGCCTGGACGCTGGTGGCGCACCATCGACGACCGGATCATCCTGGCCAGCGAGAGCGGTGTGCTCGATGTGCCTTCCGCCCAGGTCGTGGCGAAGGGACGTCTGCAGCCGGGCAAGATGTTCCTGATCGACACCGAGGCGGGCCGCATCGTCTCCGACGACGAGGTCAAAGAGCAGCTCGCTGCGGCCGAGCCGTACGGCGAATGGCTGCACGCCGGTTTGCTCGACCTCAAGACGCTGCCCGACCGCGCCCGGGTCGCACCCAACCATGAGTCGGTGGTTCGCCGGCAGGTCGCCTTCGGCTACACCGAGGAAGACCTGAGGATCCTGCTCGCACCGATGGCGGCGTCGGGGGCAGAGCCCCTGGGGTCGATGGGGACCGACACCCCGACCGCGGTGCTGTCGCAGCGCTCCAAGCAGCTCTATGACTACTTCGTCGAGCTGTTCGCCCAGGTGACCAACCCTCCGCTGGATGCCATCCGCGAAGAGGTGGTCACCTCCATGTCACGGGTCATGGGGCCCGAGCACAACCTGCTCGAACCGGCGGCGGCTTCCTGCCGCCAGATCGTGCTGCGCTGGCCGGTCCTCGACAACGACGAACTCAACAAGATCGTCCACATCAATCACGACGGGGAACAGCCGGGCCTGCGCACCGCGGTCCTGCGGGCACTCTACGACGTCGAACGCGGTGGCGAGGGCCTTGCTGAAGCCATCGAGGACCTGAGGCTGCGGGCCTGCGATGCCATCGCCAAAGGTGCTCGGACACTGGTGATCTCAGACCGGGACTCCGACCACACCAAAGCTCCGATTCCATCGTTGCTCGCCGTGTCGGCGGTGCACCACCACCTGGTGCGTACCAAACAACGCACCATGGTCGCCCTTGTCGTGGAGACCGGCGACGCCCGCGAGGTCCACCACATCGCGATGCTGATCGGGTTCGGTGCCGCGGCGGTCAACCCGTACCTGGCCTTCGAGTCCATCGAAGACCTGATCCGCGAGGGTGAACTCACCGGCATCGAAGTCGCCACCGCGGTACGCAACTACCTCAAGGCGCTCGGCAAGGGCGTCATGAAGGTGATGAGCAAGATGGGCATCTCCACCGTCGCCTCCTACACCGGCGCGCAGGCGTTCGAGGCTGTGGGGATCGACAAGGCCGTCATCGACGAGTACTTCAGCGGCACCCCCTCTCAACTCGGCGGCATCGGCCTCGACGTCATCGCCGAAGAGGTCAAACTGCGTCATCGCCGTGCCTACCCGGAGAACCCCACCGAGCGGGTACACCGACGACTGGAGGTCGGGGGCGAGTACGCGTTCCGTCGTGAGGGCGAACTTCACCTCTTCACGCCCGAAGTGGTTTTCCTGCTTCAGCATTCGACGCGCACCGGACGATACGAAGTCTTCCAGAACTACTCCGACGAGGTGAACCGGCTGGCGGCCGAAGGCGGCGCGCTGCGGGGGTTGTTCGAGTTCCGGAAGGACCTCCGCCCGCCGGTGCCGTTGGAGGAGGTCGAGCCGGTCGAATCCATCGTCAGCAGGTTCAACACCGGGGCGATGAGCTACGGCTCGATCTCCGCCGAAGCCCACGAGACGATGGCCGTCGCGATGAACAGGCTCGGCGGCCGGTCCAACAGCGGGGAGGGCGGCGAGGACGTCGACCGCCTGTACGACCCGGCCCGCCGCAGCGCGGTCAAGCAGGTTGCCTCCGGTCGCTTCGGAGTGACCAGTGACTACCTGGTGAACGCCTCCGACATCCAGATCAAGATGGCTCAGGGCGCCAAACCCGGTGAGGGCGGTCAGCTCCCGGGTTACAAGGTGTATCCCAACATCGCCAAGACCCGGCACTCCACCCCGGGCGTCGGGCTCATCTCGCCACCGCCGCACCACGACATCTATTCGATCGAGGACCTCGCCCAGCTGATCCACGACCTGAAGAACGCCAACTCCGAGGCCCGCATCCACGTCAAGCTGGTCAGCTCGGTGGGCGTGGGCACCGTCGCGGCCGGGGTGTCCAA
>NZ_JBAUJB010000235.1:0-24092 GCF_049683355.1 Mycobacterium sp.
GCCTCAACGCCGCGACCGGCGAGTACGAGGACCTGCTGAAGGCCGGCGTTGCCGACCCGGTGAAGGTCACCCGCTCGGCGCTGCAGAACGCGGCGTCCATCGCGGCGCTGTTCCTCACCACCGAGGCCGTCGTCGCCGACAAGCCGGAGAAGGCGTCCGCACCCGCGGGCGACCCGACCGGTGGCATGGGCGGCATGGACTTCTAGTCCCTTTACGAAAAGCCCCGAGCTCGCTGAGCGCGCTCGGGGCTTTTTCGTGCCTCCATCGCCGACAGTGCGGTTTCATCCGCGGCTCGCCGGGGCCGGCGTACCGAACCGCACACTCGCTGCTGTGGACAAGCGTTCCGTCTGTGGACAACCAGCTCGATGGCAGAAAGGGGCGTCGGTGTCTGCGGCGATCGTTCCGGCATGCAGGTCGACGGCCCGTTCCGGGCAGACGAAGCCCTGGAGGCCGGGCTGTTGACGTTTCGCGAGCTCCGGCGGTTCCACGCCGGGGTTTATCCGGGGGTCTGGGCGCCACGCGGCATCGAACTGTCCGCGGTGCAACGGGCCCGGGCGGCCTGGCTGTGGTCGCGTCGACGAGCAGTGGTCGCAGGGTTGTCGGCGTCTGCACTGCACGGTGCGAAGTGGATCGAACCCGGGACACCGGCACAGCTGATCCACACCAACCGCAGGCCGCCGCCGTTGATCGACCTCCACACCGACGCTCTGGCTTCGGACGAGATCCAGCGCATCGACGGCATGACCGTCACGACCCCGGCCCGGACGGCATTCGACCTCGGCCGTCGCCTCGAACTCGTGGTCGCCGTGCAGCGCATCGACGCACTGATGAACGCCACGGACGTCAAGGCGGTCGAGGTCGAGCGGGTGGCGAGCCGTCACGCGGGCGCACGCGGATTGCGCCGGCTTGGCCGTGCTCTGGATCTGGTCGACGGCGGTGCGGAGTCGCCGTATGAGTCGCTGACCCGGCTGTTGTTGGTCCAGAACGGCTTTCCGCGTCCGCAGACCCAGATCCCGGTGTTCGACGGCAGGGGTCGGTTGTTCGCACGCCTCGACATGGGTTGGGAGCAGTATCAGGTGGGCGTGGACTTCGAGGGTGCCCAGCACTGGACGGATTCCAGACGGCGCAACTGGGATGTCGAACGGTACGCGGTGCTGCCCGAGCTGGGCTGGCATGACGTGCGGGTGACGAGCGGACTACTGCACAACAACCCGAAACGGTTGCTCGACCGCGTTGCGGCGGCTCTGGTCGCCCGCGGCTGCCCACCAACGTGGCGACAGTGAAACCTCATACGCTGGCCCGGCATGTCCCGTATGACGCCGCACTGTCGCGGGGATCCCAGCGCCGCTAGAGCGGGACGCAGTCGTCGCCGCAGCCTGACGCGGGCACAGACTCGGACGGAGCGGGCCGGTGCAGCACGGCGCCACGGGGATCGACGGTGAGGCCGTCGCCGGTGACCGTCGCCACCCCGTCGACGATCAGTGTGTAGCCACCCGGTTCGCGCGGCGGCCATACCAGGGTGACGTCGGCATGGCTGTCGGCATTGCGGCGGGTGCTGTTGCCGACCGGGCCGATGTCGAGCACGCCGTTCTGCAGCACGGGTGCGACCGCGACGGTGTGTGCCCGGTAGTCGTCAGCGACTGTCACCAGATAGCAAAAAGAGAAGTCGGCCAATGCAGTCGCGAGTTGATCGAGGTCCACCTTGACGCTCATGTGTCCATCCTGCCCGATGCGTGACGGACATCTACGCTCTGGCGATGGGGAGACAACGACGCGGGGACTCCGTCGGCGAGCTGCTCCAGGCGGGTGACCGAGCCGGCGCCAAGGCGTTGGTCGATGTGAACCTCAGTCGAGACCCCACTTCGCCGCACCGCCGTTGGGAGCAGGCAGCCGTCTACTGCAGGGTGGGTCTGGTGGAGCAGGGCCTATCGGCGGCGCTGGCGCTGCGCGACACGGAGGCTTGGCCCGAGGTCGCCCAGGAGGTCTGGAACTTCACGTTGTGGGCGGGCAGGCCCGACATCGGCGTCTCCCTGGTCGAGGAGTGGCTCGATGTGATCGAACGGCGCGACGACATCAACGCGGTGCCGTGCACATGGCAGCACATCGCCCGGGTCTACCTGGGCCTGTCCTGGGCCGCCGGGACGGCTCCGCAGGCGGAGGCCCGCCTCGCCGGGCACGCGGAACTTCGTGACTCCGGCTGGCGCCTGGAGAAGGACAAGGACGCGATTGTCTGGAACGCGGCCGATTTCATAGTGAACAACTTCCTGCCGCCGACGGTCGCAGCCGTGCAGGGTCGCTTCGTCAGCTGCGGCGAGTACACCGAGGACTACGACGCGCTGTTGGCCGCGCTCTTCGGTCTGTCCGAGCTGCCAGCACCACAGGCCTGGGCTCGGCTAGACCAATTGGAAGCCCGGCGAACCCTGTATCCGCTCGGAGCGGCATACCGTGCGCAGACCGCACAACGCGGGGGTGATTTGGCGTCGGCGAATCAGTGGCTGCAAGCGTGGTTCGCCGAGCCCGATTTTCCGATGGAAGTCTCGGATCTCGTCGTCACGGGACTGCTTCGGTTCTTCGTCGAGGTCCGGAGCCAATGGCTCGTGACCACGACCAGGTGAGCGCCCGTGAGGTTGAGTGACCCCAGCTGTTGATCCCGGCGGCGTCCCGGTCGCTGTACGGCGGCGCCAGCGGCGCGACCCGCGTCATACCGCAGGTGCAGGCCGGCGCCCCCGGACGAGCTTGCCGGGACGGGCGTCGGTGGGCACCCCGTTCTCGGCGATGACCTCGCCGGCGACGACGGTGGCGACGTAACCGTCGGCGGTCTGGTCGAGGCGCCGCCCGCCCGCCGGGAGGTCGCCGACGACCACGGGCCGGTGCAACCGCAGCGCCGCCGCGTCGATGACGTTGAGATCGGCCTTGTAGCCCACCGCGATTCGGCCACGGTCGGCCAGGCCCGCCACCCGCGCGGGCGTCGAAGTCAGCTCGCGCACCGCCGCGGCGACCGACAGCCGACCCGTGGGCCGGTCACGCACCCAGTGGGTGAGCATGTAGGTCGGGAACGACGCGTCGCAGATCATCCCGTAGTGCGCGCCACCGTCGCCGAGTCCCAGCACGACGTCCTCACGGGGCAGCAGTTCGGCGACGGTGTCGAGTGATCCGTCGCGGAAGTTCGCAAGCGTGACCAGCAACATCGCGTGACCGTCATCGTCGAGCAACCGGTCGTATGCCATCTCGAGGGGGCTGACCCCGCGGGCCCGGGCCTGGGCGCCGATGGAATCCGACGGCGACGGTTCGTAGTTGGGCGGATCACCCAACGGGAACATGTAGTTCCACGCCTGTGCGGCGAACATCAGCGGATGACCGTCAGAGGCCTGTTTGTCGTTCAGGATACGTTGGCGCACTTCGGGTTTATGTAGCTCGGCGACCAACTCGGCCAACGGCAATCCGGCGATCTCCCGAAAGGACGGGTAGAGCACGAACGGGTTTCCGGAGAGCTCGAGGCCCAGCACCAACCCGATGGGACGCGGGAAGATCTGCGCGCTGATCTCCCCGCCCGCGGCGTTCGCCTTCTCGACCATGTCGAGACCGTCGAGGAAGAACGGGTCGCCTGCGTTGCCGATGGCCAACGTGAACGTCACCGGCAGGCCCACGTCCTCGGCGACGTCGAACACCGTCTGCAGGGCCGGGCCGTAGTCTCCGGCGACCAGGTCCGGAACGAATTGGATCAACCCGCCGCCGGCATCCTTGACGCCGCGTGCGATCGCCTCGATCTCGGCCCGGCCCGCTTCGAAACTCGGTATGGGCCGCCCACTTTCGGACTTGTGCAGCGTGAGCCGGGACGACGCGAAACCGAGCGCACCGACATCCACGGCCTCGGCGGCGAGTTTGCGCATCAGGGCCAGGTCCTCGTCGGTGGCGGGTTCGCGGTCCACACCGCGGCGACCCATCACGTACACCCGCAACGGGGAATGCGGCAGGAACGCCGCGACGTCAATGTCCCGTTGTCGCGACGACACGGCGTCGAGGAACTCCGGGAACGTCTCCCACGTCCACGGCAGCCCGTCGACCATCACGACACCGGGGATGTCCTCGACACCGGCCATCAGATCGACCAGCACATCGTGGTCACCGGGCCTGCACGGTGCGAAACCGACGCCGCAGTTGCCCATCACCGCGGTGGTGACGCCGTGCGCCGAGGACGGCGTCAACCGCTCCGACCAGATCGCCTGACCGTCGTAGTGGGTGTGCAGGTCGACGAAGCCCGGGGTGACGAGCAGGCCGGTGGCGTCGATCTCGCGGATCCCGGTTTCATCGACGACGCCGATCGCGGCGATGACGCCGTCGCGCACCGCGACATCGCCGACGTACGGTTCGCCGCCGAGACCGTCGACGATGGTGCCGTGCCGGATGACGAGCTCATATGTCATACCCCGAATGTACGGTGAGCTGATGATCGACCACTTCGGAATCAACTGTGCGGACTGGGAGAAGTCGAAGTCCTTCTACGACAAGGTCCTGGGGGTGCTCGGCTACTCGCGGCAGATGGACTTCGGTGTCGCCATCGGGTACGGCGCCGAGGGGCATCCGGCGTTCTGGATCGCCGACGCATCGGCGGGGGAGGCCGCCGGTCCGAACCGGGAGGTCCACATCGCGTTCGCCGCGAAGGACCCGGAATCGGTGCAGGCGTTCTTCCAGACCGCGCTGACCTTCGGCGTCGAGCCGCTGCACGAGCCCCGGCTGTGGCCGGAGTACCACGACAACTACTACGGCGCGTTCGTCCGCGACCCCGACGGCAACAACGTCGAAGCGGTGTTCCACGGAGGTGCTCATGTCTGACATCGACGCGGCACGGGAGGTGCTCCGTGACTCGTTCACCCGGCTGATCGAGCACTCTGACGACCTGACCGACGGGCTCACCGATGAGATCGCGTACTACCAGCCGACACCGCAGGCCAACACGATCACGTGGCTGATCTGGCACACCGCCCGCATGCAGGACGCGCAGGTCTGCGATCTCGCAGGCATCGAGCAGGTGTGGTTCCGCGACGGTTGGGTCGACCGGTTCGCCCTCGATCTGCCGCGCGACGCCCACGGCTATGGCCATACCCCCGAGGAGGTCGCCAAGGTCCGCGTGCCGGCGGACCTGCTCGCCGGCTACTACCACGCGGTGCACAAGGAGTCGCTGGAGTACGTCGCCTCGGTGTCGGCCGATGAGCTCGCCAGGGTGATCGATGACAACTGGGCGCCACCGGTGACCGCCAGTGCCCGGCTGGTGAGCATCATCGACGACGCCGCACAGCACCTCGGCCAGGCGGCCTACATCAGGGGTATCGCCAGCTGACCCGGCGCGAGGTGGCCCGGTGGTGGCCGGTGGCGGGGCTCGCGGTCATGACACTGCTGGGCCTCGTGGTCGGCAAGGGGTCCACCCCGGTGGACGACTGGTTCCAGGACCTGGGCCAGACGCATCGGCCGCTCGGGTGGCTGCTGGTGTTCACCGACGGCCGGGTCACGCTCACGTTGTGGGCGATCCTGCTGGCGATCGTGGTGATCCGGAAGCGGTGGCGGTTGGCGGCCGTCTTCGCCGTGGCGCCCCCCGTCGGCGTCCTGCTGTCGCGGCTGGCAAAGCGGGTGTTCGGCCGGGAGAAGGAGGGTGCGCTGGCCTACCCCAGCGGGCACACCACCCTCGCGGTGGTGGTGTTCGCCCTGGCTGTGCTCATCGCCGGGGTGACGGTGTGGGCGGTGGTGGCGGCAGTCGTGGCGACGGTGCTCGCAGTGCTGGGCCAGGCAGTGTCCTACCACTACTTCACCGACGCGGTCGGGGCGGTGTTCCTGGGCACCGCGGTGGTATCCGCCGCCGCATGGTCCGCCCGACTTGACAGGTGTCAACCCCGCTGCGACCTGGATCGCACGAGTGGTTAGCATGGGGGCATGACAGCGACGCCCGATGTGGAACTGCCCAACCCGTTCACCGGCACCGGCACCATCAAGAACCCGGCGGACGGTTCTGTGGCCGGCCAGGTGCGCTGGACCGATCCGGCCGATGTGCCGCGGGTGGCCGCCGGCCTGCGCGCCGCGCAGCGGGAGTGGGAGGCTCGTGGCCCCAAGGGACGCGCGAAGGTGCTGGCCCGTTACGCGGTGTGGCTCGGCGAGCACCGCGACGAGATCGAAGCGCTGCTGATCAAGGAGACCGGCAAGTCCGCGGTGGACGCGGCCCAGGAAGTGCCGCTCATCATCATGATCACCTCGTATTACATCAAGACCATGGAGAAGGCGCTGGCGCCCGAGACGCGTCCGGCGTCCCTGCCGTTCCTGGCGATCAAGAAGATCACCGTGCACTACCGGCCCCGGCCGGTCGTCGGCATCGTCGCGCCGTGGAACTACCCGGTCGCCAACCTGCTGATGGACGGCATCGCCGCGCTGGCGGCCGGATGCTCGGTGTTGCTCAAGCCCTCCGAGCGCACGCCGCTGACGGCCGAACTGCTGGTGCGCGGCTGGCTGGACTCGGGCGCACCGGAGGTGATGGCGATCGTGCAGGGCGCCCGCGACGCGGTCGAGGCCGTTGTCGACAACTCCGACTTCATCCAGTTCACCGGATCCAGCGCCACCGGCGCCAAGGTGATGGAGCGCGCCGCGCGCCGACTCACCCCGGTCAGCCTGGAACTCGGCGGCAAGGACCCGATGATCGTGCTCGACGACGCCGACGTCGACCTGGCCGCGCACGCCGCGGTGTGGGGCGCGATGTTCAACGCCGGCCAGACGTGTGTATCGGTGGAGCGGGTCTACGTGCTCGAGTCGGTGTACGACCAGTTCGTCGCCGCGGTGGTCCGTGACGTGGACAAGCTCAAGACCGGCGCCGGTGAGGGTTACGACTTCGGCGCGCTGATCGACGAGAGCCAGGTCGCCGTGACCGAGCGGCACGTGCGGGACGCGCTGGCGGCGGGCGCCAAGGCGCTCACCGGCGGGCAGCGGCCGGCGGGTGCCGGCAGCTTCTACCCGCCGACGGTGCTCGTCGACGTCGATCACTCGATGGCCTGCATGACCGAGGAGACCTTCGGTCCCACGCTGCCGATCATGAAGGTGGCCAGCGTCGACGAGGCGATCCGGCTGGCCAACGACAGTCCGTACGGGCTGTCGGCGGCGGTGTTCTCCCGCGATCTGGAGCGTGCGAAAGACGTTGCGGTGCAGCTGGACTGCGGCGCGGTGAACATCAACGACGTGATCTCCAACCTGATGTGCACGACGGCGCCGATGGGAGGCTGGAAGGCCTCGGGGATCGGTGCGCGATTCGGCGGCGCCGATGGCCTGCGCAAGTTCTGCCGACAGGAGGCGGTCGTCGCGCCGCGCACCAACGTCGGTGCCGGCGGCAACTACTACAACAACTCGCACAAGGCGCTCCAGCGGATGAACAAGTTGATGACGAAGTTCGCGCTGATCGGTCCGCGGCGCTCGGCGAAGTAGTCCACCCGCCGTTCACCGAGGCGTCACCGCGAGGTACTCCCGGCCCGATAGCTTCTGCCGGTGACCACGCTCAAGGGGACCGAGTACTACACCGTTCGCGACGACGACGATGACGATCCCGTGTTGGTGCATCAGCCGAGCGGGATCCAGGTCGACACCTGGCGCGAAGGTTATCCGTACGCCGAGAGGATGCCGCGCCCGGAATACGAGGAGCAGAAGCGGCTGCTGCAGATCGAACTGCTGAAGCTGCAGAACTGGAGCAAGGCCAACGGGCTGCGCCACGTCATCGTGTTCGAGGGCCGCGACGCCGCCGGCAAGGGCGGCACCATCAAGCGGTTCATGGAGCACCTCAACCCCCGCGGCGCGCGCGTCGTCGCCCTGGAGAAGCCCACCGAACGCGAACGCACCCAGTGGTATTTCCAGCGCTACGTGCCGCACCTCCCGGCGGCCGGTGAGATCGTGATGTTCGACCGGTCCTGGTACAACCGGGCCGGGGTCGAGCGGGTGATGGGTTTCTGCACGGCCGATCAGCACGAGGAGTTCGTCCGACAGGCGCCGCTGTTCGAACAGATGCTGGTCAACGACGGCATCAGCCTGACCAAGCTGTGGTTCTCGGTGACCCAGTCCGAACAGCGCACCCGGTTCACCATCCGGCAGGTCGATCCGGTCCGGCAGTGGAAGCTCTCGCCCACCGATCTCGCGTCGCTGGACAAGTGGGAGGCCTACACGGCGGCCAAGGAGGACATGTTCGCGCTGACCGACACCGACATCGCACCGTGGACCGTGGTCAAGAGCAACGACAAGAAGCGTGCCCGCATCAACGCCATGCGCTACGTGCTCGGTAAGTTCGACTACGACAACAAGGACCGTGAGGTGGTCGCCGAAGCCGACCCCCTCATTGTGGGACGCGCCCTGGCCGACTGACCGCACAGCGTCCCCGGACAAGGAGGATGCGGTGCGGTTCCTGGCTGCCCTTCTACTGTGGTTGCTGACGACCGCGGGGCTGGCCGTCGCGGTGCCTGCTGTCTGGGCGCAGGTGAACGTCGTGGGGGAGAGCGGCTACGCCACCCTGGCGGCCTCCGCGGCGCAGGACCCCCGGCTGCAGGACGCGATGGCAGCCGAGCTCACCACCCAGGTGGTCTCGCTCGGCGCCGACAACGGTTTCACGCTCAACCCCGAACTGGTCCGTCAGGTCGCCGGCTCCTACACCCGCAACGACGGGTTCCCCGGTCAGTTCGCGCAGGCGAACCGGATCGCGCACCGGTGGATGTTCACCGGCGCCGTCCCCAGCGGCAACTCCACCGACCAGTGGCTGATCGACGTCGCACCCATGCTGTCGGACCCGTCCTTCGCGGCCACGCTCGGCACGCTGGATCTCCAGGTGCCCCAGACCCTTACGGTGCCCATCACCGTCGACTCACCCGAACTGCGGCCGGGCAAGCTGCGATGGCTGGCGACGTGGGGGCCGTGGGCCGGCATCGGCGCGGCCGTCATGACCGCGGTCTTCGCGTTGCTGACGCTGGCCGCCGCGCGGTCCCGGGGCAAGGCGCTCACCGCTCTCGGCGTTTCGGGCCTGTTGGTGGGTGCCGCCGGATGGGCGGGGATCGAGGTGGGCCGCCGGCACCTGGAAGGCGCGCTGAATCGCACCACCGGAGACATCCGGACCGTCGCCGAGGTCATGGTGGCCCAGGCCGAGGGCAGCCTGCACCACTGGCTCAACCTCACCCTGATGGCCGGTGGCGCCCTGGTGGTGCTCGGTGTGATCGCGTCGATGATCGGTGGGCTCGGGCGCCGGTCCGACTGAGCCTCAAGTGGTGTTCTTGGCGATGAAGCGTCGCAGCAGCAGCCAGCTGACGGCCAGGTTGTAGACGACGCCTGCGAGCAGGTACGGCCACCAGGTGCCGTGGGCGTCAGCGACCCAGAACGCCTTGGCCGCCCAGTACGGGGGCAGCACGCCGAAGGCCAGGTTCCACGCCGAGTCGACGAACCAGGGCAGGCAGGGCAGTCCGGCGATGATGATGCCCAGCAGGCGCATCACCGCGATGCCCTGGATCTTGTTGCTCGCCACGGCCACGATGAGCAGCAGCGTCACCACCGACGACAGCCCGGCCACCACGCCGATCGGGATGATCGCCGCGGTGAGGCCCGGTCGCAGGATCCCGCTGAGCGACATCGTCGCCACCACGTACACCGTGGTGACAGCCACGACGATGGTTGCGCGGTAGGCGAAGAAGGTCCCCAGCGACACCGGGGTGACCCGTAGTGCAGTCAGGGTGCCTGCGTCGACCTCGTCGAGGACCAGGAAGGCGCCGAGGCCCCCGACGATGATGATGCTGGTCAACAGCAGGATCGCGGTGAGCACCAGCGGGTAGTGGGACACCAGGTCGAAGTCGTAGCGCCGGGCCAGGGTTTCGGTCAGCGGCGGGACCAGCACGCGGGTGCCGACGGTCCAGATCACCGGGGCGAAGACCAGCATGATCAGCAGCGGATCGCGGTAGGTGCCACGGATGTCGTTGCGGCCGAATGCAGCCCAGGAGTGCGGTGCCAACGTCGAGGTTGCCATCACAGCACCCCCGACCGCTCGACGACGTACCGGACGAACAAGGTTCTCGCCAGCCAGTACAGACCGGCGGCGCACACAAGGGGATATCCCAGCGCGTAGCCGATCTGCCACGGCGCGAGCGTGAGTTGATCGAACGCGGCGCCGAACAGCAGCAGCGGTCCGTGCGTGGGGATGAGGTACAGCACGGGGTTCGGCCACACTCCGGACAGATACAGCACCGGCAGCGCCAGGATCGCGAGCGGCACCGTCGTCGACAGGAACCAGTCGCTGACCGACGAGAACGGCAGCGACGAGACGAACCCGGCCAGCAGCATCACCAGCGTCCCCAGCACGACCCCGGCCACCACCGCCACCATCTCGGCACCCACGCCGTGGGTCAGGCCCACCACGACCAGCGCGACGAACACCGAAACAGCCATCAGCACGGTGATTTTCACCGAGAGGTACTCCCAGAACCGCAGCGGGCTGCAGATCACCGCGCCCAGCGTGCGCTCCTGCTTCTCGAAGAACACCGAGCCGCCGATGAAGAAGAACCCGATGATCGTGATGTCGCCGACGAGCACGTAGGGCTCGACGATGGGCCGCACGTGCGCCGGCATCGGCAACAGCAGTGTCAGCCACAGCAGGCCGGAGAGCACCGCGGCGTGCAGGAACCGTTGGCGCACCTGGGTGGTGGTCTCCAGCCGCAACGCGCTTGTCCACCTGCTCATACCAGGCTCCTGCCGGTGACGTCGACGAACACGTCGTCGAGGCTGGCTTCTCTGCTGTGAATGGTCTCCACGTGGTGATCGCGTAGCACGGCGTGGAATTCGTGATCGTCGGCCAGGCCGTCCATCCGGAACTCGGCGCTCTGCAGCACCCCCTGCGGGTTGCGGTAGCCGACCTGCACCAGGCGGCGGCTGCGCGCGATCTTGAGCTCCGCGGGCTTGTCCAGGGCGACGATGCGGCCGTCGACGACAAACGCCACCCGGTCGCAGAGTTCGTCGGCGGTGGCCATGTCATGGGTGGTGAGGAAGATGGTGCGGCCGCGGGCCTTGAGGTCGAGGATCATGTCCTTGACCGTGCGTGCGTTGACCGGATCCAGGCCCGATGTCGGTTCGTCGAGGAACAGCAGCTCAGGGTCGTTGAGCAACGACCGGGCGAAGGTCAGCCGCATCTGCATTCCCTTGGAGTACTTGCCGACTCGAGTGTCGGCCACCTCGGCGAGTCCGACGGCGGCCAGCAGTTCCCGCGGATCCCGCACCGGGGCGTCGTACAGCGAGGCGAAGAACCGCAGGTTCTCGGCGCCGGTCAACTTCAGGTAGTGGTTGGGGAGTTCGAACGACACCCCGATGCGCTGGTAGTAGTCGGATCCCCAGTCCAGCGGATCCTTTCCCCACACCAACGCCTGACCGCCGTGGCCGCGCAGCAGGCCGATGAGGAGCTTCTGGGTGGTGGACTTGCCGGCTCCGCTGGGGGCCAGGAACCCGAAGATCTCGCCGGGGCTCACGGTGAAATCCATGCCACGTAACGCGGGTTCGGACGTTTTCGGGTATGTGTAGGTCAGTTGCCGAACGTCGATGACGTGCGGGGTGGTGTTCATCGGCTCCGGTGCGCCCTTTCGCGGGTAGGGGGTGATCCACTTTTCCGACCAGACTTCCCGGAGCGCCGGAAAGGACTGTACTAGAATTTCAGAAATTATTGAAGAGCATTCTGGATGGGGAGGTTTCGTCGTTGGTTGTACCGCCCACGTCGCCGGAGTCGCAGCAGGCCGCCGAGGAACTGGCGCTCGTCCTCACCAGCCACGGGCTGCAGCGGATGACCGCGCGCGTCCTGGCGACACTGCTGTTCACCGAGCAACCCAGTGTGACCATGGCCGAGCTCGCCGAGACGTTGCAGGCCAGTGCCGGATCGATCTCGGGGGCGCTGAAGATGCTCACCTCGGTCGGACTCGCCGAACGGGTCCCGGTCCGGGGAAGCAGACGCGAGCACTTCCGGCTTCCCAGCGATGCCTGGTCGGTGCTTTTCACCAGTAAGAACGAGACGATGCGCGCGATGCTGGACGCGGCCGACGCGGGCTTCGAGGCCACCGACGACGGTGGCTTGGCCAGGGAGCGTCTCGCCGAGATGCGGGACTTCTACGGCTTTCTGATGGCCGAGATCCCGGCGCTGCTGGACCGCTGGCACCAACAGCGGGGTTAGCCGCTCAACGGCGGTAGCAGTCCGATCTGCCGGTACACCGCCCGCAGATAGCGGCGCATCTCGTCGACGTCGGGTGGGTCGGGTTGCAGCACGCGATAGGTCACCGCGCCCACCATCATGTCGATGGCCACGTCGAAATCGACGTCGTCGGCGACCGTGCCCAGTTCGCGGGCCCGTGCGAGCAACGCCGCCGCCAGCCTGCGGCGCGGCAGGATGTAGCGCTGCCAGTAGGTGGCCATCAGCTGCGGGTGGCTCACCGCCGACCCGAACACCCGAGCCACCAGCGCGCGATACTGCACCGTGGTGACGGTGTCAGCGGCCCGGTCGATCGCGGCCTCCACCAGGGCATACGGTGACTCGGTGTCGATCGCTTCCTGGGAAGCCCACCCTGCCTCGTCGACGAGCAGCGTCTCCATCGCGGCGGCGATCAGCTCTTCCTTGTTGGCCCACCGCCGGTAGATCGTCGGCTTGCCCACGCCCGCGTTCTTGGCGATCCGCTCGATGCTGGCGCCCTCGACCCCCCGCTCGATGAACAGCTCCAGCCCGGCGCGCAGAATCGCGATATCGGTGGCGCCGTCTCGTGGCCTTCCCCGTCCGGCTGGTGCCGTCACCGCGCCGCGCCGTCGGTGAAAGCCTCAGTGAGCCAACGGTTCAAACCCGAAGCCCGGCCGGTGTCGCCGCGCCACGCCAGGTGGCCGTCCGGACGGACCAGCATCGCCTCGGCGCCCTCGTGGGTCAGGATCCCGACGCGCTCGCCGAGGTGGCCGCGGGCCACCTCGACGCACCGGGTCGCCGACGTCGCGGCGGGCCGCAGCAGCGCCCACTGCCCACCCAACTCGCGGTGCAGCGTCGTCGGGGTGTCATCGCCTCTGCCGCAAGCCATGTCGGGAATCCGGTCACCCGGGCGGGGCTTTCGTCCGGTTCCCCCCAGCGGTCCCTTGCGGTAGCTCACCCACAGTTGGGAGGCGGTGTAGGTGAGCCAGCGCTGCACAAGTGCCGGACTGAAGATGCGCGGCGCGACGTGGTCGCGCAGGAACCGGCCGACCGGGTTGCGGGCGACGTTGACCCGGGTCACCGCGCTGGTGCCGCGCAGCACCCCGGTCGCCAGCGGTCGGCGTTCAGCTTCGTAGGTGTCGACGAGTGGGTCCCCGGCCTTGTCCTGCACCACCAGCGCGAGTTTGAAGGCCAGGTTCTCGGCATCGCCGATGCCGGTCAGCATGCCCTGGCCGCCGAAGGGCGCATGCGCATGAGCGGCGTCCCCGGCGATGAACACCCGCCCGCGACGATAGGTGGTGGCCAGTCTGCGGTGCACGGTGAACACCGAGAGCCACTCGGCGTCCCCGATGTGGACCCGGCGCCCGGTCCGTTCCGGGACCACCTGCCGGATTCTGTCGAGAATGTCGCTCTCGCTGGGCTTGTCGGCGTATCCGGGGTCGTAGACGAACGCCGCCACAGATCACCCCGGCCCTCGTCGTCGGGCATCGGCATCGCGCCGACGATCCCATCGGGGTGCACCCAGCCTTTGGTGCCGCCGCGGTCGATGTCCCAGTCCAGGTGCACGTCAGCGAGCAGGAAGCGTTCGGAGAGCTTGACGCCCGGAAACTCGATGCCGGCCAGCTTGCGGGTGGTGCTCGAGGTGCCGTCACAGCCGACGATCCAGCCCGCCCGGATCGGCGTCCCGTCCTGCAGTTCGGCCACCACGTGGTCCTGCTCCTGGCGCAGTCCGGTGAGCCCGTTTCCCCAGTGGGGGGTGGTGCCGAGTTCGGCGAGGCGGGCACGCAGCGCGGCCTCCACCTTGGCCTGGGACACCACCATCGGCGGCGCCGCGGTGTGCATCTTCGGGTCGCCGAACTCCAGCGTCATCAACGGGCGGTCGCCCAAGTAGTTGGTGATGCGCATGGCTCGCAGCGACTCGTCGGGCAGGGTTCCCAACGCGCCGATGCGGCCCAGCACCTCGGATCCGCGGGCGTGCAGGAAGTTGGCCCGCGAGGTGGTCGCCGGGCCGGGGGCGCGGTCGACGACCCGCACCGACACCCCGTGCAGGCGCAGCGAGCACGCCAGCGTCAGCCCCGTCGGCCCCGCTCCCACCACCAGCACCTCGACCGCATCCATGCCCATATGCTAACGAAACGGTTCCGTAATGAAAAGACTACGCCGGAACGGTATTCCAGCAGGACTTTTGTGAGATAGGGCCTGCTGGAATACCGTTCCGGCGAAGTCAGGGGTTGATCACATGGGACGGGTCGGGCCGCCGCTCCGGGGGTGCCTGGCTGTAGTCGCCCCACGGGCCGTCCCGGCGTTCGACTGCGGCCCGCACCCCCTCGGTGGCGGCGGTGTTGATGAACCGCTCGGCGTCGGGGGTGTTGCGCATCAGGCCGTCGAGGATCCCGCCGAGCGTCTGGGTCGACGCCAGCCCCATGTTCTCGTACGCCTGGTTGACGATGAGTTTCTGCGCCTGCAACTGTGACAGCGGGATGCTCGCCAACCGGGCCGCGATCTCGGCCACGCGCTCCTCGAGCTGTTCGAAGGGCACCGACTCGTTGATGAGTTCGACTGCGGCGGCCTCTTTTCCGGTGAGCGGTTCACCGGTGAGCGAGTGCCACTTCACCTTCGCCAGAGACAGCCGGTACAGCCACATGCCGGTCAGGTAGGCGCCCCACATCCTGGCGTAGGGGGTGCCGATGACGGCGTCGTCGCTGGCGATCACCAGGTCGGCGCACAGCGCGTAGTCGCTGGCTCCGCCCACGCACCAGCCGTGCACCTGCGCGATCACCGGCTTGGAGGCCCGCCAGATCGCCATGAACTTCTGCGTGGGTCCGGTCTCCCGGGCGCTCACCATCGCGAAGTCCTTGCCTGGGTCCCACCGTCCGTCGGTGTTCATCGACTCACCCCAGTGCTGGAACCCGCCACCGAAGTCGTATCCGCCCGAGAACGCCCGCCCGGCGCCTCGCAGCACGACGACCTTGACCGCCGCATCGCGTTCGGCGAGCCCAATCGCGGCTTCGATCTCGTCGGGCATCGGCGGAACGATGGTGTTGAGCTGCTCGGGACGGTTGAGCGTGATGGTCGCCACCGGTCCCTCGGTCTTGTAGAGCACGGTCTGGAAGTCTGTCGCCACGGTTCAGTCCTACCGCCCGGCCCCCGGTGAGTCGAGCAGATCGGGCGCAATGGTTGACTAGAATACTATTCTAGAATTATCTTCTAGTCGTGGGACGAACGGCGAGGCCCGACGATGCACGACGGCGCGAGATCCTCGACGTCGCGCTGCAGGTCTTCCTCGAGGCGGGTGTCGAGGGCGCCTCGGTCGAGGACGTCCGCCGCCGCTCGGGTGCGAGCGTGGGATCCCTGTACCACCGCTTCGGCAGCAAAGAGGGCCTCGCCGCCGCGGTGTACGTCGACGCTCTCGGCGACTATCAGCGCGAGTTCACCGCCGCGCTGGACCGGGCGCGCGACCCGGCCGAGGGGGTGCGGTCCGCGGTCCGCAGCCATCTGCGGTGGGTGCGGCACCACCCCGACCGCGGCGAGTTCCTGTTCAACGTCGCAGGCTCCGGTGTGCGCCGCGCCGGTGGCTCGGACCTGCGCGAGCTCAACGCCGGGTTCTTCGGCCACGTACAGGCATGGCTCCGCCGGGGGGTGGCGGCGGGCCAGTTGCGGGCGCTGCCCACCGACGTGGTCTACGCGTTGTGGCTCGGCCCCAGCCAGGAACTGGCCCGGCTCTGGCTGGCGCGCGGCCGACGCGGGGCGCTACGCACCGAATCGACCGTGCTGGCCGACGCTGCGTGGCGGGCGTTGCGCCACGATCCGAACGAGGAGGACACATGAGCATCTACCAAGAGCTGCTCCGGCAGGGAAACGAGGCGACGGACAGCTTCGTCCGGGTCGTGCGCCGCGACCGATCCGCGGTCGTGACCCTCGACGAACCGGCACGGCTCAACGTGCTCAGCGCGCCGCTGGTCGTCCAGACCAAGGCTGCGCTGGTCGAACTCGTCACCGATCCCGAGATCCGCACGGTCGTGCTCACCGGAGCCGGAAGGGGGTTCAGCGCGGGTGGAGACCTCGAAATGATGCGTCTCGCCGAGGAACGCCTCGGTGACGCGGAGGGCTCCACCGACATCTGGCGGTGGATCCGGTACGAATTCGGAGGCGTGGCAAGGCTGATCGCCCGCAGCGACACCGCATTCGTGGCGGCGATGAACGGCCCCGCCGCCGGAGTCGGACTCGCCTGGGCGTTGACGTGCGACGTCGTGATCGCTTCCGAGGACGCACTGATCGTCCCGGCCTTCGGTCGGTTGGGACTCATACCCGAGGTCGGTACCTCGTGGGCGCTGACCCGGCGTCTCGGCTACCAGGGTGCGTTCGCGTTCTTCGCCGGCGGCCTTCCGCTCGACGCACACCGCGGGCGGGAGCTGGGACTGGTGCAGGAGGTCGTCCCCCGAGACGAGTTGATGGCCGCGGCCGACCGGTGGTGCGACCGGATCGCCGCGCTGCCGCCGCACGCGCTGGCGATGGCCAAACCCCTGTTGCGGCAGGCCGCGGACGCGACCTGGGACTCCACGATCACCATGGAGGAGTTCGCGGAGCCGAACTGCTTCACCACCGGAGCTTTCCAACAGACGGTCCGGGCGATGGTCGCGGCCAGGCCCGGTTCGACTAGTGCCAGTTCCTGAACGCGTCGAGCAGCTTGCCGCGCAACGCCGGCTCGATCTCGTCGTCGCCGAGCGCGCCGAGCGTCGCCACGGTCGACCGGAACTGCTGCAGGTAATTCTCGCAGCCGTCGCATTCGAGTAGGTGCTCGTCGAACCGGGCCCGGGTGTCCGGATCCAGAGAGCCGTCGAGATAGGCGGTGACCAGCTCGACGAGTTCGTCGCAATCCATGTCGTCGTGGCTCACATCGCCTCTTTCAGATAGTCCTCGAGGGCTTGTCGTACGGCAGCCCGGCCGCGGTGCAGCAGCACGCGTTGGTTGGCGACGCTGATGTCGAGCAGCTTGCGCACTTCGTCGGAGTCCATGTCGAGGACGTCGCGCAGGGTCACCACGACGCGCTGACGGTCGGGCAGTGTGTCCAGCGCGCGGCGGGTGACCGCCATCAACTCACCGCCCAGCGCCGAACCCTCGGGTGTTTCGGGGAACCGGGAGGGCATCTCCTCGGACTTCCAGTGGCCCGGCCACTGGTCGCCGGAGTCGCGGAAGCGGGACGGGTCGACGGTGCCGCCGGTGAACGCGGCGATCTGGGCGTCGAATTCCCTGCGGTCGCGCATGCCCCGCTTCTTCGCGATGTTGATCATCACGGTGAACAACCAGGTGCGCAGCGACGACCGACCCTCGAAGGTGTCGATGCCCTTCAGCAGCGCGATCCAGGCCTCCTGCACCACGTCCTCGGCGATCTCGCGGCTGGCGACATACCCGCGTGCCACCCGCAGCATCGCTGGGGTGTGCCGGTCGACGAGCTCGGCGAAGGCCGATTCGTCGCGCGCCCGCAGCGCGGCGATCAGGTCGGTCTCGTCCACAGATGTGGTCATCTACGCGAGAGGGTACTGCCGGTCAGCGCCGGAACTGCGCATTGCGTCGGTCAGCGTCCATACGGCGACGCCCAGCAGCGCAACGTCCTTGATCAGGAACTGGCCCGTCGAGGACAGGACGGGAAAGCCGCCCGCTGATGCCTCGAACACCCCGGGTGTGGTGAACAGGAAACTCAGCGTCGCGGTGAACAGGCCGACGGCGATGGCGCTGCCCGCCACCGAGACTCTCGGCCACCACGGTTTGACGGCGATCAGCGCTGCGGCGCCCAGTTCCAGCACCCCGAGCAACATCGAGAAGGTGCCGACCGAGAACACCTCGTACACCCAACTCATGAACGGGCTGTTGGAGACGAGCGGTGCGATGCCGTTGGCCTCGAACTCGGTGAACTTCAGCGCACCGATCCACGCTATGACGACGACGAGCCCGTAGCGGGCCAGCCCCCCACCGAGGCGCTCCACGGCTGCCGGACTGATTCGGTCGGTGGCGGGGTGGTGGGTGACATTGTTCGTGACGCCGGCCATGACGATCCTCTCGGACGCGGGCCGCTCTCAGACAGCGCGACCATCTCCGGCGTAGTGTCCGCATGGACGGCGGGCGTTACATGCCCGGCGGCGGGTCGGGCTCCCGGTAGGGGGCGTAGGCCGACCGGATCTGCCCGCCGATCTTGATGTGCGGAGTGCGGAAGTACGCCCAGCCGGTCATCAGGATCACCGTCGCGGCGACGAACGCGACGGAACTCTGGATGTCGGGCAGGCCGCCGAGGAACAGCAGCAGTCCGCCGACAGAAGAGCCCGTCCAGTAGATCCGTCGTTTCACGGCGCGCTTGGGCAGCTGAGGTGTGGCCCTTCCCGGGACCACCGCGGCGAGCAGCAACGCCAGCGCGCCGGCGAGCAACAACCCCTCAGACATCAGCGTGCACTCATCACCGCAGCAGCACCTGGAACCCGTCGACGATCTCCTGCGCGTCGTCGCGGTACTCCGAGTTGTCGGCGGCGGCGGCCTGGATCGTCAGCGTCGCCAGGTACGTCGTGGTCCCGTCGCTGGCGACGACAGCATGCATGATGACCGGGCGTTGCGGGGCCGGGCCCATCGCCGGGGCGATGTAATCGGTGGTCTCCGAAGGCAATCCGCAGGTGGTGTTGCTCTCGGTGTCGAGGTTGGACGCGCCCATCAGCTGTACCAGGTTGGACCGGTTCTCTTCGAACACGATCTCGGCGGGCTGGATGCCGCGCACCGATTCGAGGGTGACGACGGCGTTGGGGGCGAATCTGCCGGACGCCAGCCCCTTCGCGACGATGGCGTAGCGGATGATCTGGCTGTCCATCAGGTCGTTGCGCTCCCAGCCGGACGGGGTGGGGATGCGCAGTTGCGGTTCCCGGGCTCCCTTGGTCGGGATGTCGGCAAGGGGGGCGGAGACCTCCGCACACTCACCGCCGTCGCCCGTCGCCGCCCGCCCGGAGTCGGCGGTCGTCACCGCGGTGCCTTGGATCTGCTGGGTGCAGCCGGTCAACAGCAGCACCGCTGCCACGATCAGAGCGCATGCGCCGGAACGGTATTCCAGTAGGCCCCATCTCGGTGACTTGCTGCATGGCTGCAATCTCGGCGTCATGACGGCTCCTCACACAACGTCCGAAGCAGGAACTCGTAGACGAGCGCCGCCCGGAACGCGGTCTGTGCGTTGTCCGCGGCGCCCGCGTGGCCGCCCTCGATGTTCTCGTAGTAGCGAACCGGTTGGCCCGCCGCCTCCAGCGCCGCTGTCATCTTCCGTGCGTGCCCGGGGTGGACCCGGTCGTCGCGGGTGGAGGTGGTGATCAACACCGGAGGGTATCGACGGCTTCCCGAGACATGCTGGTAGGGAGAGTATTTCGAGATGAACTCCCAGTCGTCTGGGTCATCGGGATTTCCGTATTCGGCGACCCACGAGGCCCCGGCAAGAAGCAGATGGAAGCGGCGCATGTCGAGAAGCGGGACACTGCACACCAGGGCGCCGAACAACTCCGGGTACTGCGTGAGCATGATACCCATCAACAGACCGCCGTTGCTGCCGCCCTGCGCACCCAGCTGCTCCACCGTCGTGATGTCACGGGTCACCAGATCCTTTGCCACCGAGGCGAAGTCCTCGGCCACCAGGTGGCGGCCCGCGCGCATGGCCTGGGTGTGCCAGCCGGGCCCGTACTCGCCACCGCCGCGGATGTTGGCCAGCACGTAGGTTCCGCCGCGGGACAACCACAGCCTTCCCAGCACTCCGTCGTAACCCGGGGTGCGGGCCACCTCGAAACCGCCGTACCCGCCGAGCAGTGTCGGACCCGGGCCCCGGCGGTGTCGGTGGCCGACGACGAAGTACGGGATCGCAGTGCCGTCGTCGGACGTGGCGAAATGCTGGCTCACCCCGAGGTCGGCGGCATCGAAGAACGACGGGGCGCGTTTGATCACCGGGAGCGTCCCGGAACCGAGGGCGCCGCTGACGGTGCCGCGGCGTAGGCGCGACGGGGTGTCGAAACCCGAAGAGTCGAGGAACATCTCGTCACCCAGATCGTCTGTGGCGACGATGACGGTGTTGGTGTTGTCCGGCAGTCCCGACACCGGCTCCCTGGTCCAGGGCCCCGGGGTGAACACCTCGACGCGGCTGGCCACGTCGGCCAGCGTGACGACGACCAGGTGGTCGCGGGTCCACGCATAGTGGTGCAGGCAGGTGTGCTCGTCGGGGGTGAACACCACCTGCAGTTCGGCTGTGCCGGCGAGGAATTCTTCGTAGTTCGCCGCCAGTAGTGATCCCGCGACGTACTGGTCGACACCGTGGTACCAGTCGGTGCGCAGCTCGATCAGCAGCCAGTCGCGATGCACCGAGATGCTCGAATCGGTCGGGACGTCGATCCGGATCAGCTCACCGGCACGTAACTCGTAGACCTCTTCGTTGAAGAAGTCCAGCGCCCGACTCACCATCGTCCGTTCGAAGCCGACGGTGCGATCGACGGACGCCGCGACGACGACATCCGTCGGCGCCCCACTGAACACGGTCTCGGCGTCGGTGAGCGGCCGGCCCCGCCGCCACCGCTTGACCACCCGCGGATAGCCGGACTCGGTCAGTGAGCCCTCCCCGAAATCGGTACCGACCAGGACGGTGTCCTCGTCCTCCCAGCTGATCTGCGACTTGGCCTCGGGCAGCGCGAAGCCGCCGTCGACGAACTCGCGGGTGCGCATGTCGAACTCGCGCACCACCGCGGCGTCCGAGCCGCCTGGCGACAGGCTGATCAGCGCCAGCGTGTGGTCGGGATCGATGACGTCGGCGCCGGCCCACACCCACTTGACGTCGTCTTCGGCAGCCAGCTGGTCCACGTCGATGACGACGTCCCACTCGGTCTTCTCGCTGCGGTAGCTCTCGAGCGTGGTGCGCCGCCACAACCCGCGCGGGTTGGCCGCGTCCCGCCAGAAGTTGTAGAGGAACTCGCCCCGACGACGCACATAGGGGATCCGGGTGTCGGTGTCGAGCACCTCCAACGCCTCGGACCGCATCTGCTCGAAGCGGTCACCACCCAGTTCGGCAACCGTGGGTTCGTTGTGCCTACGGACCCACGCCAGCGCGTCGTCACCGGTGACCTCCTCGAGCCAGAGGTACGGGTCGCTGTCGGTCTGCGCGGGAGCGTCGGTCACCCCCCCATTCTGCGCAACCGGTCGGCCGTCAGCTCAGGTGGTGCACCTCGGCCAGCCCGTAGACCGGGGTGGCCATGTCGACGTGACGGGCCTTGAGCTGCAGCGCCAGATACAGCGAGTAGTGCCTCGACTGGTGCAGATTGCCGCCGTGGAACCACAGATTGGGCTGCTGGGTGGGCTTCCACATGTTGCGTTGCTCGCCTTCCCACGGCCCCGGATCCTTGGGGGTGTCGCTGCCCAGGCCCCACACCTTGCCCACCTTGTCGGCGACGTCCTGGCCGATCAGGTCGGCTGCCCAGCCGTTCATCGAGCCGTAGCCGGTGGCGTAGACGACGACGTCGGCGGGCAGTTCGGTGCCGTCGGTGAGCACCACCGAGTCCTCGGTCAGGCGCTCGACCTGGCCGTGGGCCAGCTTGATCCTGCCGTCGGCGACCATCTCGCACGCGCCGACGTCGATGTAGTAGCCCGACCCGCGGCGCAGGTACTTCATGAACAACCCGGAACCGTCGGCGCCCCAGTCCAGCTCGAATCCTGCTGCCTCGAGGCGGTCGTAGAAGTCCTTGTCGCGTTCGCGCATCTGGTCATACAGCGGGGTCTGGAACTCGTGCATGATCCGGTACGGCAGCGACGCGAACGTCAGGTCCGCCTTCTCGGTGGTCATACCGGACTCGACCGCCTGCTCCGAGTACAGCGCGCCGAGACCGATCTCCATCAGACTGTCGGAGCGGACGATGTGGGTCGAGGATCGCTGCACCATCGTCACGTCGACGCCGTTCTCGTGGAGCGCCTTGCAGATGTCGTGGGCGGAGTTGTTCGAGCCGATCACCACGGCCTTCTTGCCGACGTAGGCGTCGGGTCCGGGATGTGCGCTGGAGTGGTGCTGGTCGCCGCGGAACAACTCCTGGCCCGGCAACGTCGGGACGTTCGGCTTGCCGGACATCCCGGTGGCCAGCACCAGCTGGGTGGGATGCAGCGTGAGCCGCTCCCCGTCGCGGTCCACCTCGACCGTCCACCGCTGTTCGGCCTCGTCGTAGTTCGCCGACAGGCACGTCGTCTTCGACCAGTACGGCACCTCCATCACCCGGGTGTAGAACTCCAGCCAGTCGCCGATCTTGTCCTTCGGCGCGAACACCGGCCAGTTCGCCGGGAACGGCATGTACGGCAGGTGGTCGTACCAGACCGGGTCGTGCAGGCACAGCGACTTGTACCGCTTGCGCCACTGGTCACCGGGGCGCTCATGACGGTCGACGACGATGGCGGGCACGTCGAGCTGACGCAGCCGGGCACCGAGCGCGATGCCACCCTGTCCGCCGCCGATCACCAACACGTACGGCTGGATGGTGCGGCCCAGCTCGGCGTCCTCGGCCTCGCGCTTCTCGGCCCACGACCGCGGATCCGGGTCGTCGCCGTGCACCGCACCCAGGACACGGTTGGGCCCCTTGGGCTCCTCGTGACCCTTGAGTTCCTGAAGCGCGGTCAACAGCGTCCAGGCTTTGTCCGTTCCCGCATCACCGCGTAGTCGCAGGTGGCCGACGCCGCGCCCGGCACCGGTCTCGAACTCGATGAACGCCGAGATGACGGCGTCCTCCCCGGAGCCCTCCTGCGTCGGTTCCTCCCGCGTGCGGAAGCTCGACGGGTCGGTGCCGACCAACCGCGCGCCGAGCATGTCGGCGATCTGGTCGCGGCCCTCGAGGGTCTTGAGGTTCCAGGTGAACGACACCAGGTCGCGCCAGAAGCTGTCGACGGCGAACATCGCGGTGACCCGCTCGATGTCGCGGACGGCCAGCGCCGCCTCGAAATCGGCCAGCCAGGCGTCGACACGTTCTTGCGGGGTCAGATCGGGAGTCGTCCGAGATTCGAGAGTGGAAGTCATGTGAGCCAGGACACACCTCACTGGCCCGGGTGACAAGAGTTGCGAAAGGTTGCAACCGGCCCTGCAACCCCCTGCAACTCTTTCGGAGTGTGGCAGCGGTCACATACACATGTAGGCATGAGAGCAGCTGTGTACTACGGACCGAACAAGGTCGAGATCGACGACGTCGCCGAACCGGACGTCAGGCCGGGGACCGTCAAGCTCGAGGTCGGCTTCAACGGGATCTGCGGCACCGACCTGCACGAGTACTACGCCGGCCCGATCTTCGTCCCGACCCAGCCGCACCCGCTGACCGGGCAGGAGCTGCCGCTGACGCTCGGGCACGAGTTCTCCGGCACCATCACCGCCGTCGGTGCCGGCGTCAGCGGCTGGAAGGAGGGCGACCGGGTCGCCGTCGAGCCGATCTACAAATGCGGTCACTGCGGCCCGTGCCGGGCCGGCAACTACAACGTCTGCCGGCAGATCGGGTTTCACGGCCTGATGTCCGACGGCGGGATGGCCGAATACACCGTCGTCCCGACGAGCATGCTGCACAAGCTGCCCGACAACGTGTCGCTGGAACTCGGCGCGCTGGTCGAGCCGATGTCGGTGGCCTATCACGCCGCGACGCTCGGTGAGGTACACCCCGGTGACACCGCGATGGTCTTCGGTGCGGGCCCGATCGGCATCGGTCTGTGGTTCGCACTGCGGGGCAAAGGACTCGAGAACGTGTTCGTCGTCGAGCCCTCGCCCACCCGGCGGGCCGCCATCGAGGCGCTCGGCGCCACCACCCTGAACCCGGGCGGCGTCGACGTGCCTGCGTTCATGGCCGACCACACCGGCGGCGCCGGGGCCGACGCGGTGTTCGAC